>JANPKP010000001.1:0-12032 GCA_031426095.1 Gemmataceae bacterium
GGACGCCCTCGGCCCAGGATTCAGTGGGGTTGGTGGCGGCGTATGTCTTCTTCCACAGGCCCCGGTCGCGGGCCGCCTGATACGCGGCCCGGAGCCGCCGGTCGAACGTCGGGTCGGTCGTATTCAGCCCGGTCCCGTGGACCGCGTGGGCGAACTCGTGAACGAAAATGTTTTCCCCCGGGTACGGGTCGCGGGGGAACCCGAGCAGGTTCTCCTCCCCGCAGCTCACGACCGGGTTGGTCGGGGTCGCCCCCAGCCCGCGGGCCCGCCGGTCCCAGAACAGCTTCGGCGTCAGTCGGCTGTGCTCGGGCACGTCCGTCGTGTACTCGTCGGCCGCCATGACCGCCACCCGGACCTTGCCCTCCCGCATGGCCTTGACGACGTCGGGCCGGCCGCCGAGCATCCGACCGACCAGCCACGCGGCCTCGGCCAGGGCGTGGTCGGACGACTTCGCCGAGCCGACGACCGGGAGCCCGCCGGCGTCGATGTACTTCTGGTAGAAACGGTCGAGCTTCAACTCGTCCCGGAGGCGGTCGGGCACCGGTCCGGCCCCACCGGCAACCCCCGAGGCGGCGACCAGCAGCAGGACCAGGATGGGGGCCGCCCGGTAAACCCCTCTCGCGTTATCAACCATTAACCCCTCTTGTGAGCGGACGGCGTCAGTCGTTCCAGACGAAAATCTCGCTCACACCGCTCCGGGCCTTCCCGGCGTGGGTGAACACTACCCGCACCCGACTCGCCTTCACCCGGTCGAACCGGACCTCGTTGAGTTGCCGAGCGGCCGGCGTCTCGGGCGTCTTTTTCGCCCCGGCCGCGTCCCGCTAGCCCTCCCCATCCCAGTACTGGACCTCGTACCGGGTCGGCGCTTGGACGCCGCCCCGGTCGTCGTAGATCGCCAACTCGACCCGAGTGAACTCGGTCGCAGCCCCGAACTCGACCTCCAGCCAGTCGGTCGGGTCCGGGGACTCGAAACACGTCCACCGGTTCACCGGGGTCGGGAGGTAGTTCGTCTTGCCGTCGATGGCCAGGGCCGGCTTGCCGCCGAACCGGTCGGCATGGGAGGCCGACGCCTTCGGGAACGGCTTGTCGCCCGAGTTGTACGCCAGGTCGCCTGGCGGGTGCGGGGCAGGCTCGACCGGCCGGGCCGCCGGACCCCAGACCTCGAACTCGGACAGCCCGGTGCGGCCGCCGGGCGCGTGTCGGAACACGGCCCGTACCTTGTCCGTCTCGATCGCCGGGAACCGGACGACGTTCGCCCGCCGCCCGGCCGGTATCTTCGGGGACCGCTCCTGGCCCGGGACCTCCGCCCACCCCTTGCCGTCCCAGTGTTCGACGGCGACGTCGGCCGGCGGGACCACCCCGGTGCCGTCGTCCAGGAAGTAGAGTTTGACGGACTCGACCCCCCGCTTGACCCCGAACTCGACCGCGACCCAGTCGGCCGGGTTCGCCGACCCCTCGCACGTCCACCGGTTCGGCGGGTCGCGGTGGTACCAGTAGTTCCCGTCGATCAGCTTGGCGGGCGACGCCTTCGGGTTCGTGTGGGACGTAAGCACCCGGGGACAATACAGACCGTCGTTGTTCACCGCGAAGTTGGCGGCCGACGACCCGGCGGCGGCCTGGGGGGCGGGCGGGAGCTTCGCGGCGAGCGGTCCGAGCTTCACCGACGTGGCGACCACCCTCCCGCCGACGAGCAGGTGGAGTCCCTTGCCGTGCTTGTAGCGGGTGCCGTCCCGGTCCCACGCGACGCCCACCGCGTGCCCCCGGTACGGCACCCCGTCGAGGGCGAAGTACGGCCAGTCGGCCGGGGCCAGGGGCCTGACCTCGAGCACGTCGTCGTCGCGGGTCTGGAGCCCGACCAGCCCGGTGACGACGAGGTCGTTGAACGACGAGTGGAAGTAGTGCTCGCTGTGGTTATACCCGTCGTGCCCGGCGAACGACCCGGTGTCCGGGTGACACGCCTCCGCGAGGTACGGCCGGCCGTCCTTGCGGTGCGTCCGTGCGAACGTCTGGAGGAGCCGGACGTAGTCGGCCGGCGCCACCGCGTCCTGCTCGTACCCCTGGAGGAGGTTGGCCATCGCCTTGAGCGTCTGGCTGGTGGCGTACGGCCACGACTGCCCGCTCCACCAGCAGCACGACTTCTTGAGCAGGAACATCGGGTCGTTCCGCTCGACGGTGGTCGGGCCGAACGGGGCGGCGAACCCGTCCTTGTCCCCCAGCTTCTTCCACGCCGCCTCGTACCCCTTCCCGGCGTCCGGCAGGCCGAACTGCCAGGGGACGTACCCGATCAGCTCCCGCCCGTACTCGCTGCCCGCGTGTCGGCCGGTCTGGTGGGTGAGGGTCTGGGCCTTGACCGAGAACCCGTCCGCCGCCTCGTCCCGCTGGGACATCGGGAAGAAGAACTTCCGCTTCGGGTCCCACAACCTCGTCTGGATGTGGTCCTTGATCCCCGCCGCCTTCGCCCGGTAGGCGGCGGCCGTCGCCTTGTCCCCGGCGAGGTCGGCCGCCCGGCCGATGGCGAGGGCGTCGGCCCACATGTAGGCGTTGAACGTCGGCCGGTACCCGGGCGCCCCGCGGAGGATGTCCTTGGTCTGCCGGCTGTTGATGTTGAACTCCATCCCGTCGTCGTGCCCAGTCTGCCAGAACAGGCCGACGGCCGGAACGAAGTGCCTCTTCTCCCACCCCTCGTGGTTCTTCAAAAGGTCCGGGAGCAGGTCGGTGACGAACCCGGCGTCCGGGTGGACCCGGTGGACCGCCCACACGGCGTCGGCCAGCCAAGTGCTGTAGTTCCGCGGCTGGGAGCCCGGGGTGCGGAACCAGTACCGGGCGTAGTCCCGGGCGAATTGCGGGTCGCGGAGCCAACGGGCCTCGTACAGCTGGTGCCCGGCCGGGCACGAGTTGGCCCCGTACGCCCCGGACCAAAACGGCCGGTCGATGAACTCGGTGAACGAGTACCCTGAGTTCGCCGACCCGTAGGTGAGGTGCTTGGTCAGCAGTTCCCAGCGGTAGTAGTAGGTCGTCCGGATGTCGGCGTCCGGGCAATCAAAGAGGGGGACGTTTGCCCGGTACCAGTCCCAGTCCCGGTTGTCCCAGAACGTCTCCCGTTCCAGCGCGGACTGGGGGTCGATGAGGTGGTACTGGGCATGGCCGGAGGGGGCCGCGAACAGCAGGGCCGCGAGTGCGAGGCGAAAGGGATTCATCGGGTTCTCGGGGTGGGGGAGGTCACCAGGAGTGGGTCCGGATCGGGGAGGCCGGGAACCCTCCCCGGTTGTGCAGGTTGGCCCCCCGACGGGCGCGTCGAGAACGCGTACCGGGCGGCGACCGGGTGCGGATCGACCAGAGCGTTTCCCGACCGGCCGGCGCGTGGTGGAGTTATCACGGTGAGTCCTGCGTTTTCCTGGATGAGAGCATCCCCCACACCCGAGTGTCGATTCACGGCGTCGGTCGTTCACCAAACCCGAGATGTCCTGTACGAGTTGCAATCAGTCCGTCCGGGCGTCTGCGGAGTCATGAGAAAAACAAAGATAAGTTTCTCACCGACGTCGTTTACCTCGTCAAGGCCGAGCGCACTGAGTAAGTGGAGGTCATGCCGCGGGGGCGTGTTCCTCGGGCTCGGGTCTGTGGAAAACCTATCGCGTCCGACAGCACCGGTAGCGTCGGGCCGAGCCGTGGCCTTCGGGCGGGAACGCCGATCCCATCACCAGAAGGGAGCGGGTGGAGGGGAAGTCCGGTGGTCGGCGTGGACGATGACGGTCGACGTCATCCGACCGGTGAGTAGCTCGGCACATCTTACTTCAACGGAACTCCGAGCCGGGTGAGGGCCTGGGTCGCCGCGTCGCGGATGTCCGCCTCCCCCTCGTACGTGCGGACGAACCGCAGCCGCTCGGCGACCCGCGTCGCGTCCTTCTCGGCGAGCGTCTTGGGGTCGAGGCGGCCGAGGGCGACGACGGCCCACAGCCGCGTCGCCGGCGGGTTCGCGGGCTCGAGCACGGCCCCCCGGCGGACCTTCTGCCCCTCGGTGAACTGGATCAACCGGGTGGCCACGACCGGGCCGCCGACCCGCACGAGGGCGTCGGTGGCGGCGGCCCGCCAGTCCGGCTCGGCGGTCAGGGCGAAGAGCGTCGGGGCCGCCGCCTCGGCCGCCGCCCCGGCCTTCCCGACGGCCGCCACGACCTCGCGGCGGAGGCCGCCGGGGGGATCGGTTTTGACCAACTCCACCAGGGCCGCGACGCCCGGCTTGCCGAGCCGGCCGAGGCCGTCGAGCGCCTCCACCCGCAAGGCCCGCTCGTCGGCGGTGAGGCGGCCCGGTGGGGGGACGGCGGCCGCGATCAGGTCGGTCACAAGCTTCACCGACCGCGCCGGCTCGGGCCCGGCGGCCAGGAAGGCCCCGACGGCGGCCCGGCGGACGGCCACGGACGGGTCGGAGGCGGCGGCGGCCAGGTCGTCCAGGGCCGGGTTGCCGTCGGCACCGAGCTTGGCGATTCGGCCGAGGGCGGCGACCCGCACCGCCTCGGCCCGGCCGGCGGCGGCCAGCTATTGAAGGATCGGGAGGTCGGCCCGCGAGATGTCGAGGCCGGCGAGGGCGCCCGCGGCGGCCTCCCGCACGGCCGGGTCGGCGTCCGCGTCCATCGCCGCGGCCACGGCCCGCACCCCGGCGGCGTCCGCCCCGCACCCGGCGACCACAGCCACCGCCCTGGCGCGGACGGCCGCCGAGTCGTCGCGGCAGAGCGGGAGGAGGTCGGCCAGCCAGTCGCGGTTCGCCGCCCCCCAGGCCGCCAGTTCAGCGAGGGCCGCGAGCCGGAGGCCGGGGTCGGCGTCTTCGAGGACCGGCTTCCAGAGGGCCGCGGCCGCCTTCGCGGTGGCCGCCGACCCGACCAGTTGCGCCGCCGCGAACCGGCGGACGGCGACGGCCTGGTGGGCGAGTTTGCCGGCGAAGACCGTGTGTTCGGCCGCCCCGAGCGGTCCGACCGCCCTGATCGCGGCGGCGGCCGCCTCGGCCACCACCGGGTCGGGGTCGGCCAGCCGGTCGATCAGCGGCGGGAGGGCGAGCGGGCGGGCGGACGCCCCCACCCGGGCGACGGCCTTGGCGGCCAGTACGCGCTCGCCGCGGTCGTCCGCGGCGAGGGCCTTGACGAGCGCCGGGAGGGCGTCGGCACCTGACGCCGTGTGGGCGGCGTAAGTCCGCAACGCGTAAACCCGCGGGACCGGGTCGGCGGCCGCGGCGGCGGCCGGGAGGCGGTTCAGGTCGGCGTCGGCGGGCGGCCCGATCTGTTCGAGGGCGTGGGCGACGGCCGCCCGCCCGTCGGCGTTCAGGTCGGGGGCGGCGTCGAGCAAGTCGGGCACCGCGGGGCGGGCAGCCGCCTTCAGTTCCCCGAGCCGGCGGGCGGCCACCACCCTTGCCGGACGGTCCTTCCCTTTGAGTGTTAAGCGCAGGGCTTCCACCTCCTCGGCGGCCAGCAGCGGCGGCGGGGCCGGGGGCACGTCCACCCACGCCCACCCGTCGCGCTTAGCGTGGGCGGCGAGGTACGACCGGACTTCGGACAGGTCGATGTCGAGCTTCACCTGGTCGGCCGTGGGGTCGCCCGCCGAGACGACGGCCACGAGTTCGCCCCGGCCGTTGACCGTCGGCCCGCCGCTGTCGCCCGGGTTGACCGGCTTCTGGGTTTCGAGGAGCATGGCGTCGACGGCCTGGCCGGTGCGGAACTTGATCCGGTCGCGGTGGCGGCCCCGGACCTGCCCGACGGACAGCCGCCAGTAGGCCCCGCCCGGCCCCGGCCCGGCCCCCGACCCGCCGACCGAGTAGACCGTCTCCCCGGGCTTGGCCGGCCCCTCGGCCAGGGCGACCGGGTGGACCCCGTCGGGCAAGGCGGCGAGCTCGACCAGCGCGAGGTCGACCCCGGCGTCCCGGGCGACCACCTTCCCGACGGCGGCCGGGGCGTCGCGGAGGCCGGCGTAGTGGGCCGGGGCGGTGATGAGTTCCCCCCTGGCGTCGTATGCAGGGAACAGGACGGCGGCCGAATCGGCCCCGGCCACGACGTGGTAGTTGGTGAGAACGAGCTTGCGGTCGCGGTGGACGAGGACGCCGCTCCCGTGGCCGCCGTCCGTGAGGACCACGACCGTGCTGCGGAGCAGTAGCGGGTAGACCTGTTCGGGCCGGAGTTCGCGGGTGGCGGCCGGCTTGACCTCGGCCGCGGGGGCGGCGGGCTCCTCCGGCTCGGCGGCCACGACCTCGGGCTTCGGCGGCTTCGGGCGGTTGGTAAGGTACACGGCCAGCCCGCCGACCGCCGCGACCGCCAGGACGCCCAGCACCCCGGCGAGAACCCACGGCCCGCTCCGCTTCGGCCGCGGGGCGTCGTCCTCGTCGTCGAAGTCGAGCGGCACCGGGCCGGCGGCGGGGCGGGCCTTCGCGGCGGCCCCCGTCGGCGGGGCGGGCGGCTTCGGCATTGGCGGCGTCCAGGCGTGGTCGCAGCGGAGGCAGACGACGGGCTTCCCCGGGGCCGGCGGGCGGGCGGTCTGCGGGGCTTTGCACTCGGGGCAGACGAGGGTGGGCATAGGATTCGGTCTCGTGAGTCGTTGAGCGGCCGACCACACGCGGCAAAATAACTGTATGATCGACCGTTCGCAAGCGGCGTAGGTGTATTCCGGGAACGGGGGCACGCAATGCCGACGGGCTGGTACGAGTTCGACCCCGCCCGCCTGCCGCGCGGGGTGGTGGTGGCCGACGCCACGGCCGCGGCCGCCCCGTTCTGGCAGGGGCCGATCCTCACCGTGCTGGAGGACCTCGCGGCCGGCACCCCGCCGGACCGGTGGCCCGAGGTCGCCTTCCTCGGCGGCGACGCCACCCACCCGCTTGCCGCCGTCCTCCGTGGGCTCGGGTCCGACGCGGCGGGAGGTCCCGGGCCGGCGCTGGCCGTCGCCGACCACCTCGGCCGCTACCCCGTCCTCGGGCCGCTCCTGTGGGCCCTGTCGCGGGGGCCGGCGCGGCCCGTCCTCCTCGTCACCACCCGCCCGGTGCCCGACCTGGAAGACTGGGCCACCCCCGAGGTCGCCCGCCGGCTGCTCGTCTACCGGCTCACCGGCGAGGGGCGGGTGACGCCCGACGGCTTCCGCGAACTCGATACCAACGCCGACCTGTCGGTGCTGGCGGACCACCTCGCCGACCCGGTCCGGCGGGTCCGCGTGGGCGGCGGGGCGGCGCTGGCCGTCGACTGGTCGAACCCCGCTTACGGCTGGACGGCAGGGGGCCTGGAAGCCGACGGCGGTGACGACTTCGCACTCGCCGTGCGACTCGCCCACCCCGACGGCCACGCCCCGGACGCGACCGTGACCCGGGCGGGCGGCGAGGTTCGTGTGCCACTCGTCTCGGCCGTCACGCCGCCGGCCCCGGCCGCACTCGCGCTCAGACCGGCCGAGGGAACCGTTCTCGAAACGTGGGTCGGCGGCCGCCCGTACTACTGCCTGGGCTGTCGCCGCAACCACCCCCCGGGGCAGGTCCGCTGCCCGGCGGGAGCCGGCGACGTGCCGCTGTTCCCCACGCTCGCCGCCCTCCCACCGGGCACCGTCTGTCGGGCCGCCGGGCGGGCCGGGGCGTGGACGTGCCGCCCCCTCCCGCAGCCGCTCGCCCCCCTTCCCGACGGGCGGGTGGTGGCGTGGTTCGGCGACGCGGCCGAGGTATACGCCCCGGCCGCCGGCGGGTGGGCCGTCGCCCCCGACGACCCGGGGCCGCTAATCGACGCGGACGGCGAGTTTCTTTTGCGGACATGAGAGTGTTTGAAATGCGATTCGGGGGTGTCCCGGGCGGAGGTCACACCGTAACCGGACTTGCGTCGAAATCCGCGGTCCATAACGTCCCCGGCGGCGTGACGTAACCCTATATTCTTGGCCCGGCTGGTAAGGCCCGATGTCACTTACCTTTCAGATGTTGCGATCAATTTCGAGGTCAACTTTACCACATGTTTGCAGGGCGGTTTTCCCAAGACTCTTTTCGCCAAGTCGTTGCGGCGATTTCGAGCGCCCCGCGCTGGGAGAATGCGGGAAAGCTCGGACGCCGATCCGATACGCGGAATCGACGTAAACTCCCCCGAGCGGACGGCCCGGCCCGGTTCTCAGACACACTCTGAACCGATTGGCTGTGGACGCCGCCCCGCGGCCGTGTTAGCCTGCCCGCTTGACCATATGTGCCTCACGTCCGCCGCGAAAAACCCGTCGGGACACGCCCATGTCCAACTTCGTCGTGTGTGAGTGTTGCGGCGACCGCCACCCGGTCACGCCCTCGGACGTCGGCCGGGCCGTCGTCTGCCCCCGGTCGCGCCGCCTCGTGTTGGTGTCCGCCGGCGACGTGCGGCCGGCCGTCGAGCCCGGGTCGGGGGGCCGCGGGCGGTGGGCGGTCGCCGTCCTCCTGCTCTTGCTCTTGGCCGGTGGTGGGGCAATGGCGTGGCGGTGGAACAAGGGACGAACTCCGCCCGTCGTCGCGGCCCCGGCGGCCGGCGGCGCGGCGGTCGCGGCCGTGGAAGTGCCGACTGGCGGGACCGGCACCAAGGATACCACCGTCGTCGCGGTCGTGCCCCCCGGCTCACCGGCCGCGGACCCGCCCGCCGCGGGAGCCGTCGTGACGCCGGCCGTTCCCGTCCCGGCGGCGACCGCCTCCCTGCCCCGCACCATCCCGGCCGGCCTCGTCACGGAGCCCGTCACCCCCGGCTTAGCCTCGCTCACCCCCGCCCCCACATCGGTCGTGCCCGTTCCCGGCACGCCAACCACCGACGCCACACCGCCCGGCCCGGCGGCCAGGCCGGACGCCGGAGCCGCGGTCGCGACGGACGCCCGCGGGTTCCCCGTTCACCGCCTCGCCAGGCGGATCGACCTCCGCACGGCCGAGGAGCTTCAGAAGGAACTCCTGACCGTCCGCGAGGTCACGCTCGACACCCCGGCCGCCCCGAAGACGGCCGCCGGGCTGGTCGCCCTCGCCCGGACGAACCTCACCTCCGGCGGCACCTTCGCCGGCCCGGCCCTCGCCGCCCGCAACCGCCCCGACCTGGCCGGGCTGCCGCTGCGGCTGGGGGCCGAGAGCGTCCTCTTCCGCGACCGGGCCGAGGCCCTCGACGCCCGCTCCAGGCAGCTCCGGGCCGCCGTCGGGGCCTGCGTCCGCGACGGCCGGCCCGACCCCGACCTCCTGTTCGCCAAGCTCCAGGGCGACGCCGCCGGGCTGTTCCGCGACCGCCGGTGGGCCACCGCCGAGGCCGTCCCGTGCGTCCAGCAGATGCTCCAGGCCGAGGGGAAGGACGTGCGGCGGATGAGCGTCGAACTCCTCCGCGGCATCGACGGGGCGGCGGCCACCGAGGTCCTCGCCCGGTGGGCCGTGTTCGACACCGACGCCGACAACCGGGCGGCCGCCGTGGACGCCCTGAAGAGCCGCGACCGTCCGCTCGTGGTGACCGTGCTGCTGGCCGCCGTCCGCCACCCGTGGCCGCGGGGGGCCGAGCACGCGGCCGAGGCCCTCGTCGCCCTCGACGCCCGGGAGGCCGCCCCGGATCTGGCCGCCCTCCTCCCGCTCGCCGACCCGGACGCCCCGGCCGCCCTCGACGGCGTTTTCGGCGGCGTCCTAGGGTCCGGCCGCTTCAGGCGTGAAATGGTGCGGGTGAACCACGCCCGCAACTGCCTCCTGTGCCACCCGCCGTCGTTCCGGGCCGGCGACCTCGTCCGCGGTGCTATTCCCGACCCCGCCCGCGAGTTGCCCCCGGTTTCGACCCCCGCGTATTACACCGGCGAGGCCGACCGGGTCGCCGTGTCGGCCGCCGCCGGCACGTACCTCCGGCAGGACTTCTCCGTCGTCCAGCCGGTGCCCGACCCCGGCCCGTGGCCGACGCTCCAGCGGTACGATTACCTCGTCTCCGTCCGCCGGGTGAAGGACGCCGACCTAGCCCCGGCCGACGGCCCGAGCCCGTTTCGCGCCGCCGTCCTGTTCGCTCTCCGGGAACTGACCGGCTCCGACCGCGGGGGCGCGCCCGCGGACTGGGCCGCCGTCCGCGGCGACAAGGCGGCCCCGCCCGACTCGCTCCCCGACGAGGCCGCCCGGCTCGCCGCCCTCACTGCCAACCCGCTGGCCCTGCTCACCCTGGCGTGGTCCGAGTTCGGCCAGACGCTCCTCGACCTCGGCCCGGCCGAGCGGCGGGTCGTCGTGGCCCGCTTCCGCAGCCGCTTCGGAGCCGCCGGGCCGGTCTCCCTGGTGGCGTACCTGGGGCCGCTCGCCCGCTCGTCCGACCCGGCCGTCCGCGAGAAGGCGGCGGCGCTGTTGGCCGCCCTCGGCCCGGCGGCGGGCGACTCAGCGGACCTGGACGCGGCCGACCTCGAAGTCGCCGCTCGGCTCCTCAACCACCCCGCCCCGCACGTCCGGGCGGCGGCCGCGGCGGCCCTACGGCGGGGCGGGGCGAAAGCCCACTACAAACTCCTAATGGCCGCCCTGAAGGACGCGGATGCCGACGTGCGGGTGGAGGCCGCGGGGGCCCTCGGGTCGGTCGGCGTCGGGCCGGACGAGTTGTACGACGCCCTGGCCGCCGCCACCGAGGACCGGGCGAGTCGGGTGCGGACGGCCGCCGCGTCGGCGCTGGCCGAACTCAAGACGCTCCCCCGGTCGGCCGCGAAGGGCATCGCCGGCGGCATCGCCCGGCCCGGCGAGTGGGAGTCGGCCGACGCCCGAACGGCCTTCCAGACGGCCGCCGCCGCCCTCCTGCTCGACCTGGGGCCGCGTGCCGCCGGCGGGTACGACGAGGTTCTGGGGGCGGCCGACAAGGCCGACGTGCCGGCCGCCCTCGCGGTGAAGCTGCTCACCGCCATCGGCCCGGCCCCGGCCGACGCCGGCCGCCTCGCCCGGCTTGTCGCCCTGCTCCCGAAGCGGGACTTCCGCGCGATCGCCGAGTCGCACCTGGAGGCGGCCGGCGACGAGGCCGTCGGCCCGCTGCTGACCGGCCTCCGTTCAGCCGATGAGGCAGCCCGGGTGGCGGCCGCCGAGGTCCTCGGCAAGGTGGCGTCGGTCAACCACGACCCGCGGCTGAGCCGGGAGAGTTGGACGAAGGCGATGGACGCCCTGGCCGCGACAAAGGCGACCGACCGATCGCCCGCCGTGCAGACCGCCGCCGCGAACGCCCTGAACAAGCTCACAGTCCGGCCGTAGCGTTACCGCATTTTACCGCATCGGCGCGAGTGGGGTCGGCACATCCGGCGGCCCGGTAGAAGGTTGTGAAATCGCTCCCAAATTTTGCGGTAACGCGGGAGCGGAGGCGGAATCCGGTGGGAACAGGGGCACCGACGTAGCGGACGAAGGGTTGGCTTGGTCAGGGGTTGGGGCGGAATCCTCGCTCTCCGGCTGCCTCACTCTTCCTCCTCGCCCCTTGCGGGTGAGGGCGGCGAGTCCGCGAGCCGGATGAGGGGGCACCACCTCACCCCAGAAACCGGCAGCGTCCCCCGGTCGCTCAGCGTTAGCCGGCCCCCTCACCCCGCGGGCTAAGCCGCGGCCCTCTCCCTCAAAGGGGGCGAAGCACCACCCGAGCTACCGAGCGCAACGCCCGGTGTCGAGAGTTTCCACCGAGCAGCGCCACTTCACTCCGCGTCCACCCGGGCCGGGAGTCGGAGGCCGCCGGCGGTGGTGCGGAGGCCGGGGCGGACGACGCGACTCACCCGGCCGGTCGTCATCCGCGTGCCGGGGGGGAGTTGCACCCAGCCGTCCGGGTGGTCGCGGTAGTTGAGAGGGGCGAACGGCTCGTGCCCGAACGACTCCGCGATCATGACCCCCAGCCCCGCCCCGAAGGCGGCCGCGGCGCCGGCGTCGGCCGCCGCCCACGGCCCGGCGGCGTGGTCCCAGAACAGGGCGTACAGGTCGACCGCCGCCAGTTCGAGGTAGCCGCCCAGCCCGGCCGGGCGGAGGCCGACGAGTGCCGCCCGCAGGTCGTCGCCGGCCGGCCCGGGGGCCGCCCCCCCCCGGGGGTACAGGGGGGGCAGCCCGAGCGGCGGCGGCCCGGGGCGGGGCACCACGTAGCCCCCCC
>JANPKP010000002.1:0-20671 GCA_031426095.1 Gemmataceae bacterium
TTCCAGGGGTTCACACCCCCGGCGATTGACGGTGGCCCCGTTGGGGCCGCGAAACGCAGGCTCGCCCGTGTCCCGTGTCCCGTGCCCCTCACTCGTCCCGCTTCTTCCACGCCCGCAGGAGGTTCGAGAAGTCGTCCCGCCACACCGGGCCGGGCGTCACCCGCACCCGCTGCCACGTCGTGCGCTTCGCCACCGCCGCGAGGTCGGCTTCGGTCCGGGCCAGGGCCATCCACTGCGACGGGGATTTGCCGTCGGCCTTCTCGGCGTCCGTCGTCTGGTCGTCGTCGAGCCGGACGGCCAGGGGCGGGGCGTGGTCGGCCGCCAGGCGGGCCACCAGCGGCGGCAGGTCGAGGTGGTTGTTCGAGACGTGCATGAGCAGCACCCCACCCGGGGCCAGCTTCTCCACGTAGAGCCGCAACGCCTCGCAGGTGAGCAGGTGGACGGGGATGGCGTCCGAGCTGAAGGCGTCCAGCACGAGCAGGTCGAGCGAGCCGTCGGGTTCCTTCACCAACTGCCGGCGGGCGTCGCCGAGGACCACGTCGCAGGTGTCGGCCCGGCACGTCGAGAGGAAGGTGAAGTACGCCGGGTCGCGGGCGATGCGGGCGACCGCCGGGTCGATCTCGTAGAAGGTCCACGCCTGCCCCGGCTTCGCGTAAGCGGCCACCGCCCCGGTGCCGAGGCCGACCACCGCCACCCGCTTCAACCGTTCGGGCGGTAACGCAGCGAACGCCCGGCCGACCGGCCCCTTCTCGTGGTAGTACGTCATCGGCCGCGGCGGCCCGGTCTCGTCGGTGTGCTGCTGGCCGTGGAGCGTGGTGCCGTGGATCATGCGGACGAACTTGCCGTCCGGCGACGCCGTCACCCGCACCACGCCGAAGAAGTTCCGCTCCAGGTAGAGCGTGCGGCCGATGCCCGTCGGGTCGAGCGCCCCGGCCAGGAACAGCACCCCGAGGGCGAGGGCGAAGCGGGCCGGCTTCCGCACCAGCGCGAACGCCACCACCGCCGGCAGGCCGAACGTCAGACCCGAGCGGAGGAGCCGGCCGACGAGGGCGTCGGCGGGGTCGTCCTCGTTCGCCGGCGGCAGGAGCAGCGGCACGAACCGACCGAGTGCGAAGGCGAACGCCGCGAGCAGGAAGAGGGCCGTGAAGTCGGTACGGGTCAGCGTCCGACTGCCCGCGGGTTCGTCGGACCGCCGGGGGCGGACGAGGGCGGCGAGGGCGAGGGCGAGCGGGTATTCGACCATGCCGACGCGGTGGAACAGGAGCGGGGCGGCGAGGGCGTTCGCCAGCCCGCCGAGGACGCCGCCGACCGACATCCACAGGTAAAAGCTGGTGAGCCGGTCGGCCGGCGGGCGGCCGCGGGCCAGTTCCCCGTGGCACAGCAGCGACACGAGGAAGAACGCCAGGAGGTGCAGCCCGCCGACGACGCCGAGCGGCTCGGCCGCCCGGGTGACGAGGGTGAGGGCGACGAACACGAGGAGCATGGGCGTGACCCGGCCGACGAGGCGGTGGGCGCGGTCCGGCCAGCGGGCGAAGACGAGGACGAAGCTGACGAGGTACAGGGCGAGCGGCACCACCCACAGGAGCGGCACCGGGGCGAGGTCGGTCGAGAGGTGCGTCGTCACCCCGAGCAGGAGGCTCGACGGGAGGGCGGCGAGGGCCACCCATTTCGGAATGCGGAATGCGGAATGCGGAATTTCGACCCCGGCGGCGGGCGTGGTGTCGGCGGCCGGCCGCTCCTCTTCATTCCGCATTCCGCATTCCGCATTCCGAGTTGCGAGAAAACAGGCTCCAACGAGTGCGACGTAGCCACACACGCCGAAGGCCCACCCCACCTGTTGGTCGGGGAGGGTGGTCCACGGCTCGATGAGCAGCGGGTAGCCGAGGAGGCCGACGAGGCTGCCGGCGTTGCTCGCGGCGTACAGGAAGTACGGGTCGGCGGCCGAGCGGTGGCCGGTGGCCGCGAACCACGCTTGCAGGACCGGGGCGGTGGTGGCGAGCACGAAGAACGGCACCCCCACGGCGACCGCGAGCAGGGCCGCCACGCCGACGAACGGGTAGTCCTGGTCGGCCGGCACCAGCGACGCCGCGACCGGCAGCGGCGAGCCGGCGACGGCGACCGCGGCCCCGAGGGCGAGCAGCCCGGCGGCGAGGACGGCGAGGTGAGCGACGGCCTGCCGGCGGACGCCGAGGCGGGCCGCCGAGCGGTGGGCGTACAGGTAGCCGGCGAGCAGCACGGCCTGGAAGAACACCATGCAGGTGTTCCACACGGCCGGCGTGCCGCCTACGAGCGGCAGGAGCAGCTTGCCGACGAGCGGCTGGACGAGGAACAGGAGGGCCGCGCCGACGAAGAGCGTGGCGGCGAACAGGGCGGTCAGGGGCAACGCGACCTCCGCGGGGCCACGCCCCGGCCGGCGGGCTACTTGGTCCCGCTGGTTTTAATCTGGCTGGTCGGAGGCTTGGTGGTGCCCGAAGCCCCCCTAGGCGGCGGCGGGGGCGTTTGCGGCCGCGCGCCACCCTGACCGTGAGCACCGTTTCCGGTGATGCCCTCACGGAGTTCCCGGTTTGTCGAGAGACTCGCTGGCGTCTGGTTTGGCTTGCTGCTCATTGCTATTCTCCGGAACTCGAAAGAGTTCAATGTGTTGGCAGTCCTTCGCTTTGACGTAAAACCCGAGCGAATCCGCGACCGCCCCGCCAATCTTATCCGGCTGACCCTCGACCTCGATCACCGTGTATTGTATCTCGCAGAAAATGTCTTGCTCTTCGGGTCCGAGGGATCCGAACGAATCGAGCCCCCAGAACAGTCCAGCGATTTTCCGCCCGTCCCGCAAGTGACAAAGGGCGTAGAACCTTCCGTTCTGTTTGAGCATGTGGTCCCATGCCGTCCGGGTCGGGTGGGCCATGCCGAGTTTGTGGAGCCACTTCTTTCGCGCGAAGTACCAGCCGGTCGCAAGCCCCGCCGGGAAGATCACGCACACGATTGCGAAGACAACGAACGCGGAAAAAGGGTTCGCAAGGACGTACTCCCTGTTCGCACGGGGGATGACCAGCCAGAACCAAAATCCGAAGCAGACGAGGCTGCATGTCACGACCTCGGCAATCGCGTTGCCCCAGTCGCGGCGAACGGGCGACCATAGCGAATACGTTTGCGCAGCGATGACCCCTGGGGTCACGGCAAATGCGAAGAGTATCAGCTTGTCGGGGTTCAGGTCGAACATCCGTTCCTCCTCGAACGGGGTGGTATACGTTCCGGACGACGCTCCATCAACCCGACTACCACTTCCTCGCTCACGAACGCCGGCGATTCGTGTGCGGCTTCAAAACAGCGTCAACTGCCGTGGCCCCGGCTTGCGGAAGGCGTCGGCCGATAGCTCCACGTCGCCCGTCAGCCCGACCCGCTTGCGGGTGACGGCGAAGAGCTTGCGGAAGGCGTCGGCCCACACGCCGTCGGGGCTCATGCGGTGGCCGAAGCGGGCGTCGTTGAGGGGGCCGCCCCGCACGTCGCGGATGCGGTCGAGGACTTTGCCCGCCCTCTCGGGGAAGTGGCGGTCGAGCCAGCCGGCGAATAGGTCTTTCACCCCGAACGGCAGGCGGAGGACGACGTAGCTCGCGGTCGTCGCACCGGCGTCGGCGGCGGCCCGGAGGATGGCGGGGGCCTCGTGGTCGGTCAGCCCGGGGATCACCGGGGCGACCATCACGCCGACCGGCACGCCCGCCTTCCGTAACGCTTCCACCGCGTGCAGCCGGGCCGCCGGCGTCGCCGCCCGGGGTTCGAGCTTGCGGGCCAGGTCGGCGTCGAGCGTCGTCACCGACAGGAACACGACCGCCGCCCGGTGGGCCGCCAACTCGGCGAGCAGGTCGGCGTCGCGTGTCACGAGCGAACTCTTGGTGACGACCCCGACCGGGTTGCGGAACGCGGCGAACACCTCCAGGCACCGCCGTGTGATCCGCAGCCGCCGCTCGGCCGGCTGGTAGGCGTCCGTGACGCCGCTCAGTCCCACCGGCTGCGGCACCCACCCGGGCGACGCGAGCCGCTTCCGCAGCAGTTCCGGGGCGTCCTTCTTCACCACGATCTTCGATTCGAAGTCGAGCCCGGCGGAGAAGCCGAGGTACTCGTGGGTGGGGCGGGCGTAGCAGTAGACGCAGCCGTGCTCGCACCCGCGGTACGGGTTCAGGTGGAAGGCGAACGGGATGTCCGGGCTGGTGTTGCGGGCGAGGACGTCCTTCGTGCCGTCGGCGAAGAACTGCGTCCGCGGGCCGGGGTCGGCCGACGGGTCGTAGTCCGGCAGCGGCACCCGGGCGAGCGGCTCGAAGCGGTTCGGCGGGTTGTCCGCGGCCCCGCGGCCGCGGACGGTGGGGGGCGTGTTGGTGGACATGCTGCCAGTATAGCAGATCGACGGATTACCAACCCCAACGGGGTGTCCGTTAATAGCCAGGGGTGTGAACCCCTGGTCCGGAGGGCCGCCCCAAATGGGTGGAACCCCGAAGGGGTGGCAGTCTCGCCGTGCCTGGGCGACTGCCACCCCTTCGGGGTTCAGACGTTTCGTGCGGGTGGGTCCAGGGGTTCACACCCCTGGCTATTAACGGACACCCCGTTGGGGTTGGAAAACGGGCGGTCCGCTCACGCCTTGAAGAGGTCCAGCGGCTCGTACCCGGCCCCCAACACGGCCTTCGCGTCGACGCCGAGCCAGCGGTCGAGGACGGCGGCGTACACGCGGCGGAAGTCGGTCGCGTGGACGAGATTGCCGTCCTCCAACTTCGTCAGGCTCGGGTGCTTCCCCACGAAAGCGGGCTTCACGCCGCCGCCGACGAGGAGCATGGGGGCGGCGGAGCCGTGGTCGGTGCCCTTGCTGCCGTTCTCCGCGGCGCGGCGGCCGAACTCGCTGAACGTCATCACGCACACCCGCTCGCCGTGCCCGCGGCCGGCCACGTCCTTGTAGAAGGCGGTGATCGCGTCCGACACCGTCTTCAGGAGCGTGGCGTGGGCCCCCGTGGTGCCGCCCTGCCCCGCGTGTGTGTCGAAGCCGTCGGCCGAGACGTAGAAGACCCGCGCCCCGACGCCCGCCTCGATGAGCTGGGCCACGAGCTTGAGCCGCTTGCCGAGGCCGGTGTCGGGGTACGGCACCTTCGGGACGTAGCTCTTGCCCACGGCCGCGAGGCGGTCGCTGCTGGCGTAGGTGTTCATCGCCGTGCGGCTCACGAAGTCGAGCAGCGGCGACCCGCCGGCGGGGGAAGCGGCGGACGCGATCACCCCCTTCTGGGCCGCCTGATCCGCCCCGTTGGCGGACGCCATCTTCAGCGTGAAGTCGTCGAGCGAGGTGATCGACGGGGCGCGGGCCGGGGCACCGGCGAGGGCGAGCGGGGCCGTGTCGTTGCCGCCGGCCGCGAGGTGGAACGCCGGCAGCGGCTTGCCCTTCATCGCCTTGCCGAGCCAGCCCTCGGCGAGCGTCTCGTCCGTACTCGCGGCCTGCCAGACGTCCATCGAGCGGAAGTGCGACTGCGAGGGGTTCGGGTAGCCGACGCCCTGCACCACGCACACCGCCGCGTCGTCCGCGTGGAGCTTGGCCAACCCCTCCATCGCGGGGTGGAAGCCGAGCGAGTCGGTGAGCTTCCGCACCTCGGTCTTCTTCACGGCGAGGGTGGGTCGCAGCTTGTAATAGTCGGCGTCGGCGAACGGGATGACCGTGTTGAGCCCGTCGTTCCCGCCGGTGAGCTGGACGACGACGAGGATCGTGTCCTTCGCCCCCGCCTTGCCGGCGGGCGCGGCGGCGTGGGCGGTCCGGCCGAGGAACGCGGGCACGGTGGCCCCGAACCCGAGGAGCGTGGACGAGGCGAGGAACGTGCGGCGCGTGGTCATGGGTTTAATCCTTGCAGAGAATTAACCACAGAGTCACAGAGGACACAGAGCGGACCTATACACAGAGTCGGACAAATACTGTGTTTCGGACTTCTCGGTGTCTCTGTCCTCGGTGTTCTCTGTGACTCTGTGGTTAACTCTCCGCTGCTTAACTCAACTGGTATTCGGGCAGCGTCAGCACCAGGTGCGTGACGGCCCGCAGGCGATGGCTCGCGGCGTCGTCGGCCGTCCAGTAGGCGGGCCGGCGGGCGTCCTTGCCCTTCGCCAGGTAGTCGAGCAGCCTGGCCCGCGAGGCGGCCGGCACGTCGCCCTGGAGGAACACGCCGAGGAGGAAATCGACCACGTCGGCGTCGGCCGCCTTGCCGTGGGCGGCGAGCAGGCGGACGGGGTCGCAGCGGGAGCCGAAGCGGTCGTCCTCGGTCGAGGTCAGCGCGAGGGCGAGGTTCTGGCGGAACAGGAGGGTCTGCCCGTTGAGCCACGCCGGGCCGCCGTCCCAGCCCTTCACGCTCGGCGGGGCGAACAGCACCTGGCCCAGCGATTCCAGGGCGTCGGCCAGCCCCAGGGTGCCGGCCCGGCCTTCGAGCCCGCGGACGGTGCCGACCACGAAATCGACCGGGCTCTTGATCCGCTGGCGGTACGCGGCCGGCGAGAAGAACAGCTTCGACCGCACGATGGTGGACACGAGCTTGCCGGTGTCGAAGCCGCCCGCCCGGTACTCCTCGGCGAGCGGTTCGACCAACTCCTTCGGCGGGTCGGCGGCCTCGCTCACGAGGAAGCGGTAGAGCTTGCCGGCGATGAAGCGCGGGCACGCCGGCTGTTCGAGGCACAGGTCCACCACGTCGTCGGCCTTGAACGGCCCGGTGCGGCCGAGGACGGTCTTCTTCCCCGCGTCGTGCTGGTTCGCGTCGAGGGTGCCGGTGCCGTCCTTCACCACGTACCCGGTGAAGGCCCGGGCCGCCTCGCGGATGTCGGCCTCCGTGTAGTGGCCGATGCCGAGGCTGAACAACTCCATCAACTCGCGGGCGTAATTCTCGTTCGGCTTGCCCTTCGTGCTCTCCTTCGTGTCGAGCCAGACCATCATCGCCGGGTCGGTGGACATGCCGCGCAGGAGGTCGCGGAAGCTGCCGAGGGCGTGTTGATTCAACAGCCTGTACTGGCCGAGCATGAGGCGGGCGTTGCGGACCTTCGTGAGACTCGTGGCGAAGTGGTTGTGCCAGAACAGGGTGAGCTTTTCGCGGAGCGGGTGGGCCGTCTTGAGCATCCGGTCGAGCCACCACGCCGCCAGCCGGGGGCCGGGCGACCCCGGCGGGATGCTCCGGGCCGACGCCATGAACTCGGTCGTGCCGGTGAAGTCGTCGCTCTCGGGCTTGCCGTTGAGGACGCGGTCGAGGGTCGCGTCCGGCCCGTCGGCGACGCCGGCCGCGAGGTCGGCGGCCGTGGCCCCGAACGCGGCCCGGCGGAACAGGTGGCCGACCTTGCGGGCGTCCCACGGGTCGGCCGCCGTCGGCCGGTACGGCGCCCACGCGGTCATCGGGTCGAGGCTCATCATCAACTCCAAACGGAGCGGGGAACTAACCACAGAGTCACAGAGGACACCGAGCGGAGTCAAACACAGAGTCGGACAAAATCTGTGTTGTTGCTTTCTCTCGTGTCTCCGCCCTCGGTGTCCTCTGTGACTCAGTGGTTAATTCGTCTTGATTTCCCACACCACGTCGAGCTTGTACCGCGTCGCGGCCTCGTCCACGGTCACGCCGAGGGTGCCGAGCGTGCGGAGGTAGTCCACCAGCTTGGCCACCTGCCGGCGGGCCTCGTCGATGCCCACGCCCTGGCGGAGGATGGCGTCCGTCACGGCCGCGTCGGGGTAGGCGGCCACCGCGTCGGCCGCCGGGGCGAACGCCGCCCGGCCCCGCCACACCACATCCGAGCCGGGGAGCTTGGCCGTGCGGCGGACTTCGGGGACGAGCTTCTTCATCAGTTCGAGCGTGCTGGCGAACACGGCCTCGCCGCCGACCACCGCGAACGCCGGCTCGAAGTTGAACCGGACGTTGCCGTCGTCGCCGGGGTACGGCTTGCCCTCGGGGAAGCGGTACGACAGCACCTTCACCCCGTCCACCACGGTCTCGGACTGCTTCAACCCGTACTGGAGACTCAGGAGGAAGCCGGTGGCGCGGACGATGCCGTCGAGCGACTTGCCGAACTTGGCGTCCTTCATGCCGGTCACGTACCCGAACGCGGGGAGCCGTTCGGGCGGCTCCGTCGTGTACGGCAGCTTGTCTGTGTTCACGACCACGACGCGGTGGTGGACGCCCCACATCGTCAACATTTCGCCGAGCTTGGCCCCGGGGAGGAACTTCGAGATGTCTTTCTCGGCCTTCTCGAAGTCGGCCTTCATCTTGGGGTCGAGGAGTTTGTCGCGGTGCGTCCACCACGCCCCGAAGTCGAGGTGGAAGCTCTGGCTGTAGAGGGTGCCGGGCGGGTCGAGCGGGGCCGGGCTGCCGGGGGTGCCGGCCGGCGGGACGTGGAGGCCGAGTTCCGGCCCGAAGGCGTCCCGCCCGGCGGGCAGCCGCAAGGCGAGGCGGAAGCCGGCCGTGTCCTTGTGCAGCCCGACGGCGACGAAGTCGGACCGGCGGAGGCAGTCGAGGGTGCCGCCGAGGACGAGGTTGCCGAGGAAGTCCTTGCGGGTGTTGTCGAGGAAGTCCTTCGTCGCCTTCGTCTCCTTCGCGGCCGCGAAGTCGACCCACACCCAGGCCAGCGGGTCGGCCGGAAGGCTGGCCTTCGCGGCGGACACGGTGGGCTTCGAGAGAACGCTGTCGGCCGTCGAGCCGCCGGCCGCGAGGGCGAGGCCGGCGTCGAGGGCGTCGGCCCGGTTGGCGACGAACACCGTGGTGCCGTGGCGGGCGAGGTGCAGGTCCTTGCCGACGCGGGCGGTGACGGCGGCCCCCTTCGTCGTGTCCCGGGCCACCCGCTCGGGCGAGCCGGTGCGGGCGAGTTCGTCGTCGGCCGTTCGCAGCAGCAGGTCGAAGGCTTTCGCGGCGGCGGGTTCGTCCGTCCCCTGCATCACGAGGAGGGCCGGTTCCGGCTGCGACCCGTAGCTGACGCCGAGGGCCATCCCGCCGCCGGCGAGTTGGTCGAGGAGTCGCGGCCACGTCGCGCCGGTCTCGCGTTCGACGTGGGCGAGCAGTTGCAACGCCCGGCGGGTGGCGGTGCCGTCGAGCGCCTCGCGGACGGCGGGCAGCGCGGTGCCGTCCTTGAAGGCCGCGAGCGTGGTGACGGCTTCGACGAGGTGCCGCGGCTTCTCGACCTTGAGGACGAGGCCGGCGTCCTTCGGGATGAAGCGGAGCGGGTCGGGCGTCGGGTCGGCGGCGGCCGCCGAGGCGGCGAACACTAGCGCGGCGACGAGGGCCGGGCGGAACGGGCCGGGCATGGGTCGGGCCTCGTGGCGGGGAGGGCGGTCGTTCGCCCGATTCTACTTCCGCGCCCCCCGCCGCGGTTTCAGCAAAATCCCCCCGCCGCCGCCCCCGCCGCGGAACTTCGGCCCCGCCGTCGGGGTTGGATGTGGTAAGGCCGCCCGCCATCCTCCCCCGCGTTACGAAAGGGTTTCCCATGTTCTCCCGCCTCCTGATCGCCGCCGCCGCGTTCGCCCTCCTCGCCGGGACGGCCGACGCCGCGAAGCCCAAGAAGAAGGCCGGGCCGTTCGACGCCGACAAGGCGTTCAAGCAGCTCGACGCCAACAGCGACAGCAAGCTCACGGCCGACGAGTTCAAGAGCGTGACCGGCCTGGTCCCGGCCGGCAAGAAGAAGAAGGACGCCCCGCTCGACCCGGCCGCCACCTTCAAGGTGCTCGACACGAACGACGACAAGACGATCTCGGCCGAGGAGTTCAAGGGCATCAGCAGCGTCATCCCCCAGCCGAAGGCGAAGAAGGCGGCCAAGAAGGTGAAGTGACCGCGAACGAGATCAACCACCGAGCCCCGGGACGGCCGTCCCGGGGCTTTCGCGTTGACGGTAGGGCAAGGTCGGTGCGGGGAATCGGGGCGGAATCCGCGAACTCTCCCGCTTTACCGGAGAGGGTGAGAGCGGGAACGCGGATGAGATGACCATGTCAACACTTCGGGCGATACGCGCCGTTTAAAAGCGGTAAAAAGCGGGAACGCCCGGCCTGCTACAATGGCCCCATGAACCCCCCGCACCCCGCCGCCAGGCCCGAAGTCCTCGCCCCCGCCGGCGACTGGGAGGCGCTCAAGGCCGCCGTCAGCAACGGGGCCGACGCCGTCTATTTCGGCCTGTCGAACTTCAACGCCCGGGCCCGGGCCGCCAATTTCACCCTCGACGGCCTGCCGGACGTGATGCGGTACCTGCACGCCCGCAACGTCCGCGGGTTCGTGGCCCTCAACACCCTCGTATTTCCGGACGAACTGCCCGACGTGGAGCGGTTCGTACGGGCCATCGCGGCCAACGGCGTGGACGCCGTGATCGTGCAGGACCTGGGCCTCGTGCGGCTCGTGAAGCGGGTGGCCCCGTCGCTCCCGGTCCACGGTTCCACGCAGATGACGCTGACGGAGCCGCGGGGCATCGCCTTCGTGGAGAAGCTGGGCGTGGAGCGGGTGGTACTGGCCCGCGAACTCTCCCTGACCGACATTCAGAAGGTGACGGCGGGCACGGCGGTGCCGGTGGAGGTGTTCGTCCACGGGGCGTTGTGCGTGGCGTACAGCGGCCAGTGCCTCACGAGCGAAGCCCTCGGCGGCCGCAGCGCCAACCGCGGCCAGTGTGCCCAGGCCTGCCGGCTGCCCTACGAGATGATCGTGGACGGGGACCGCCGCGACCTCGGCGACCGGGCGTACCTGCTCAGCCCGCAAGACCTGGCGGCCCACGACCGCATCGGGCCGCTGGTGGCCGCCGGGGTGGTGAGCTTCAAGATCGAAGGCCGGCTCAAGGGCGGCCCCTACGTGGCGGCCACGACGCAGACGTACCGCCGGGCCGTGGACGCCGCCATCGGCGGACGCGACTTCCACTTGGAACGCCGGGAGGAACTCGACCTCGCCCAGACGTTCAGCCGCGGCCTGACGACCGGCTTCCTCGACGGCGTGAACCACCAGTTGCTCGTCCGCGGCCGCTTCCCCAAGAGCCGCGGCGTGCGGGTGGGCACGGTGACGGCCGTGACCCGCCGCGGCGTGCGGATCCAACTCGCGGAGGCGGTGCCGGACCTCGTGAAGCCCGGCGACGGCGTCCTGTTCGACCTCGGCACGCCGCAGGAAGAAGAACCGGGCGGCCGGGTGTGGACCGTCGAACGGGTGGGCGACCAGACCGAGCTGACCTTCGATTCCGGTGCCCTCGACCTCCGGGCCGTCCCCGTCGGCTGTGCCGTGTGGAAGACCGACGACCCGGCCCTCCGCAAGCGGCTCGAACAGACCTACTCGCAGGACAAGCTCGCCCGCCGCACGGCCGTGGACGCGACGCTCGCCGGCACCCCCGGCGGCCCGCTGACGCTGACCCTCGCCGACGACGAGGGCCGCACCGCGACCGCGACGTGGCCCGGCCCCCTGGAAGCCGCCCGCACCCGGCCGACGACCGCCGAGCAGGCCCGCGAGCCGCTCGCCCGCCTCGGCGACACGCCGTTCGAGCTGGGCACCCTCACGCTCGACACACCGGCCGACGCGATGCTGCCGAAATCGGTCCTCAACGACCTCCGCCGGCAGGCGTCCGCCGCCCTCGCCGAGCGGCGGATCGAACTCCGCAAGCACCCCGTCGCGGACGACAACGGCCTGGCAAACCTGCGGCCCCGCCCCGTCGCCCCCGCCCCGGGTTCGCCGCTGCTCACTGTGCTTTGTCGCAACCTCGACCAGCTCGACGCCGTTCTCGCGTGGACGCCGCCCGCCGGCCTCCCCCGCCCGGCGGCCGTCTACTGTGACTTCGAGGACTTGCGGCGGTACAAGGACGCGGTGCCGCGGGCGAAGGCGGCCGGCGTCCCCGTCGGGTTGGCCACGTTGCGGGTGCTCAAGCCGGGCGAGGAGGGCTTCCAATCGCCCATCGTGCGGGCCGCCCCCGACCTCGTGCTGGTCCGCAACCTCGCGTCGATCGGCTACTTCCAGGAACACCTGCCGGCCGCCGGCCTCGTCGGCGACTTCAGCCTGAACGTCGCGAACGAACTGACCGCCGACCTGCTCGTGCGTGCGGGCCTCTCCCGGCTGGTGCCGAGCTACGACCTGAACTGGGGCCAGTTCGCCGCCCTGGTGCGGAACTCGGACCCGGGGTGGTACGAGCCGGTCGTCCACCAGCACATGCCGATGTTCCACATGGAGCACTGCGTGTTCGCGGCCTTCCTCAGCGCCGGAACGGACCACACGAACTGCGGCCGGCCGTGCGATCGCCACCGGGTCGAGTTGAAGGACCGGGTGGGGGCGCACTTCCCCGTCCTCGCCGACACGGGCTGCCGGAACACGGTGTTCAACAGCGTGGCCCAGTCCGCCGCGGAGTACGTCGGCCGGATGCGGGAGATGGGCCTAACGCGGTTCCGGGTGGACCTGCTGCGGGAGACGACAACGGAAGTGGGCCCGCTGCTCGACCGCTACGCGAAGGTGGCCGCCGGCGTGGACGACGGCCGCGACGCCTGGCGGGACTTGAAGGCGCTCAACCAGTTGGGCGTGACGCGGGGCACGCTGCACATGGTGTGAAGAGAATGAACCACAGAGTCACAGAGGGCACCGAGGGAAGAAACACGCGAGGGGGGATTCGGGTTTAAGAACGACCCCAGGTCTTCTCTCGTGTTCGGCTCGGCTCGGTGCCCTCTGTGACTCTGTGGTACATTCTCTTCCTACTTCTTCCCGCCGAATGCCCCCCGGTCGCGCATCAACGCGGCGGTGTCGGCCTCGCCGAGCACGAACACGTCGCTCCGGCCCGGCTCCAGCACGCGGGCGTAGACCCGCTTGCCGCCGCTGCCGCCCTCTTCGCGGCCGATCTGGAGCGTCTTCGACACGCCGCCGCGCTGCGACACCACGATCACCCGCTCCGGCTTCTCCAGGCCGTACAGCTTGGGGTCGGCGTTGGCGTCGGCGGCGTAGCGGGCGGCCTTCAAGCCGGCGAGCGTGTCCAATACCTCGGCCACCGCCTTCGGGTCGATCGGCTCGCCCGGCTTGGCGGGGTCGGCCCACGTCATTCCCGTCTTGCGAAGCACGAAAGTCCGGTCGGCGGCGCTGACCACGAGCGTGTCGGCCTGGGCGGCGTCCACCCCGTCCCACACCTTCCGCTTGCGGTACTCGCCCAGCACTCGGCCGGTCAGGGCCGGGTCGAGCTTGGCGACCGTGTCCGCCTTCTCCACCTTCGCGTAAGCCCGGCCGTCGGCGTCGGTCTTGCCCACGGCGAGGGTGAGGACGACGGCCCCCTTGTCGAACGCCGTCCACTTGGCTTCGGGCTTGTCGAGGCCGAACGGCTTGAGGTCGGCCGGCTTGTCGGCCACCAGCTCGTCGGCCCGGAGCTTGGCCAGGGCGTTCACGAACTCGTCCAGGTCGGCCTGCTCGGCGTCGGCCGCGAGCGGGGCCGTCACCTTCCAGGTGCCGTCCACCTTCGAGAACGTCACGGTCCGGTCGCCGCGTTCGAGGGTGAGCTTGTCGGCGTCCACGAACTTCGCCAGCCCGCGGTCGCGGAAGCCGATGGGGTCGGCCAGCAGCCGCTTGCACAGGGCCGCGGGGAGGACGCCCACGGTCACGTCCGCACTCGGCCCCTCCACGGTGGCGAACCGCTCGCCGTCCGGGGCTTTCTCGTCCACCGGCTTGCCGAGCCGCAGCACCTTGAGGTCGGGCTTGTCGCCGACCTTGAGCGTGACGACGGCGGCCGGGGCGTCGAGGCCGTACTCCTTCAGCACGTCCTTCGGCCCGAAGGCGGCGACGCGGACCGCCCGCAGCCGGCCGAGTTGCTCGGCCAACTCCTCCATGAGCGGCTGGTCGGCCTTCTGCTTGGCCGGCTTGGTGACGTTCCACCCCTGCGTCGCGCCCGGTTCGACCTCCAACTCGTCCGCCCCCTTCTTGCGGGCGAGGCCGGTGAGCGATTGCGGGTCGAAGGTGAGGAGGGAACGATCGACGTACTCCAGGCGGCCGCGGGCGAGGTCGGCGGCGGCCCGGCCGGCGACCACGGCCAGGGCCGGCCCGTTGTCCACCCGGGCGTAGCGGTCGCCGGCCCCGTCGGGCTTGCCGAGGGCGACCGTGTGCGGGGTGCCGTTCGCCGTGCCGGTCACGGTGAACTCGACGGTGTCGAGCCCGTAGTCGGCCCACTTGACCCGCGGCCCGTAGGCCGCGATCCGGCGGACCGGGAAGCGGGCGAACGCCTCGGCCAGCCGGGCGGCCGTCGGGGCGTCCACGGCGAACGCCTGCCCCTCGGCCTTCCACCCGCCCTTGTCGTCCTTCACGAGCGTGACCGCGTCGCCGGGCTTCGGGCCGGTGACCTTCAGTTGCGTGATCGAAGCCGGGTCGAGGAACAGGAGCGTCTTGTCGAGCAGGTCGAGGGCGGGCTTGTCGACGCCGGCGACGAGGCCCGGGGCGAGGGCGAACACGGCCGGGTTGGGGCCGCCTTCGAGCCGGGCGAAGCGGGCCGAGCCGTCGGCCGTCGGCTTGCCGACCACGAGCTTGCGGGTGACGACCGTTTCGCCCGCCGCCCCAGGAGTCGGCTCCTTGTACGACACGGTGACGGTCAGCGGCGGGGCGTCCAGCCCGAACGCGGCCGGGTCGGCGACGGCCAGCGCCTCGTACCGCTCGGCCTTCACGTTCGACAGGGCCGTGAGCAGCGGCTGGGCCGACAGGAACGGCACCTTCGCCCGGAAGTCGCCGGCCAGCGCCCAGTCGGTGCCCTCCGGCGTGAGGGTGTAGTCCTCGATCTCCTTGCCGTTCACCCGGCGGACGCCGACGGCCGTGAACTTTTCCACCGGTACGCTCCACAGTTGCGTCGGCAACAGGGCGACGGCCCCGGCCTTGAGCGCGTCCGGCAGGCTCTTGGCGACGGTGAACACGCTGCCGCCGTCGAGCCGGGCGTAAGTCTCGGGCTTGCCCTCGGCGGCGGTGCCGATGTCGAGGGCGTGCGACTTGCCGGCGAACGCGAGGGTGGCGGTGAACGCCGGCTTGTCGAGCCCGTACTTGGCCAACTCCTCGGGCTTGGGGGCGTCGGCCACGAACTCGACGGCTTCGAGCCGGGCGAGGTCGCCGGTCAGTTGCGAAACCTTGCCCGCGTCGGTGTCGCTCGCCAGCGGCTGGGTCAGCTTCCAGTTCGCGCCGTTCGCGTCCCGGGCGAGGGCGAACGACTCGCCGCCGGCGGCCTTCACGGTCACGGCGGTGAGGTCGGCCGCGGCGGTGTCGAAGAGCCGCTTGCCGCGGTACGCCACCGCGGGCCGGTCGAGGAGCTTGCTCACCTTGTCGTCGGAGTCGTCCACGAGGTTGACGCGGGGCCAGCCCTCGACCTTCACCGGCAGCTTCTTGCCGGCCGCGTCCGCCCTGCCGACCAGGAACGTGACGGTCCGCTCGGGGGCCGGCGGCTGGTCGTCCGGCCGCTTGTCGCGGACCTTCAGCCACACCTTCGTGCCGCCGGCCGGGTCGATATCGTAGGCCGCCTTCGCGTCGGCCACGGTCACGGCCTGCGGGCCGCGGGCCTCCAGCCCGGCGAGGGCGTTCACCAACTCGTCCACCTTCGCCTCGTCGGCCGGCACCGGGTTGGGGTCGCGGGCCACGCTCCACCGGTCGCGGCGGTCGGCCTCGTCGGCGGCGTCCTTGTTCCCCTTCTTCTTCACGAGCGTGACCGGCGGCTTGCCCTTGGCGGCCACCGTCAGTTCCAGCACGTCGGCCGCGTCGAAGCGGGCGAGCTTGGCGTCCTTCAGGTCGTTCACCCGGGCGAACAGGTCGGCGAACTTGTCGGCCTTCACCACGAACGCGGCCGGGTTGTCCTTGAGGCGGGCGTAGCGGTACTCCTCGCGGACGGTGCGGGTGGCCGGCGGCAGCGGCGGCATCCCCGGCTGACGCGGCGGCGGCGGGGCGGCCTCCTGGCGCTCCTTCACGGCCGCCACGGAACCGATTTCGAGCGTCACCGTGGCCCCGTCCGGCCGGCGGACGGCGACCGTGCGTTCGGGTTTGTCCAGCCCCGTGCGCTTGAGGAACCACTCGGCCTTCCCGGCCCGTTCCGCGAGGGCGGCCCCGGTGGCGAGCCCGGCGGGGGAGTTGACCGGTGTGACGAGGTCGGCGAAGGCAAAGAACTGGTCGAGGTTGCGGGCGAAGTCGTCGGCCCACAGGTCGGGCACGGCGGCGAGCACGGCCCGGAGCTTGTCGGGGTCAACCCTGTCGCGGGCCGGGGCGGTCAGCTCCCAGCTCCCGGCGAGGGCGGTCGGCGTGACCGCCTCGTCGCCGCCCTTCGCGGGGGCGGTCGGCTTCGGCGTCGGGGCGGTCCGCGTGAGCGTGAACGTCCCGTCGGCGACCGGCACCTTCAACCCGAACACGGTGAGCGTCGATCCCGGCCCGGTGACAGCCACGGCCTCCACCTTGTCGCCGAGTACGGGGGTGACGGCGGCGTTCACGGCCGGGCCGCCGCCGAACGGGTCGGCCGGCTTGCCGGCGAGCTTGACGCGGTCGGCGTCCGGGAAGAGTTGCCGCTTCCGGTAGGCGTCGAGCGGCCGCCGCAGCACGGGTAGCACGTCCGGCCCGAGCCGCAGCACCTCGGGGAAGTCGTTCACGCGGAGGTACGCCGGGCGGGAGAACGCCCCGTCGCCGGGGCCGGCCGGGGGCTCGCCGAAGGCCAGGGTGAACGGCTTGCCGTCGGCCGTCACCTTCACCACGAACGGGCTTTGGGCGGCGGCCAGCCCGAACGGCGCGAGGTCGGTGCCGGGCGGGGCGGGGACGGGCTGGAAGCGGGTGCGGAGGTTGGCCAGCAGGCCGACGAGTTTGCCGACCTCGGGCTTGCGGAGGGGCCAGTTCCCGGGCAGTTTCCACCCCGCCTCGTCGGCCGCCGGCTCGAACGCGAACGGCGTGCCCGGGTCGGGCGACGGCAGCTCGACGCGGGTGAGCTTGCCGGGAGCGACGTGCTGCTCCAAAGCGGCGAGCGTGGCCGACCCCTCGACCGACGGGGCCGGCTCGCGGAGGTGCCAGGCGACGGCCCACTCGTCCCCCTTCCACAGCCACGCGGCGGCCGCGGCGACGAGCACGAGCAGGGCGAGGGTGGTCTTCCAGTGCATCGTTAACTCACATAACCACGAAAAGCCCAGGGATGGCCATCCCTGGGCTTTGGGGCGCGAACCGTTACCGCACCTTCCGCACCATCAGCACGATCAGCCCGAGGTAAGCGGCGAGCAGCGGCAGCCCCAGGAAGGTGCCCCAGTGCCACACCCGGGCCTCCCGCTCGGACAGCGTCACCCGCGGGTACGCCCACGGCTTCACGTCGCCGCGGGGGAGGCGGTCGGACCGGCCGAGGAGCCAGTTCACCGTGTGCAGCAGGAGCTTCTCGTTCGCCGGCTTGAGGGTGCCGCCGGTGAACAGGCCGCCGTGCCCGAACGCCGCGATCCGCACCGTGGCGTTGTCCGCCTTCGCGGCGAAGGCGTCCGGCGGCAGGGCCAGGGTGGCGAGCCCGCCGAGCGTCGCGCCGGGGGCCAGGGCCCCGGCCAGGGCCGCCGCTTCGAGCCCCGGCACCGACTCGGCCAGCACGCCGACCGGCACCTCGACCGCGACGCCGACCGGGAACGGCCCCCGCCGCTCCTCGTCCCGGGTACCCTTCTTCGGGTCCTTGTCGCCGGCCGGCTGGTAGCGGGGCGGGTTGCCGTCGTCCTCCTCCCAGGGGGCCGACTCGTTCCACCCGTCCGGGCCGGTCTGGGCGATCACCCCGGCGAACGGCAGGGCCGCCGCCCGCTCGGGGGTGAGGTACACCGGCCGGGGGTCGCGGGCCTCCACGTCGAGCTTCGCGGCGGCCCCGCGGGCGGTCACACGGACGGCCTCGCCGACCGGGTTCGGGCGGCCGGCCGGGCGGGGCGGGAGGGGCGAAGGGCCGCTCGCCACCACGGTCGGGTCGAACGAGAGCTTGGGGGCCTCGGCCGGGGTGGCGAGCGCCCCCACCCGGGCCTCGGCGAACGCCCGCTCCTCGGCGTCGGAGAGGATCACCTGGTCGCCGAAGAGGATGCCGGCCTGGGCCAGCACCTGCTCGACCGGGTCGGCCGGGAGGGCGGCGTTCACCTTCACGTCCTCCGGCGGGAGCGGCCGCCGCTCGGGCGACGCCACCGACGGGCCGAACGCCGCCAGCACCGGCTTGCCGGCCCGCAGGAACTCCCGCACGGCCGCCGCCTGTTCGCTGGAGAGCGGGAAGAACTTCGGGTTCAGGGCGCTCTGCTCGGCCATGTTCAAGTACGTGAGCCGGGGGACGATCAGTACGTCCACGTCGGCCAGCGCCTTCCCGAGCTTGGCCCGCACGTCGGTGGACCGCCGGGCCTCGACGGCCCGCTCGTTCCCCCGCAGGGCCGCCAACTCGGCCTCGGCGTCGGCCAGCTTTTTAGCCTTGTCGTCGAGGACGGCCCGCACTTCCTCCAACTGGCGGTCGATGTCCGCTACGAGGAGCTGTTTTTCTGCGTCCTTCAGAAGCCGCCCGTCCGGCGTCCGAAACATCGCGTTCAACTGTGCGAGCGTGGCGTTGGCGATCCGGTCGTGTTCCTTCTGCCCCTCGGCGGCGGCCGCCCGCAGGGCCCGCACCTGCCGGCCGAACGACTCGGCCCGGGCCTCGGTCAGCTCCAGCTTGTTCTCGTCGGTGCTGTCGGCCGCCGGGCTCAGGCCGCCGGCCCCGCCCCACCGCTTCAGCACGACCTCGCTCACCTCGAAGCCGTTCGCCTCCAGGGCCGTCCGCACCCCGGGCATGCCGATCCCCTGCTCGTCCCGCGACCCCGTGGTGCCGAGGGCGGGGTGGACGACGGCGATGCCGACCCGCGGCTTGCGGGCCTGGATGGCCAACACCTTGCGGGCGAAACCCTCTACGCCCTGCGGCAGCAGCACGAGGTTCCCCCGCCCGCCGTCGGCCGCCTTCGACGCCGTCTTGTCGAGCTGGAGGAACTCGCCGAACGGGAGCCGCTGCACCTTGCCGGCGGCCGCGAAGAAGATGCTGTTCTCCGGCGACGCCTCGATGGCCGCCCTCAGCTCCGGGGCGTTCGCGGTGACGGCCTTCAGCTCGGCGTCGTACCGCTTGCCGCTGGTGTCGAGGGCGACCACGTTGAAGCGGGGGCCGAACTCGCGGAAAAGGGCGACGAGGTCGTTCACCTTCTCGACCACCTTCGCCCCGGCCGCCGCGTCGTAGCTGTCCGAGCGGGCGTCGGCCCCGCCGAAGGTGCGGTGCTGCTGGAGGACGACGATGGTGGTCGGGCTGTCGGCCCGCAGCTTCTTCAACTCGTCGGCCACCCCCGGCGGCAGCGTGAACTGGCGGTCGCGGGTGAGGTCGACGCGGGCGAAGTGGGTGAACGAGTAGACGTTCACGGCCACGCCGAGGGCGACGGCGAGGGCCACCTGCACGCTCGCCGTCGCCTCCGTGAGCGACCGCCGGCCGGTGACGAGGAACAGCCCGGCGACGAGTTCCACGACCAGCGCGAGGACGGCCACCGCGACGGCGATGGTCGTGACCTGGACGGGGATGCCGAGATCGCCCTGGAAGGCGGCCCGCGCCGCCGGGAGCGTCCACGGGTCGGCCGGGAGGCTGGCCGCGTCGGCGACGACGGCCCCGACCGCGGCCGTCACGAGGGCCGTGAGCCCGAGGACGCGGAGGAGGAACCGGAAGCGGTTCCCGGCCGTCGTGCGGTGTCGCGTGTCTTTCGCCATGAATGTTCTCGCGCCGTGCCACCAGGCCCGGGGATGGCCATCCCCGGGCTTTCGCCCATCGGTTAACGTAGACGCCGCGCTTCGAGGCTCCGTACCGTCAGGAACAGCCCGAACAGCGTCGCCGTGGCGTACAAAACGAGCGGCCGGGTGTCGAGCAGGCCGCGGGTGAAGTCGCGGCGGAAGTGGTCCGGCACGCTCACGAACGCCACCACCCGGGCGGCCACCGAGTTGGCGTCCAGGTCCGGCCGCCAGAACGCCGCCACCACCAGCGGCAGGCCCAGCACCAGGGCCACCATCGCCGCCACCAGTTGGCTCTTCACGAGGCTGCTCACGAACAGCCCGAGCGACAGGAACATCGCCCCCGCCAGGAGTACGCCCACGTAAGAGGTCAGGGCCGGGTACGGGTCGATGTTCGCCGTCAACATCACCAGTTGTTCGGGGTCTTTCGTGGCGTGCAGCCAGCCCCCGACGCCGGCCGCGACCGCCCCCACGAGTCCTACGAACGCCACCAGCCCGCCGTTCGCCCCGGCCGCGAACAGGAGCAGCGACAGGACGACGAGCCCGCCCCCGGCGAGGGCGGTGATGCCGAACGGGGTGAACGCCGGCGACCAGACGGCATGCACGTCGAGCAGCACCGGCAGGTAGGCGAGCGTGGGGAGCCAGAGGACGACGTAAAAGAGGAAGCAGGCGGCGAACTTGGCGACGACCACCTGCCAGTCGCGGACCGGCGCGGTGAGCAGCGCTTCGAGCGTGCCCGTGCCCCGCTCCTCGGCCACCAGCCGCATCGTCAGCAGCGGCGGGATGAAGAGGAACACGAGCCAGAACTTCTCGTCCCCGAGCAGCACTTGCAGCGGGTACTCGACGCCGTCGGCCCCCGTCTCGGTGAGCTGCCCGGTGGCGAGGTAGAACAGGTGCCCGGTGACGAGCAGGAAGACGGCCAGCGCCACGTAGGCGACCGGCGACAGGAAGTACGCCGTGAACTCGCGGCGGAACAGGCTCAGGGTCGCACG
>JANPKP010000003.1:0-4480 GCA_031426095.1 Gemmataceae bacterium
GCCGGCCGTCGCCCCCGCCTCCGTCACGGAAGGCCGCCCCCCGTGCTGCCGCAACTGCTAGCCGACATCACCGCCTTCCGCAACTACATGCGGGCCGAGCGGGGCATGGCCGACAACAGCGTCCTGGCCTACGGCCGCGACCTCGAACGGTTCGCCAACTGGGCCGTCCTCGTGCGGTGGGCGAACTACGAGAAGCCGACGCTCACCGACCTCGCCCGGTACGTCGGCTTCCTCCACGACGAGAAGCTGGCCCCGCCGAGCATCGCCCGCCACCTCGTGTCGCTCAAGATGTTCTACCGCTTCCTCAAGCTCGAAGAACGGGCCGACTCGGCCGCGGTGGACCTCCTCGGCTCGCCCAAGCTCTGGGAGCGGGTGCCGCAGGTGCTCTCGCCCGACGCGGTGGACAAACTCCTGGCCGGGCCGCGGGCCGGGGACCGCTTCCACCTCCGCGACCGGGCGCTGCTCGAGACGCTCTACGCCACCGGCTGCCGGGCGTCCGAGGTGGTGAACCTGAAGCTGGCCGACCTCTTCCTCGATTCCCGCTTCCTCAAGTGCACCGGCAAGGGGAACCGGCAGCGGGTGGTGCCCCTCGGCCGGCCGGCGGTCGAGGCGCTGCGGGACTACCTCCTGGGCGGCGGGCGGACCGGGCCGGGCGACGAGGCGGCGGCCGGGTCGGCGTTCGTGTTCCAGACCCGCTCGGGCAAGCCGCTGTCGCGGATCGACCTGTGGTCGGTGGTGAAGAAGTACTGCCTGCGGGCCGGGCTGCCGCACACGGTCAGCCCGCACACCCTGCGGCACAGCTTCGCCACCCACGTCCTGGCCGGCGGGGCCGACCTGCGAACGGTGCAGGAACTCCTCGGCCACGCCTCGATCCAGACGACCCAGCACTACACCCACATCGACCGCGACCGGCTCAAGGCGATCCACAAGGCGTTCCACCCCCGCGGCGGGGCGGCCGACGCGGGGCCGAAGAAGCCGGGCGGCGGCGAGGCGAAGGCGGGGTGAATCAGGGTGTGTCTGAAAGCCGAGCCGGGCCGCCCGCGTGGCGTAGTTACGTCAATCCGACTACTCGTGCCGCGGTCCGAGCTTTACCGCATTCTCCCAGCGCGGGGCGCTCGAAATTGCCGCAAAAGTCTAGCGGGAAAAGTCTTAGGTAAAACGACCCGCAAACATGCGGTAAAGCTGACCACCATACTGGACGCAAACCTCGACCCCGCTGTCACATCGGGCGCAACCGGGTGGGGTAGAACGTAAGGGGTTACGTCGAAATTCCCGGCGGCGCTTCGGGCCGCGGGATTTGACGTAAGTCCCGCCGCAGGGTGGCCCGCCGCCCAGGGGAACCCCGGCGATCGGTTTTCGGACACACTCTGAAAAGAGATGGCACGCGGACGACGCGGATCGGGTCGCGGGATCGAGCGGATCCGAAAATCACTGGGATAGAATGGAAAGGGCGGGCCGGTTTCCCCGGCCCGCCCTTGTTTGAGACCAATGCTCCGCTCTGATCCTCTTCATCCGCGTCCCGGTCCGCGTCGTCCGCGTCCCGTCGCGGCCTTTAGAACCGGAAGTTGAAGTACCCCAGGTCGATGTAGTACGGGACGGTGAAGTCCTTCGTCTTCGACTCGGTCTTGGACGGCGGGAGGTACTGGGTCATGTACGCCACCACCCGGTTGAGGACCACCGCGTTCGTCAGCGGGGTCGACTTCTCCTTCTCGATGACGGCCCGGACCGTGTTCTTCGCCGGCTGGAGGCTGCCGGTCTTCGGCGGGGCGGCCTGGACCACCCGGTCGTGGAACAGGTCGGCGTTCCGCTTCCCCTCGACGTCCCCGTCGGCGTACACGAAGCACATCGGGATTTGCCGCAGCAGCGGGTTCCTCCGCGGGTCGTAGAGGGCCAGGAGCTGGCCGAGCTGCACCCCCCGGCAGAGCTTGGGGCTGAGCCACACGGCCCCCTTGATGTCCTCCCCGGCCTTCCCGGCCAGGGCCGGGGTGCCCAGGGGCGGCGGGACGGTCATGTACACGATGTTCGGGTTGGCCTTGAGCACGTTCGTGTCGTGCCGCTCCCACTCGGCCGCCATCCAGAGCATCCCCAGGGTGGCCGCCTCGCCCTCGCCCACGAGGTAGACGCGGCTGGTGTTGGCCGTGTGGCGGTCGTTCTTGGCGTCCAGGTGCTGGCGGGCGGCGGCGATGTCGTTGACCAGGACCGGGAAGTACCCGGGGCCGAAGTCGGCGACCCGGAGTTCCGACTTGAGCTTGCGGGGGGTGTACCCGCCCCGGATGTAGTTCGCCTTCTGGTGGATCGGCCCGGTCAGGGTGTTCGGGAAGGCCTCGCCCGGGAGCGGCACCCCCCAGAACTTGTTGGTGTCGGTGATGGTGGTGCTCTGCCCGTGCCCCCGCCAGTCGAACTGGAGGACGTTGTACCCCTCCTTGGCCAGCTTGTCGGCCAGGGTGGCCCAGTCGCCCTTGCTCATGTCCTTGCCCACGCCCGGGCTGTACAGGAGGATGACGGCCGGCTGCTCGCCGGCGCTCTGGCCGGCCTTCGACGCCGGGTAGAACCGCCCCTTGAGGAGCACCCCGTCGGCCGTCTTGAACTCCTCGGGCTGGCCGACGACGGCCTCCTGGGCCGGGGCCGGCGGGGCGGCGAGGAGCAGGACCCCCGCGGCGAGGAGGGCGAGGGGTGCGGCGGTCCGGCGAGGCATGTGGGAACTCCGGGGCGGGCGAGAGGTGGTGGGCCGGCGAACGTATAACCCACAGGGATCATACGCCGTTGGCGCGGGGGCCGCAACCGACCGGCAGCCGCGAAACGGGGGAACACATGGCGGACGGCTTCCCGCTCGAAACGACCGAGGCAGGCGGCTCCCTCCGCCTGGCCTGGGACAACCGCCGGGTGCCGAAGGATTGGTTCTCCGCGGCCTTCCTGGTCGTGTTCCTGGGGCTGTGGGTGCCGGCGACGGTGGTCGCCACCGGCGTGCTGCTCGGCGAACTCCCACTGTTCGAAACGGCGTTCCTCACGTTCTGGTGCCTCGTGGCGTGGCTCGTGATCCCGCTCATCCTCTACACGCTCCTCGGGCGAACGTGGGCCGAGTGGGTCGAGGTGTTGGCGGCGGGGGTAACGGTCGGCCGGCGGGGGCTGCTGGCCCCCGGCCCGCGGACGTTCCCGCTGGACGACGGGCTTACGTTCGCCCTGGGGTGGTACGACGACGGGACGGGCGGCGACTCGCACGAGTCGATGGTGACGCTCGCGGTCGTCCGGCCGGGTCGCTTCGGGCGCCGCCGGCACCTCCTCGGCTACTGGCTCGCCCCGGCGGTGAAGCGGGCGGCGTTCGAGCGGGTCCGGGCGTTCGCGGCGGAGCGGGGGATTCCGCTCCGGACGGCCGTGTTCGGGACGTTGCCGGCGGCGTGACCGGGTTGCCCCCGGCGTAACGGTTACGCGGGGGGGCTGGAAAATTTCCGCCCCCGCCCGTCCCGCCCGTCAAATCCCTTCCCGCCGGCCGCGAATAACTCCCGTCGGCAGGCGGCCCGAGGGGTTCGGGTGGCCGGCACCCCGCCGACCCGGGAAGGAACACCACCCATGATCAAGAAGCTGTTTCTCATGACCGTCTGCGGGGCACTCGCGTTCGCCGCCCTCCGCAGCACCAAGGCGTTCAGTTACGCCCGCCAGAGCGTGTCCGAGGCGTCCGACTGGGCGTCGAGCCAGGTCCCGCCCGAGCGGGAGCTGAAGCGCCTCCGGGCCGAGGTCAAGGCCCTCGACGGCGACGTGCTGCGGGTGGCCGAGCGGCTGGCCCGGGAGAACGTCGACGTGCGGGAGCTGCGGCAGGCGGTGGCCGACCACCGGTCCAAGCAGTCCGACCTGAAGGAGAAGCTCACCTCCCGCGGGGCGGCCGTCAAGGCGGCGACCGAGACGGTGGCGTTCGGCGACCGCAAGCTGCCCGTCGCCCAGGCGAAGGCCGAACTGGCCGAGTCGGTGGCCCGGTACACGACCGGCCAGCGGACCCAGGACTCGCTCGACGCCACCCTGGCGTCACGCGAGCGGAGCCGGGAGGCGCTCGAGAAGCAGCTCGACACCCTCAAGGCCCAGCGGCTCGAAATGACGGCCGCCATCGACGGCCTGGAGGCCGAGCTGACGGCCGTCAAGCTCCAGCAGATGGAGAGCAAGTACCAGTGCGACGACACCCGCCTGTCGGGCATCAAAGAGTCGATCCGCGACATGCGGAAGGCGATCGCGGTCGAGCGGGAGAAGCTGAAGCTGGCCCCGGTCGTCCACGACGACGACAGGCCGACGGCCGCGTCGGCCAACCGCTCGGTGGACGACATCCTCGCCCCCCTGGCCGACAAGCCGGCGGCCACGCCGGCGAAGGGCGACTGACCGGCGGCGACGGGCCATCCGGCGACGGCACGCGGGTGACGCGGACCGGGACGCGGGATCAAGAGGATCGGACCCGGGGAGCGTTCAAAGACGGGGGGCGGGCCGGAGTGATCCGGCC
>JANPKP010000004.1:0-3498 GCA_031426095.1 Gemmataceae bacterium
TCAACTCGTCGAATTCCTCGCCGCCGCCACCGAGGCCGCCCGCCAGGGGGCCGCGATCCTCGAAGGGTGGCGGTCCAGGTTCGCCGTCCGCGAGAAGGCCCGGGCCGACCTCGTGACCGACGCCGACAACGCCTCCCAGCAGGCCATTAAAGAGTACCTCCTCGGCCGCTTCCCGGGCCACGGGTTCGTCGGCGAGGAGGACGCCGTGGGGAAGGCCGTCGGCGAGACCCGGCCGGCCGCCGACGCCCCGCCGACGTGGGTCGTCGACCCCCTCGACGGCACCGCCAACTACGTCCACGACGTGCCCGCGTACTGCGTCTCCATCGGCTTGATGATCGGCGGCGAGCCGGCCGTGGGGGTGATCCTCGACCCGCGGATGAACGAGCTGTTCGCGGCCGCCAAGGGGCACGGGGCGACGCTCAACGGTCAGCCCATGAAGGTGAGCGGCGTGGGCACCGTGCGGGACGCGATGATCTCGACCGGCTTCCCGGCGAACTACGAGAAGCAGTTGAAGAACCTTGACACCTGGCGGGCCCTGGCGGCCCACGCCCAATCCTTGCGGCGGACGGGCTCGACGGCCCTGAACCTGGCGTACGTCGCGGCCGGCCGGTTCGACGGCTACTGGGCCCACGACAACTACGCCTGGGACGTGCTGGCCGGGGCCGTCTTGGTGGCGGAGGCGGGCGGCACGATCACCGCGATCGACGGTACCCCGTTCGACCCCTTCCGCCCCGACCTCCTGGCGACCAACGGCCGCATCCAGGCGGAATTGCTCGGGCTGGTGAAGCCTTCGTAGGGTGGGTTGAAGGCGGCTTAGTGACCGGAGCCCACGTCGGTGAGTCGTGCGTCTCGGACGCGGGCTCCGGTCGCGGACCCGCTCGGACCACCCTACGGCCCGGCGTCCGACTGGTCGCCACCCGCCGGAGGCCGCCGCACCCGGTGTCGGCCCGGTTCCACGACCACGAACGCGCCCAGCAACTCACCCTCGCCGTACAGGGCGAGCAGCCGGGCCAACTCGGCGTGGACCGCCTGGAGCGTGGACGGCAGCACGCGCAAGTAAATGACGCCGGACCCTAACTCCTGCACGAACACCAATCCGCCGTAATCCCGGTCGCGGGTCACGAACACCTGCCCCTCGCCGCCTGCGGTCCGCAGCAATTCCGCGTCCGTCGCCTGCGACATTCCGCGCTCGGCCGCGGTCACGACATCATGCCCGGCGTCTCGCAAGAACTGGACGGTGGCGGCGTACACATCCTGGTCGGCGAAGAACGTCATGCCGTCTCCGCGAGCCGGATGTCCTCCAAAGCGATCAAGTCGATGGCGTACTGCACGCACGCCCGGATGTCGTCGGCCGACAGGTCGGGATAGTAGTCGCGTCGGATGTCGGTGGCGGTGACACCTTCACGCACCAACTCCAACACGCTCTGCACGGTGATGCGAGTGCCGGCGACGCACGGCTTGCCGAAGTGGATGTGCGGGTGGGCCGCGATCCGGTCACGCATCCGTTGCTCCCATCGGTTCGGGTTAACCTCCGTCACTGTAGCAGTGGCCACCGGGACGACCAAGCATCTATCAGTTCGGCAGGAGCCTCACCCTCTCAACCGTGTTTCGCCGGGCGGAATCGCATTCAAGCACAATAACCATTGGATCCGCCGTCCCGGCGAAGTATCTTCCCCATAACTCTGTGCCGGGAGCAAGCGATGACAAGCGATGGCATTCACCACGTCGTGTTGTACACGCGACACGACACGAAGACTTTCTCGATCACAGCACGCATGGAGAGGGCTCGTCTGGAATTCGTCAACAACGGCAAAATGGTCGATGGGTTCACGGAAGTGACACTCGCCGAGAACCTTCACAAAGACGCGGCCGAGGAGTTGAAGAACGCTGTGAATGACGCCCTCAAAAAAGCAGGTTACACTTATCAGAACGTGAGCAGAGGCAATGGCTGAAGGCTGCCAACAACGGTCTTATAGGGTGGGACAAGGCCCGCGCAACCCCACTGCGAACTAGCCTCATAGCCCCACGCGGTTGGACTGCGCAAAGCCTTGTCCCACCCTACACGGCCGCGCCGTCCGAAACGGCTGCCGTGATTCAGAATAAGCCCTCACCTGACTTCGATCATCCGGCACTCGCCCGGGGGCACTTCCTCCCCGCCGCAGAGCAGGAGCTCGGTGCCGGCGCGGCGGACGGGGCCAGACCCTTGCGAGAATCAGCCGCCGCCGGCCGCCGCCCGCGGTCCGGCACGTGCCGCGGGGGGTCAGTTGAGCATCGCGGCGGTGGCGAACGGGCCGGCCGTCGTGTCCGACAGGAGAGTCCACACGCCGATCAGGACGGTGACATCGAAGTCCTTGCGCGGGGCGAAGTACCGGTCGGGCAGGTTCTGCGGGAACCCGTCGAGCACGAGCCGGTCCGGCGGCTCGTCGCAGAGGGCCTTCAGGTCGAGCGCCTTGTCGCCCTTCAGGAGTTGGTCCAGCCACGCGCACGAAAAGGTGCGCTGCCCGTTGAGCAGGTTCCCGAGCTCGGCCATCATCGCCAGCCAGCCGTCGACGACCCGGTCGGGGACGGGAACCCCGAGCACCCCCTTCTGCCGCGGGTTCGGCAGCCACTCGTGGTCGTCGTCGGTCTCGGCCCGGACGTGCTTCCACGTCTCCTGGTTCAGCTCGGCCACCATGAGGAAGTGGCGGCGGAACCGGCCGAGGCGGGCCGGGGCCGTCACCACCAACTCCCGCAGGGCCGGGGCGGCCCGCCCGCCGCCGCCGGCCGGCACCCGGGGCTCCGGCCGGGCGAACAGCTCCCCGGCCGCCCGGTCGAACGCCCATTCGGTGTCGAACGTCTGGTACAGGTCGAGCAGGCCCATGAGCAGGTGGCAGTAGCCCCGCAGCCAGGCCACGTCCCCGCGGTCGAACCCGACCACGAAGTCGGGGTTCGCGGCGAGGAAGTCGAACCGCCCCTGCCGCACGACGTGCTTCATGACCTCGACCAGTTTGTCGGTCGGGTCGCCGTCGCCGTTCAGGTCGAGCCGGACGGTGGCGAGCCGGGCCGTCAGCTTCACCTTGTCGTCGGTGATCCCGGCCAGCGTCGCCTCGGCGTCCGTCAGGTCGGCGTGGAAGTCGTCCAGGAGGCGGCGGAAGGCGGCGTAGGTGATCGGGGACGGGTTCGGGTTGACCGGCACGGGCAGCCGGAGGAACGGGACGTCGGCCACCTTCTCGGTCTTCACGCCGTAATCGTGCAGGCCCCGGCCCAGTTGCTCGACCCCGCCGGCGAACCGCGCGAGGCCCAGGGCGAGCCGGGTCGCGTCGTCCCGGGGGGCGGCCGCCAGGGCGGCCTCCAGGCCGGGGAGATCGACGACCTCCGCCTTGCCGGCCGCCCGCTCGATCTCGAACCGGACCGCGCCCCGCCGCCACCGCTCCCGCCGGCCGGTCAGCCCCAGCGCCCGGTCCCGGTCGGCCCGGGCCGCCGCCCCCTCCCGCTCGGCCGCCGCGAGCCGGGTTTCGA
>JANPKP010000005.1:0-6560 GCA_031426095.1 Gemmataceae bacterium
GTCTTGTTCTCGCGGATCAGGTTCTGGATGGCCGGCGTCACCACCATCATTTCGTAGGCGGCGATCAGCCCCTCCGGCTTCTTCGGCAGCAGGCCCTGCGACAGCACCCCGATGAGGGCGGTGGAGAGCTGCGTCCGGATCTGGTCCTGGGCGTCCTTCGGGAAGACGTCGATGATGCGGTTGACGGTGCTGCCGGCGCTGGAGGTGTGCAGGGTGCCGAACACGAGGTGCCCGGTCTCGGCCGCCTCGATGGCCGCGTGGATCGTCTCCAGGTCACGCATTTCGCCGACGAGGATCACGTCCGGGTCCATGCGGAGGGCCCGGCGGATGCCCTCCTTGAAGTCGGGCACGTCGGTCCCGATCTCCCGCTGGTTGACCGTGCACCGCTTGTGCTTGTGGTAGTACTCGATCGGGTCTTCCAGGGTGATGATGTGGCGGTCGTAGTTGTCGTTGATGAAGTTAATCATCGACGACAGGCTGGTCGTCTTGCCGGACCCCGTGGGGCCGGTGACGAGGAGCAGCCCGCGGGGCCGGACGATGAGCGAGCGGATGGCCTCGGGCATCCGCAACTGCTCGAACGTCAGGAACGCGCTGGGGATCCGCCGGAGCACCATGCCGATGGTGCCCTTCTGCTTGTAGATGGCGACGCGGAAGCGGAACCCGTCGGTGTACTCGATGGCGAAGTCGGACCCGCCCTTGGTCTGCAACTCCTGCTGGCAGCGGTCGGGGGTGATCGACTTCATCAGCCCGGTGGTGTCGTCCGGGTCGAGGATTTTGGCGTCGAGCTTGCGCATGCGGCCCTGGTGGCGGACCACCGGGGGTTGGCCGCAACTGATGTGCAGGTCGCTGGCCTTGAGCTGGATGACGCTCGCCAGCAGCTTTTCCATCGAGACGCTGGCCACGGGAGGACCTCGGGCACCGGACAAGCGAGTCGGAGTACGGGGCCGCGGGCGGGGGCCGATGACGGGAAGGGGCGGCGTCAAGGCCGCCCCGGATGAACCCCGAATCGCCCGGCGGTCGGTCCGTCCTGGTCGCGGGTATTATCACGGGCGGCCGGCGTGGTGCCAAAAAACCGGTCGCCGCATGTCTTTGCGAAACCACCCACCATTAGAGCCCCGGTCGGACGACCGGGGTGGTTCCAATCGGGCAGTACCACAACCCCACCCGCCCCACCGCGGCGCGAGCGGGGCAACCGGGCGGGCGTTGCACAAGAACGGCCCGGGGGAACGTCGGCCCCCGTGCCGGGTGCGGGAGCGAGTCGCCCCTCACACCGGCCTTCGAATGTCGCCCGGTCAGTGCGCCGCCGCGGCCGCGTCGGAGTGACAGATGCTCAACACTTCTTCCAACGTCGTCACGCCCCTAAGGACTTTGCCCACCGCGTCATCGAGCAAATTCTTCATGCCGCCGGCGCGGGCCTTCCGCCGCAGTTCTTGAGCAGGGGCCTGCGCGAACGTCAGTTCGCGGAGGGCCCCCGTCATCCGCATCAGTTCGTACACGCCCATGCGGCCGCGGTAGCCCCCCTGGCGGCAGTGGTTGCACCCCACGCCCCGCATGAACGTGGCCCGCGCGACCATCTCCGGGGTCACGCCGCCGGCCTGCAACTCTCCCGGATTTGGCATGTACGGCTGTTTACACTTCACGCAGTTCACCCGGGCCAAACGCTGGGCCATGATGGCGATGACGGACGAGGCGATCAAGAACGGTTGCACGCCAATGTCCGAGAGGCGGGTGATGGCACTGGGCGCGTCGTTGGTGTGGAGCGTGCTGAAAACCAAGTGTCCGGTCAGAGAAGCCTGCACGGCGATTTCCGCCGTCTCCTTGTCGCGGATTTCGCCGACGAGGATGATGTTCGGGGCTTGCCGAAGCATGGCCCGGATGATGCGCGCGAAGTTGAGCCCGATATTGTGCTTCACCTCCACCTGGTTGATGCCGGGGAGGTAGTACTCGACCGGGTCTTCGGCGGTAATGATCTTCCGGTCCGGGCGGTTCAACTCGTTCAGGGCGGCGTAGAGAGTCGTCGTCTTGCCGGAACCGGTGGGGCCGGTCACGAGGAAGATGCCGTTCGGCCGCTTGATGATGTTCTGAAACTTGAGGTAGTCTTCCTCGCCGAAGCCGAGGTCGCGGACGCCGACCATGATGTTGCCGCGGTCGAGGATGCGCATGACCACCGATTGGCCGTGGACCGTCGGCAGCATGCTGACACGAAGGTCGTAGTGCTTCCCCTGGAACGTCATCTTGATCCGCCCGTCCTGGGGGCGACGCTTCTCGGAGATGTCGATCGACCCCATGATCTTGAACCGGCTCAGGAGCGGCGACAGGAGCCGGCGGGGGGCGGCGTCCCGCTCCACGAGCACGCCGTCGATCCGGTAGCGGACCCGCACCCGGTCGCCGAACGGCTCCACGTGCACGTCCGACGCCCGCAGGTTCACCGCCTCCTGGATGATCAGGTTGCACAGCTTTACCACCGGGGCGTCCGAGTCGTCGGCCGACGCCAGCGCGGTCGAGGCCTCCGTCTGGGTGAACTCGATGGCCGTGTCGGTGAACTCGGTCAGCATCGAGTCGACCGACTCGGTCTCGGTCTGGCCGTAGCTCCGGTTGATCGCCTCCTGAATCTGCTCCTGGATGGCCAGCACCGGCACCACGTCCATGTTCAGGATGAACTGGAGCTTCTGCATCGTCTCGTAGTTGGACGGGTCGCTGGTCGCCAGCTTCAGGGCGCTGCCTTCCAGCGAGAGCGGGATCACGAGGTTCTCGCGGGCCACCGACTCGGGCACCTTCTCGATCACTTCCTTGGGGATTTCGACCCCGTCGAGGTTCACGAACTCGAGGTTGTGGGCCTCGGCGATGGCCGCCATCGACTCCTGGGCGGAGACGTATTCGAGCTTGGCGAGCGCGTCCTGAATCTTCAGCCCGGTGCTCGACGCCAGGCTGTCGGCCTCGGCGAGCTGTTCGGGGCTGATGGCCTTCCGCTTCAGGAGGATGTCGGTGAAGTCGCCGCGGGCCTTGGCCATGGGGGAACTCCTGCTCGTGCGGGTGCGATCAAAACCGGGGCCGGCCCGACGGTGACGTGGCGGAAGGGCGGGCGGACGGATGAAAACCCGGTGAAATCATTCTCCCGGCTCGACCCCCGGGTTCAAGCGAAATCTCCGCGAAACCGCCTGCCACGGAACGGGTTTGGGCCGCGTTCCACCCCCGAGCGGCCCGCGGTAGGGGCTTGCCACGCGCCCGTTCCCTCGTTCCAATAAGGAGACCTCCCCGTCGTCACCTCAGCTCAGAAGGTTCCCCATGCCGCCCGCCCGCCGTCCGCTCGTCGGCCTCGCCCTGCTCCTGGCCGCTTCCGCCCCGCCCGCCGTCCGTGCCGCGGAACTGCCCCTGAGCCGCATCGCCTTCGGGTCGTGCGCCGACCAGGACAAGCCGCTCCCCATCTTCGACGCCGTCGCCGCCCAGAAGCCCGACCTGCTCGTCCTGCTGGGCGACAACATTTACGCCGACCTCGACAAGAGCAAGAAGGTGACGACGGACGTGATCCGCGAGAAGTACGCCGCCCTCGACCGGCTCCCGGGCTGGCAGAAGCTCCGGGCCGCGTGCCCCATCCTGGCGACGTGGGACGACCACGACTACGGGAAGAACGACGCCGGGGCCGAGTACCCGCTCAAGGACGACTCGCAGGCCGCCTTCCTCGACTTCTGGAAGGTGCCGGCCGACTCGCCCCGCCGGACCCAGAAGGGGATTTACTCGTCCGCCGTGTTCGGCCCGGCCGGCCAGCGGGTCCAGGTCATCCTCCTCGACACCCGGTACTTCCGCTCGGAGCTCAAGTACGGCCCGCCGCTCCGGTACACGGGCGGGAACGTCGTCCGCAAGCCGTACGTGCCGAACACCGACCCGGCCGCCACCATGCTCGGGGCCGACCAGTGGGCGTGGCTGGCGGAACAGCTCAAGGTTCCGGCCGAGGTCCGCCTGCTCTGTTCGAGCGTGCAGGTGGTGGCCGACGACCACCCGTTCGAGAAGTGGGCGAACATGCCGGGCGAGCGGGCCAAGCTGCTCGCGCTTCTGAAGGAGAGCGGGGCGGCCGGCGTCGTCATCCTCAGCGGCGACCGGCACCTGGCCGAACTCTGCCTGGACACCACGTCGGTCGGCTACCCGCTCTACGACCTGACGAGCAGCGGGTTCAACCAGGGGGCGAAGAACTGGCGGGCCCCCGACACCGGCACCCGCCGCGTCGGCTCGATGGCCTACGGCGACAACTTCGGCACCGTCTTCATCGACTGGAGTCAGCCCGACCCGCGGATCACGCTGCAAGTCCGGGACGAGGACGGCGACGTGACGATCGGCCAGAAGGTGCGGCTCAGCTCCCTGAAGGCCGGGGCGGTAGCCGGCGGCCGGCCGGCGGGGCTGGCGAAGGTGAGCGCGGACGAGAAGAAGGAGGAGCCGAAGCGGCCCGAGGGCGTGCTAAGCCCGGAGGAGGCGGTGAAGAAGGAGGGGATGGAGGTGACGGTCCAGTTCACGGTGGCCGGCGGCCGGGCGATCAACCCCACGCTGCTGCTGCTGAACTCGGAGAAGGACTTCAAGAGCGAGAAGAACGTCACGGTGGCGTTGCGGGGCAAGGCGATGACGGGCAAGTGGGAGAAGGCGACCTACGACACCTTCAAGGGCAAGACGGTGAAGGCGACGGGCACGGTGAAGAAGTTCAAGGAGCAGTTCCAGATCGAGATCACGGACGAGAAGAACCTCGAACTGGTGGAGGACAAGCCGGACGAGAAGAAGCCCGAGGACAAGAAGTCGGACGAGAAGAAGTAGTGAAGCGCGTCGAGGGGTGAAACCGCGACGCCCGCCCGCGGTTCCTCGGCGACCCGCGCGGCGGGTCGGCGCGAAGGCCGCGTGACGGTGACGGCCCCGCATTGTTGGCCGGCGTGACGAATGTTGACGCGGCGGGCGAAAATCGCTTGCGGTCATCGGTTCGATGGGGTAGTTTCGATTAAGGCTCGTCGGGATCGTTTGCGAGTCCGCGAGTCGCACGCGAGCCGACCCGCGGATTCGCCACGGGTTCGGCCCCGCGAGGCGCGACGGGCGGCGCGAAAGTACCGGCGACCCGCCCGAGTTCCGCCCTTCGTGCCCCGCCCACATCCTCTCCCCGCCCGCCCGCCCATCTTTCCGTTACGCCGCCGCACGAGCGATCGTGTCCGTCTTCCGGGAGCCCCCTCATGACGACAGCACCGCCGCACGCCGCCCGTCGCGACCCGCCGGGCCCGGGATTCACGCTGATCGAGTTGTTGGTCGTGATCGCGATCATCGCCGTGCTGATCGGACTGCTGCTGCCGGCCGTGCAGAAGGTCCGGGAGGCGGCGGCCCGCACCAAGTGCGCGAACAACCTCAAGCAGATGGCGACGGCGGCCCACCTCTACCACGACGCGCAGCGAGAGTTCCCGCACGGGGCCAGCGTCCACAACAAGCCGATCAACATGTCCGTCACCCCCCTGCCCGACGGCCCGTGGAAGAGCTCCCAGCACATCGCCACGTACGCCACGTACCTCCTCCCCTACCTCGAACAGAGCGCGTTGTACCAGCTCTACGACTTCTCGCCGCTGGCCGGCTCGACCTCGTCGTTGCGCGACACGCCCGCGATGAACCAGTTCCGCACCGCCGTCGTCCCCGCCTACTCCTGCCCGGCGGACGCGTTCGCCGGGAAGGTCGTGTCCTCCCCCAGCTCGTCGGACTCCGCGCAGTGGACGTGGGGGGGGACCACCACCCGGGAGTTCGCGTCAGGCTCGTACCGGGCGGTCATGGGGCGGACCGGCCTCAACCAAACGACGTCCGGGACGCTCAACAGCCGGTCGTGGGACATGGGGCACACGTTCGACATCTGCCCCGGCAACCCCGGCCTGATCGACGGGATGCCGACGCACTACCCGGAGCGGAGCCGGGGGGTGTTCCACGCGTCCGGGTTCCCGACCTGCGGCGGCATCAAGCTGGCCCCCGAGAAGTTCGCCACGGTCGTGGACGGCACGTCCCAGACCTTGATGTTTACCGAGGCGGGCATGACCCCGCCCGCGGCCCTCCCGAACCTCCGGACCTTGCCCGCCCACGCGTGGGCGGGGTACTGGGGCAGCCTGGCGACCAACGACTCGCGGATGTTCATCAACAACTTCGACGCCTGCGCGGCGGCTCACAACCTGACCGTCACCACGTCGACCGACGCCGGGAACGTGTGGCCGTGCCGGCGGGGGATGAGCAGCTTCCACCCCAGCGGCTTTAACGTCGCCCTGGTCGACGCCTCGGTGCGGTACGTGTCGACGTCGACCTCCCCGGCGATCCTGGAATCCATGGCGACGATCGGGGGGACGGACGTCGACCGCTCGTCCCCGCCGAGGGTCTACGACCGGGTCTCGCCGGTCGCCCTCGACTGACCCGGCGGCCCGCGTCGGTCGCCCGCCGCCCGGCCGCCCCGGCACCGGGGGCGCGGGGCGCGGGGGGTCCCGAACGGCCCCCCGGCCCGCCCGGGGACAACCCCGAGCTAGACCCGGTGGTATATTATGCCGGTGGTGGGCCCGGGGGGCCTCGGG
>JANPKP010000006.1:0-16247 GCA_031426095.1 Gemmataceae bacterium
CGGCCCCCGCCGCCCCGCCGGCCGGGCCGAAATCGTAAGCCCCGTGGCCGCCCGGTCGGGCGGCCGCTACAATCAGCCACGACCGACCGAACACCGGCGGAACCCGCGGGCGCTGCGTCGCCCCGGGTTCCGCCCGTTTCGCCCCCGGTCCCGGGCGGACGAGGTCTTCAAGCGGCGGGCGACCGTGCCCGTCCACCGTAGAGCGGGCGGCCGACGGCGGCCCGCCCCCACCCCCGGAACACGGCCCCGCACGGGGTTCGAGGCAACCATGGCCGTCAAGAACAAGACCAACAAGAGTGTGAAGAAGCGGATCAAGGTGACGGGCAGCGGCAAGCTGAAGCACGGCAAGGTCGGCCGCCGCCACCTGAACGCCCACATGACCGGGAAGCGGAAGCGCCAGCTCCGCGCCGCCGGGATCATCGAGGGCCGCCCGAGCGTCCTGAAGAAGTACAAGATCGCGCTCGGCGTGCTGTAGTCACCCCCCGCTTCCCCCTTCCCACACACACTCGAAAGCCGCCGGGCGAGCGTCCCGCGGCTTTGAATAGGAGCTTCGGTCATGGTTCGCGCTCGCAGCAAGGCCACCACCTCCCGCCGCAAGAAGCGGACGCGGAAGCTGACGAAGGGCTTCCGCCTCAGCCGCCACAACCTGTACCGCCAGGCGATCGTCACCCTCATCCGCTCGCGGGTGTTCGCCTTCCGCGACCGCCGGGTGAAGAAGCGGCAGTTCCGCCGGCTGTGGATCGTCCGCATCAACGCCGCCTGCCGGATGCGGGGCATGCGGTACGGCGAGTTCATCCACGGCCTGCAACTGGCCCTGATCGCGCTCGACCGGAAGTCGCTGAGTGAGATCGCCATCCACGACCCGGACACCTTCACGAAGCTGGTGGAGATCGCCCGGGAGCACAACCCTGCCCCCGACCCCGAGAAGCAGCGGGCCGAGGCGAAGGCCGCGAAAGAGGCCGTCGCCGCCGTGGCGTGACGGCCGGTTCATGTCGATAAAGCCCACCCGTTGCAACGGGTGGGCTTTCCGCCCGCGACCTCATTTCGACCCACTCCCGAACTTCACGAACGACACCGGCCCCGCGGCGAAGTATCCTGTGAGCGAACCGCTCGCAGGCTCCTTCCCTCGTACCCGGGGTCCACCGTGACCACGACGCCCGCCCCACGCCACGACCTACTCGCCCGAATCGACGCCTTCGACATCGACGGCCCGACGCCGCCGGCCCTCCCGTTCGCCGCCCGCCTGGCCCGCGAACACGGCTGGTCCCGCCCCCACGCCGCCCGGGTGGTGGCCGAGTACAAGCGGTTCGCATACCTCGCCGTCGCCAGCGGCCGGCCGGTCTGCCCGTCCGAGGCCGTGGACGCCGCCTGGCACCTGCACCTCACCTACACGCGGTCGTACTGGCACTCCTTCTGCCGCGACACGCTCGGCCAGCCGCTGCACCACGACCCGACCCGCGGCGGTCCGGCCGAGGCCGGCAAGCACCACGCCATGTACGACGCCACCCTCGCCGCCTACCAGGAAACGTTCGGCCACGCCCCGCCGGCCGACATCTGGCCGCCGGCCGCCGTTCGCTTCGGCGACGACGCGACGCGACGGACGGTGAACGTGGCCCGCAACTGGGTCGTCCCGAAGGCGGCCGTGCGGCGGGCGTCGGCGGCCCTCGGGACCGCGGCCGCCGCGCTCCTGTTCGCCACCGGCTGCGGCGAGGCGGGGCTGAACCCGTTCGAGTTGAACGGGACCGAGTACCTGGCCTTCCTGATCCCGGCGATGCTCGCGGCCTTCTTCCTCGGCCTCGTGGTCCGCCAGGTCGTCAACGGCCCCGGGGCGACGCCCGGCGACGAGCCGCCGGCCCTCGACTGGGAGCGGGCGGCCGTGCTGGCCGGCGGGGCCCCCCGGCTGGCGACGGCGGCCCTGGCCCGGCTGGTCGGGCTCGGGGCGGCCCGCGTCTCGGACGACGGCAAGAAGGTCGAGGTCGCCGGGAGGCCGCCGGCCCACATGACCGGGGCCGAGAACGCCGTGTTCGGGGCCCTCCCGCTCGACCGCACCGACCCGGTCAAGTTCCGCCAGGTGGTCAAAAGCATCGAACACCACGCGGCCGCCCACGAGGAAGCACTGCGGGAGATCGCCCTGCTCCCGACGCCCGAACAGGCCCGGTTCGCGGCCCGGGCGGGGGCGGTGCCGCTGGCCGTCGTTTGGTTCGGGTTCGGCGTCACCCGGCTGGTGGTCGGGGTGATGAACGGCAAGCCGATCGGGTTCCTCCTCACCACCCTGGCCGTCTCCTTCCTGGTGGTGCTCGGCCTCGCGTTTAGCCGTCCGCGGCGGACGAAGAAAGGCGACGCGGCGGTCGAGCAACTCCTCTCCCGCCACACCGACTTGAAGCAGACCCCGGCCGGCGGCAGCCTCTCGAACCCGGCCCTGGCGGTGGCCCTGTTCGGCACCGCCGCCCTCGCCGGGACCGAGTACACGGCCCTGAAGACGTGGTACCCGAAGCAGACGAGCGACGCGAGTAGCGGGTGCGGGGCGAGCGGGTGCAGCAGCGGCAGCGGTGGGGGCGACGGCGGGGGCGGGTGCGGCAGCGGCTGCGGGGGGTGCGGCGGGGGCGGGGATTAAGAACGGGCAGTAAAGGACGTCGAAAGCCACCCGTTGCAACGGGTGGGCTTTGTTTTTTGACTTCCCTCCCAATCCCCGCCGATACTTGTGCAACACCCCCCGCGTTGCCCCGCTTCGGCCCCGTTCGCCGTCCGAATCTTGTGCAACACACTCCGCGTTGCCCCGCTTCGCGACCGGCGTCCGCGCCGCCCCGCCCGCCCGTCGCTAAAACAGGCCCGACGCCCCCGACCGACCTGCCGCCGGAGCCTGTGCCGATGCCCGACGCGACGCCCGCCGACGCCCTCAGGACCCTCGAAGCCGACGGGCTGGCCGCCCTCCGGGCCGCCGGCGACGAGGCCGCCCTCCGCGCGTGGAAGACCGCCTACTTCGGCGACACCGGCCTGATCCCCGCCGCCCTCAAAAACCTCGGCAAGCTCCCGAAGGACCAGCGCCCGGCCTACGGCCAAGAGGCCAACCGGGTGAAGGTGGCCCTCACCGAGGCGTTCGACGCGGCGTGGGCGGGCGCGAAGGAGGCCGCGCTGGCCGCCAGCCTCGCGGCCGACCCGCTCGACGTGTCCCTCCCCGGCCGGCCCCGGACCCGCGGCCGGCTGCACCCGGCGACGCAAATCCTCCGGCAGATCACCGCCGTGTGCGCCGACATGGGCTTCCAGGTCTACCGCAGCCGGGAGGTGGAGACGGACGAGTACAACTTCGAGGCCCTGAACATGCCCCCGCACCACCCGGCCCGGGACATGTGGGACACCTTCTTCACCACCACCCCCGGCGTGCTGCTCCGCACCCACACCTCGCCGGGCCAGATCCACGTCATGCGCGAGTCGTGCCCGAAGCCCGTGCGGGTCATCCTCCCGGGGATGTGCTACCGCTACGAGGCGATCACCGCCCGGAGCGAAATCCAGTTCCACCAGGTGGAAGGGTTGGCGGTCGGCCCGGGGATCACGATGGCCGACCTGAAGGGGACGATCACGGCGTTCGCCCGCCGGATGTTCGGCCCCGAGCGGCAGGTCCGCATCCGGTCGAGCTACTTCCCGTTCACGGAGCCGAGCATCGAGGTGGACATCGACTGGCCGGCCGAGGACCCGAACCGCGACCGGCTGACGAAGGGGACGGGCTGTCTGGAAATCCTGGGGGCGGGGATGATCCACCCGAACGTCTTGCGGGCCGGCGGGTACGACCCGGCGGCCGTCACCGGGTTCGCCTTCGGCATGGGCCCGCAGCGGATGCTCATGCTCCAGCGGGCGGTCGACGACATCCGCCTCTTCTGGCAGAACGACCCGCGGTTCCTGCGGCAGTTCTGAGCGTCGCGATTAAATGGCGTCCGGATCGACCCCGAGTTCCCGCAGCCTGGCCGCCAGCCGTTCGGCCCGCAACACGGCCGCGTCTCGCTCGGCCGCAATCTCGTCCGGCTTCTTTAACGGCTCCCCCACGCGACTTAAGAGGCTGAGGAAGCCCTTCACCACCTGGAACCTCCACCCGAGCCGGGGACTGACGTAGCCATTCATGTCCACGACGCGGACGAACCGGCCGCCGTCCTCCCGCCATCCCTCCAGGTGGGCCGGGAACTCGGGGTAGACGACGTAGTACTCCTCCGCCCCGTACCGCTCGTAGAAGTCCCGTTTGTCGTCCATCTCCTGCCGACGGTTACTCGGCGACCAGACTTCGAAGATGACTTGCGGGAACAGGCCGCCCTCCTCCCACACCCGGTACGACCCGCGGTGCCCCTTCGGTCGGCCGAACGCCACGTACACGTCCGGGGCCTGCCGGGTGACCGCATCGCCCTCGACGGGGTAGATCAGGTGGTCGCCGGCCACGAACACGCTCGGGTTGTCGCGGTATTGGGCCTCGGCGTTCCACTTCAGCAGCGAAATCCAGTCGAACTGGTGGGTGTTGTCGGCCATCGGCTGCCCGTCGCTGTCGGGGTAGTGGGCCGGCGGCGGGGCCGGGGCGAGGGTCGCGGGTGCGGTCATGCTTGCCTCCGAGTCGTGCGGACCGGCCTCATCATACCCCCGTCACGGCCCCGCGTAAAAGCCGACCACCGCCCGCACCGCCCGCCGCCAGCGGGCCAGCTTCGCCTCGCGGTCGGCGGCCGGCAGCGTCGGCTCGAAGCGGGCGGCGGCGGCGGCGAGCGACCGCAGTTTCGCCTCGTCGGCCAGCCCGGCCCCGACGGCGGCGAGGTGGCCGGCCCCCAGGGCGGTCGATTCCGTCTGCCCGGCCCGCAGCACCGGGAGGCCGAGCAGGTCGGCCTGGCAGCGGAGGAACCAGTCGTTCCGCGACATGCCGCCGTCCACCTTCAGGGCGGCAGGCGGGCGGCCCAAATCGTTCGCGGCCGCCTCGATCAGGTCCACCACCTGGAACGCCACCCCCTCCAGGGCCGCCCGCCCCAGGTCGGCGGCCGTCGTCGCCCGGGTCAGGCCGAAGATCACGCCGCGGGCTTCCGGCACCCAGTGGGGGGCCCCCAGCCCCACGAACCCGGGCACGAACAGCACCGGCTCGGCCGGGTTCGAGTCCTTCGCCAGTTGTTCCACCTCGGCCGCGTCGCGGAACAGCCTCAGGCCGTCGCGGAGCCACTGGACGGCCGCCCCGGCCACGAACACCGCCCCCTCCAGGGCGTACCGCGGGGCCGCGTCCGGCATCGCCGCCACCGTCGTCAGGAGCTTGTGCGTCGAGGCGACCGGCGTGCCCCCGGTGTGGAGGAGGACGAACGCCCCGGTCCCGTAGGTGCACTTCCCCTCGCCCGGCCCGAACGCCCCCTGCCCGAACAGGGCCGCCTGCTGGTCGCCGGCCACCCCCGTGATCGGCACCCCGTCCGGCAGGAAGTCGAGCCCCCGCGTGACGCCGAAGTCCGCCGCGCTCGGCCGCACGCCCGGGAGCAGCGCCCGCGGCACCCCGAAGTAACGCAGGAGGTCGTCGTCCCACGCCAACTTGTGGATGTCGAACAGGAGCGTCCGGCTGGCGTTCGTCACGTCCGTGGCGTGGACGGCCCCGCCGGTGAGCCGCCACGTGAGGAAGGAATCGACCGTCCCGCCCGCCAGTTCGCCGGCGTCCGCCCGCGCCCGCAGCCCGGGGTCGTGGTCGAGCAGCCAGCGGAGCTTGGTGGCCGAGAAGTACGGGTCGAGGACGAGCCCCGTTTTGGCCGTGAGCCACGCCCCGTCGGCCGCCCGCTCGCGGCAGAAGGCGGTGGTCCGGCGGTCCTGCCACACGATGGCCCGGTGGACCGGCCGGCCGGTGGCCCGGTCCCACACCACTACCGTCTCCCGCTGGTTGGTGATGCCGACGGCCGCCACGTCCGCCGGCCCCCGGCCGCTCCGGGCGATGGCCTCCCGGGCCGTCCGGGCGACCGAGTACCAGATGTCCTCGGGCTCGTGTTCGACCCAGCCGTCCCGCGGATAGTGCTGGCCGATCTCCTGTTGGGCGACGCCCAGGACGGCGAACGAAGCGGCGTCGAACGCCACCGCCCGGCTGCTGGTCGTGCCCTGGTCGATGGCCAGGATGACGGGTGAGGGTCGTGTCATGGCCGAAGTGCCCCCGGATTCTCCCGCTTTTTTCGCACGCGGTCGTCCGATCCTACGACCCCGAAGCGGGTTGCGAATCCCTTCCCAAATTTTGCGGTAACGCGGGAGCGTCGCCGCATTCCGCCCCGATTCCCCGCCCCGACGTTGACCGCCGGGCTACCGCATCTCGCGGAGCATCCGGCCGACGTGGGTGAACCTGTTGCTCGTGCTCACGATCCCGTGGAGCTTCACCGGGGTCGTCACCCGGTCGCCGGTGTGCAGCACGTCCAGCGCGTTCAGCCCCTTCTGCCTGGCCGCCCACTGGTAGCAGTAGACGACGAACTGCGAGCAGAAGAACGTCATCCCGCCGCCGTTGAGCATCTCGGCCAGTCCCTCCTCGAACCCGGCGTCGGTCCGGAAGTCGGCGTTCGAGGCGTTCAGCTTCCAGATCGGGAACTTGAGGAAGTCCTTGTAGTTGTACCGGGCCGCCCGCCCCTGCTTGGCCTCGTTGATGGCCACGACCAGGTCGGCCGCGTTCGCCGCCCCCCGGGCCAGCGACTCGTCCTTGCAACGGTACACCTCGTACTCGAAGTGGAGGTTCTCGGTCCGCAGGTCGTTCCGGTTGATCCCCTTGCCGTTGGCCTCAATCACCTCGTGGCGGCTCTCGGCCACGACGGCCGCGTGGGAGAACTCGGACCGCGTCAGAAGCTTGATCATGACGGCGACCGGGTGGTTGGTGCCGTACTTGAACAGCACGTCGCCGGGCCGGAGTGCGTCGCACCGGACCTGGGTAAAGGGCTTGCCGTCGTTGGCGGGCACGGGTTGCTCCGGGGCGGGGGGCGCGGGCTGAGTGTCTTACGCCGGGCGGCGGCGGATTGTATCGCGCCGCTTCCCTAAAATGCCTTTTCGAGCCAGTTGGCAGCGGCAGTCGACAACCCGGCTCGACCCGATCTCCCTGCCGACTGCCGCTGCCGACTGGTTTAACTCAGGAGTGCCCCGTGGCCGAGCCCGTTGCCCCGTTCCGCAAGGTCGAACCGCAGGCCGACTTCCCCGCCCTCGAACGGGAGGTTCTCGCCTTCTGGGACGAGCACCGGACGTTCGACAAGCTGCGGTCCCAGAACGCCGGCAAGCCGCGGTGGAGCTTCCTCGACGGGCCGATCACGGCCAACAACCCGATGGGCGTCCACCACGCCTGGGGGCGGACGTACAAGGACGTGTACAACCGCTACTTCGCCATGACCGGCCGCGAACTCCGCTACCAGCAGGGGTTCGACTGCCAGGGGCTGTGGGTCGAGGTCGAGGTCGAGAAGGAGTTGAAGCTCAAGACCAAGCGCGACATCGAGGCGCTGGTGCCGGGCGACCGCGAGGCGTCCGTCGACAAGTTCGTGACGGCGTGCAAGGACCGCGTCAACCACTTCGCCCGGGTGCAGACGGACCAGAGCATCCGCCTCGGGTACTGGATGGACTGGGACCGCACCGACGCCGACTGGGCGAAGTCGCCGGACGAGCGGAAGTCGTACTTCACGATGGGCGAGGGGAACAACTACACGATCTGGGCGTTCCTCAAGAAGTGCCACGAGCGGGGCATGGTCTACCGCGGGTACGACGTGATGCCGTGGTGCGGCCGGTGCGGCGTCGGCATCTCCGAGCAGGAGATGAAGGAGGGGTACAAGTTCGTCGAGCACCGCAGCGTGTTCGTCAAGTTCCCGCTCAAGGACAAGCCCGGCGAGAACCTGCTGGCGTGGACGACGACGCCGTGGACGCTCACCAGCAACGTCGCCGCGGCCGTGAACCCGGAGCTGACGTACCTTCGCGTGCGGCTCAAGGGCGAGGTCTATTACGTGGCGAAGGGGGCCTTCAAGGTCAACCGCATGGAGGGCGCCGGGGACGACGAGGAGGGCGACGCCGACGCCCCCGCGAAGGCCGGCAAGAAGCGCGAGTGGCTGCCGGACGTGCCGCACCTCAACACCATCGAGCAGATGTTCAAGTCGAAGGCCGGCAAGGAGCCGTTCGAGGTCGTCGGCGAGGTCAAGGGTTCGGAAATGGTCGGGTGGGCGTACCACGGCCCGTTCGACGAGCTGCCGGCGCAGAACGCCCCGCACGGCTTCCCGGCCGAGGTCGCCCGCGTGGTGCGGGAGCGGAAGTGGGCCGGCCCGGTGACGGGGGCCGCGTCGCACCGCGTGATCGCCTGGAAGGACGTGGGCGAGACGGAGGGCACCGGCATCGTCCACATCGCCCCGGGCTGCGGGCAGGAGGACTTCGAACTCGGCAAGGAGAACGGCCTGCCCCCGGTCGCCCCGCTGGACGAGGGCGGCACCTTCGTGGACGGCTTCGGCCCGCTCTGCGGCAAGGTCGCCTACGACCCCGCGACCGCCGACGTGGTGTTCGACCACCTCAAGGCCACCGACCGGCTGTTCACGGTCGAGCGGTACGTCCACAAGTACCCGCACTGCTGGCGGTGCAAGACGGAACTCCTCTACCGCCTCGTGGACGAGTGGTTCATCGGCATGGGGCCGCGGGAGACGACCGAGGGCTTCCGCGGCGACGTGATGAAGACGGTGGACAAGGTGACGTTCCTCCCCGAGAGCCTCAACGGCCGGGCCCGCGAACGCGACTGGCTGTGGAACATGGGCGACTGGATGATCTCCAAGAAGCGCTTCTGGGGCCTCGCCCTCCCGATCTGGGTGGACGACGTGACCGGCGACTTCGAGGTGATCGGCAGCCGCGAGGAATTGCAGGCCCGCGCCGTGGAGGGGTGGGAGACGTTCAGCGGGCACACGCCGCACCGGCCCTGGGTGGACAAGGTGAAGGTCCGCAACCCGAAGACGGGGAACCTCATGTCCCGCGTCCCGGACGTGGGCAACCCGTGGCTCGACGCCGGCATCGTGGCGTTCAGCACGATGGGCTACAACACGGACCGGGCCGAGTGGCGGAAGTGGTACCCGGCCGACTTCATCACCGAGAGCTTCCCGGGGCAGTTCCGCAACTGGTTTTACGCCCTCCTCGCCATGTCCACGATGATGGGCGAGGGCGAGGCCCCGTTCAGAAACCTCCTCGGGTTCGCCACCGTCCGCGACCAGTTCGGCCGGCCGATGCACAAGAGTGACGGCAACTCCATCGAGTTCGTGGGGGCGGCGAACGACGGGTACGAGCTCTTCCACGACCTCGGCCCGAAGGAGGACGCGAAGGCGGCGACCGCGGCACTGCCGAAGGGGTTCACGTCCACCCGCGAGGAGACGGTGGAGATCAAGGGCCAGCCGGTGCGGCGGGTGGTGGCCCGTTACAAGCCGATCGGGGCGGACGTGATCCGCTGGCTCTACTGCCGGCACAACCCGGCGGCGAACCTCAACTTCGGCCCCGAGCCGGCCGACGAGGTGCGGTCGAAGCTGGTGTTCAAGCTGTGGAACACCTACTCACTGTTCACCACCTGCGCCGCCGGCGACGGGTTCGACCCGGCCGCCCCCGAGGTGCCCGTGGCCGAGCGGCCCGACTTCGACCGCTGGCTGCTCTCCAGCGTCAATCTGCTGGCGAAGGAGGCCCGGCCGGCGTTCGAGCGGTACGACGTGATGGCGTTCGCGCTGGCGGCCGAGCGGTTCGTGGACGAGCACCTGTCGAACTGGTGGGTGCGGCGGAACAAGCCGCGGCTCTGGAGCAAGACCGCCGAGCTGGACGACGCCGGGAGGCGCGACAAGCTGGCCGCGTACCAGACGCTCCACACGACGCTCACGACGCTCTGCAAGCTGCTCGCCCCGTGCGTGCCGTTCGTGACCGAGGCGATGTGGCGGAACCTGCGGCGTGCGAGCGAGCCCGATTCGGTCCACCTGTGCGATTACCCGACGGCGGACGAGTCGCTGATCGACGCCGAACTCTCGACGGACATGGACGCGCTGTTGCGGGTGGTGTCGCTCGGCGGGGCGGCCCGGCAGGCGGCGAAGGTGAAGGTCCGCCAGCCGCTCGCGGAACTCGCGGTGGCCCCGGCCGACGCCGCCGAGCGGCGGGCGGTCGGGCGTTTCCGCGAGGTGATCGAGGACGAGCTGAACGTGAAGGCGGTGAGGATTCACGACAACGCTAACGCTGACGAGGATTTGCTCCGGGCTAGCTACAAGGCCAACGCCAAAACCCTCGGGCCAAAACTCGGCAGCCGAATGCGTGAGGTGATTGCGGCATTCGACGCCATGCCGCCCGGCCTGATCGCAGACCACCTCGAAGCCGCGCGGCAGGTGAGTGTACACATGCCGGGGCATCAATCCGACGTGATGATCGATGCCGCAGATATCAGCGTCACGTATTCGGCCGAGCCAGGGTGGGCCGGGGTCACTGACCGCAAGACGCAGGTGGCGGTGGCGACCACGATCACGGACGAGCTGAAGCTCGAAGGGCTCTCCCGCGACGTGGTCCGCCAGGTCCAGGAGGCCCGCAAGGCGGCCGGGCTCGACATGCTCGACAGGATCGCCCTGCACCTCGGCACCGCGTCGCCCGACCTCGCCCGTGCGGTCGAGGCCCACAGGGCGGCCATCGCCACCGCCACCCAGGCGGACCAGTGGCTAGCCGCCCCGCCCGACGGCGACGCCCACACGGCGAGCGTGAAGATCGACGGCCAGCCGCTCACCATTGCGTTGCGGAAGGTGTAACAAGGAGGCCGCGATGACGACCGAAGAATTCGCCCGGCACCCTGATAGGAAGAACTACGTCCTCATCGACGGTCAAGTGATTGAGCGGCAGGATACGTTCTTGACGAGCTTCATCGCCGGGAACGCGATGAGCTGTCTCCGCGAGTATGGGAACACGGATCGAACCGGGTACGTACTCGGTTCCGGGTTGGGGTACGTTTTTGCCCGACGCTTGAACACCGTCCGCAAACCTTCGGTCAGCTACATCCAAGCCAAGCGGATGACCGACGCTGCGATGAAGGAGGACTTCTGTAGCATCGTCCCTGATCTGATCGTCGAGGTGCTCTCGCCGAAGGACTTGGCCGACGAGGTGGACCAGAAGGTGGAGGAGTGGCTGGCCGCCGGCGTACGGCTGGTGTGGGTCATTAACCCGCGGACCAAGCAAGTCCGCGTGTACGGCTCGGACGGCGGGTACGGGCTGCTCCGCGAGGCCGACACGCTCACCGCCGAGGCCGTCCTGCCGGGCTTCCGCTGCCCGGTCGCCGACTTGTTCCGCCTGCCCGCAGCCCCCGGCTGATTCCTCACCGGGCCGCCACGGCGGCGGGCTCGCCCTTCGGGGCGAGGGTCACGGCCGCCGTGCCGCCGGCCCGCACCGTCACCCGCTCGGTCGCCACCACCTCGCGGCCGTCCCGCACCACCGTCGCCGTCAGCACGTACTGGTACTCCTTCCCCGGCTCCAGCGGGCCGGTGTGGAACGTCCGCGTCGGCCCCGTGCCGTTCGTGGGGTGGCCGTTGAACGCCAAGGCGGCGTCCGCGGGGACGGTCACGGCGACCTTCGCCGGCGTCGGGACGACCGGGGCCAAGTTCGGGGTCTCCGGTGCGGCCGGGATCGGGTCCGCGTAGCCGTACACCGAGCCGCCGTAAGTCGGGGGCTGGTAGCCGCCCCAGGCGTAGGGCGAGGACGAGTAGTCGTAGTAGGCGAACCACGGGTACATCGGCGGGTAGTAGTAGTTGCCGACGCCACCCCACCCGGGGTACGCCCCGTACCCGAACGAGACCGGGCGGCCGAACGCGGCCGCCCGGCCGCCGAGCCCGAGGACGGCCGCCAGGGTGACGGCGGACAGGATCAGACGCTGACGCATGGCGAAGCCTCCGGGGTGCGACTCTCACGGGCGGGGGTGCCGTCGGCGTAGCCCCACTTCTCGACTGTAACCCCGCCACCCGCCCGTTCAACGCCCCTTGCCCCGGCCCCGCCGCCTTTTGCCGCTTGCCCCCGCGGAACAACCCGCAGGCCACGCCATCTTCCCCAATCCCTTCCGGGCGTTGCGGCGGGACGACCACCGTGGCCCCCGGCCGCTCGGCCTCCCTTCCTTAACCCTTTTCCACAAGTCCGCATCGGTTCGCGTCGATGGTATCGGCACGGCCCTTACCACCGGAACGACCGGCCTGCGTTGCACTCGTGGGGAAGACGCGAACCGTGGAGCTGCCCGAAATCCTCAAGGGGAACGTCCGCCGGGCGCTGGTCGCCGCCGGGCTGCTGTTCGGGCCGGCGGCCGCGGCGGGGCAGACGCCGGCCCTGCCCGCGATCCCGGTGCTGCCGGCCGGTGCCGAAACGCTCCCCGGGGCGTCGCCCGCCTTCCCGATGGCCGAGGCCCCGCTCTTCCCCCCGAGCCCGCTGGAGGTGGCGGCCGCCGGCCCGACCCCGGCGTCGGCCGCCCCCCCCGGCACCGCCCTCGACGCGGCCGCCGTCAAGGCCCTGATCGCGGCCGACCGGAAGGAGCAGGAGGAGAAGCGGAGGGCGGACGAGGAGGGGAAGAAGAAGGAGGCGGTCGAGAAGGGGCACGAGGTCGGGAGCGACCTGAAGCTGAACGCGATCTGGGACAACGGCCTGCTCTTCCAGACGGCCGACAAGGACTGGCGGTTCCACGTCGGCGGGCGGTTCCAGTACGAGACGGTCCTGTTCCAGCAGCCGGGCAGCCTGCGGGGCCCGCCCCCCGGCAACGGCGGTATTCCCTCCTCGACGCGGGGGGCCGGGGTCGGCGTCCTCGACGACGGCATGTTCTTCCGCCGGGTCCGCCTGCGGAGCGACGGCGTCGGGTACGAGACGTTCGAGTACGTCCTGGAAGTCAACTTCGAGCAGCTCAACTTCGTCACCTACGACCACATGTGGTTCGGCGTGAAGGACGAGAGCCTGGGCACCCTCCGCGTCGGCCAGCACAAGGTGCCGCAGGCGATGGAGGAGATCGGGAGCGACTACCACCTGACGTTCCTGGAGCGGTCGAGCCTGTCGGACGCCTTCTACACCCTGTTCGGCCAGGGCGTCTGGTACTCGAACAACTTCCTCGACAAGAGCGTCTCGTTCCAGACGATGTTCCACCGCGTCCAGCCGACCGGGTTCTACACCAGCGACTTCGGGGACGGGAACTACGCCGAGACCACCCGCCTGACGTGGACCCCGGTGTACAAGGACGACGGGGCGGCCGTCGTCCACGTCGGCAACTCGTACCAGTTCCGGACCGGCGACCTGGGCCGCTCCGTCCAGCCCGGGGGCACCGGCAGCGCGTTCCTCGACACCCAGAACACGGCCCGCTTCCGGGCCCGGCCGGAGCTGCGGGACGCGACCGGGATCGGGGCCGGCGGCAACCTCGGGGGCGACCCCGGGCGGTTCGTGGACACCGGGTTCCTCAAGGTGCAGGACGTCCACACCGTGTCGCCCGAGTTCCTCCTCATCCTGGGCGGGTTCTCGGTCCAGTCGGACACGGCCTTCGCCTACGCCACGAAGGCCCAGTCGCTCGACGCGGCCGGCACCCGGCTCACCCCCCGGGGCACCCCGATGTTCTGGGGCACCTATGTGGAAGCGAGCTACATCCTGACCGGCGAGCACCGCGGGTACGACCGCCGGTTCGGCACCTACGACCGCATCAAGGTGGGGGAGAACGCCTTCCTCAACCGCGGGGAGGACGGCCGGCTCCACTTCGGCACCGGGGCGTGGCAGGTCGGGTACCGGTACTCCTACCTGGACCTGAACGACAACGGCATCAACGGCGGCCAGCTCGGCCAGCACACGGCCGTCCTCAACTGGTACATGAACGACAACGCCAAGATCCAGTTCCAGTACAGCAACATCAACCGGAACGTGATCGCCCCGGCCAACAGCGGCCGCGTCCAGGGGCTCGGCATCCTGGCCCAGTGGTACTTCTGAACGACGGGCTTCGCAGCCGCGGTAGGGTGGGTTGAGGTCGGCCCCGCGACCGAAGCCCACGTCCGGGGCGGACGGTGATCGAGGTGGGCCTCGAAGACTCGCCCCACCCTACAAGAGCCACGTTCGGCAAGGAGGCGTTTCGATGACGCGGATCGCGTGCGGGCTGGCCCTGGCGGCCGCCCTCGGGGCGGCGGCGAACGCCGCCGGCCAGCCGGGGCCGACGCCCGGGCAGAACACGGACCGGACGCAGTCGCCCGGCGGGAGCGGGGCCGGCGGCCCGGCCGGCGGGGCCCCGGCGGGGGACGGCCCGATGGTGTGCGTCCGCGAGTGCAAGCCGGGGCAGAAGGTGGTTTACACCTCTGTAGTCAAGACATACTGCGCCCCGGACTACTCGATCGGCGGGCTCCTCCGCCGCTGCTTCGGCTCCTGCGACGAGTGCGGGGCCGGGGCGTGCGGGGCGTGCGGCGGGTGCGAGGTCCGCACCCGCACCGTCCTGGTGAAGAAGGTGGTGCCCGGGCCCGGGGTATCGACGTGCGTCCTCGGCGACGCCACGGTCGCTCGGAGCCCGGCGGCACCAACCATCAAGGGTTCCTCATTTTTCACGGAGTGCCCCCCGCCCCCGCGACGATAGAACCGGCACAACCGGCGGGATTAGTCGAACGCTCTCAACCGCCACGGGGCACCGATGTCCTTACTCCTCCGATTCGGCCGGCAGTTGGTCGCGCTGACCGCGGGCGGCGTCCTGTTTGGGGCCGCCCAACGCTCGCCCGCCCAGGACGCGGTCGCCCCGCCCCCGGGGCGGGACCCGGCGTTCGCGTCGGCCACGCCGACCGTCCCGTTCACCCCCATCCCGGTCGAAGCCCCGCTCTTCCCGAACCGGCCCACGCCGGCGGACGAGGAGGTGGCGACGGCAGCCGCGGCCGATGAGGACAAGGACAAAGACAAGGACAAGGGGGCCCTCGACCGGCTCCTCGGGACCGGCGGGGCGGCCGGCGGCGGGGGCGGGTCGAAAGAGAAGAAGTGGTACGACAAGCTGTCGTTCCGCGGGTACACCCAGTTCCGCCTCAACGAGACGCTCGACGAGAACCCGAACGGGGCCCCGGCCGTGCTCGTCGGGGACCGCTCGGTCGGCGACAGCCAGAACTTCTTCATCCGCCGGGCCCGCCTCATCCTCTCGGGGGACGTGAGCGACCACCTGGCCCTGTACTTCCAGACCGACTTCGCCAACACCCCGCCGGGGAGCACCGACGGCACGTTCTTCGCCCAGCTCCGCGACCTTTACGGCGACGTCTACCTGGACGCCGACAAGGTCCACCGCTTCCGGGTCGGGTTGTCGAAGGTGCCGTTCGGGTTCGAGAACATGCAGTCGAGCCAGAACCGGCTGCCGCTGGACCGGTCGGACGCGATCAACAGCGCCGTGGCCCGGAACGAGCGGGACCTGGGCGTGTTCTACTACTTCACCCCGGAGGACAAGCAGGAGCTGTTCAAGCACCTGGTCGAGGGCGGGCTCAAGGGGAGCGGGAACTACGGCGTCTTCGGCCTCGGCGTGTACAACGGCCAGGGCGGGTCGTTCGTCGAGCAGAACAACAACCTCCACGCCGTCGCCCGGGTGACCTACCCGTTCACCCTCGACGGGGGGCAGATCCTGGAGTTCAGCACCCAGGCGTACACCGGCAAGTACACCGTCCTGTCGGCCCCCATACGGGCCCGCGGGCGGGGGCCGTCGGTCCGCCCGCAGAACACCCTGGAGACGTCCGGCCGGGCCGGGGTGCGGGACGAGCGGGTCGGGTGGACGGCGGTCGTCTACCCGCAGCCGTTCGGGTTCCAGGCCGAGTGGAACGTCGGCCGCGGGCCGGCCCTGAACGCCGCCCAGACGGCGGTCCAGGAGCGGGCCGTGCAGGGCGGGTACCTGATGGCCATGTACCGGCACGAGACGCCGTCGGCCGGGGTGTTCATCCCGTTCGCCCGGTACGAGCACTACCGGGGCGGCATCCGGTCCGAGCGGAACGCCCCGTACGTGAACGTCGACGAGTGGAACCTCGGGGTCGAGTGGCAGATCCGCAAGGAGATGGAGCTGACCGTGCAGTACGTCCCGACCCACCGGACGAACACCACCGCGTTCGACACCGCCGGGGTCACGTCGTACCGCCAGTTCCAGGGCGACTTGCTCCGGTTCCAGTTCCAGATCAACTACTGAGCGGGGGCGCGGGAGGGGGCCGCCGAGCCCGCCCGTTGCGGCGGGTGGGCGTTGCCCCCCCCCCCCCCATTTCGGTTGGCCGCGAGGGGCCGGAAAAAGGACCCGGCCCCCCCCCCCCCGGCCCCCCCCCCAAAAC
>JANPKP010000007.1:0-25267 GCA_031426095.1 Gemmataceae bacterium
GTGACACACGGCCGAATTTCCTGAGTAGATTGATATTCCTCAAATGCCTCTCCCCGAGCGTCAGACTTTCATTCACTTCCCTTAATCACAACCCGCGCTTCCCTGTGCCGCCCAAGGCGGCCACGCCCATCCTGCCCTTCACCACTTCTCTTTCGATCCTCTCGACGACCATTCCGAGCGACAAATCCACCAGTTCGTTGGACTTACTCTTAAGCTGCTAAGTGCGAAGCCTGTCAGATGAACGCTTCCTACGACTGTGTATCTGCGCGCATCAATGCGATACATTCAGGATGCATAGCAACAGTATGTTGCAAGTGGCTCCGCCACCATCACGAGGTCACGAACGCACGAGTCGGGGGTAGCTATGAAGGACCATAAGCGACACAGTCACGTGACAGTTTCGTTCTTGTTTTCGATCGCCTTGATCGGATCTGCGGCCATTCTGCTCATCGTCCTAGTTAGTGGACGTTAAAAGTAGTTAGTGGATTACTCCTTGGCCGGTTGTCATTCCTTCCGCTGCCTCTCCTTCCCGTCGCCGTCGGTCGCCGTATGGGGTGTCGCAGCCATCATCCCGCGAATAGCGGGTAGAATGGCGGAGGCAGCCCGGGAGGCGTCCAGAGGCGGCGAGGAAGGGCATTTCGAGCGCCATCCTTGAGCTGGAGTGAGCCGGTGGGGTGTCTTTATCGGTAGATCGCGTCCGTGACGGCCAGCGTGGCGACCGCCGCCAGGAACGTGCATCCCAGGCTGACGGCCAGCACCGTCCCGAACGCCGTCTCGTGGTGTTCCCCGCGTATCTGCCGGAGGCCGCTCTGGCGGTTCATCCGCTGGTCGTAGGTGAATCTCTTTGCGTTCATCATGTGGTCATTTCATTTCCCGGTTCCGGCCGGGGGACCGGCCCTTACTCTGCAACTACCTGCCGTGTGCGGTCAACTACTTCGTCACGCCCTTGATCTTTTCCAGCGACCGCAACGACCCCAGACCGAGCATTCCGAGCAAAACGGTGGACAACTCCTCGATGTCGAGGTCGGGCAGGTCCACGTCTTGCCCGAACGCCGACAGGGCGAACGCCAGGAACTGCTGGATCACGAAGTGGTAGGCGAACGCCGCCCCGCACACCCACAGGATGAACGGCCGGGCCCCGCTGACCCACAGGCTCTGGCTCTTGGCCTCCTCCAGGTTGATCGCGGCCTGGTTGGCGTCGGCCTGGGCGGCGAGATGGAGTTCCTGCAACGCCTGCTGGTTTTCGAGCTTGAGCAGTTCGACCTTCGCCTGGGCCGCCGCCTGCGGGTCGGGGATCACGCGGTCGAGGAGCTTGGAGAGCGGGTCGATGAGTGCGAGTAAGAGTGGCGATACCATTTCAAGCCTCTGTGGTGTGGGGTTTCAGGAACAGGCGGCGCTCGTCCTGGCGGCGGGCGGTCAGCCCGGCCAAGACCTTGCCCCCGGCGCGGTTCCAGCGGGGGAACTCGTCGGCCGCCTTCTGCCAGTCCTTGCGGTTCACGCACGCCCGCAGGGTGCTCTCCCGGAAGGCCCGGCCGCCGAGGTTGAAGACGAAGCTCGCCAGGGCGGAGAACTGGTTCGGGTTGAGGCGCACGCTCACCATTGCGATGACCGCGTTCTCGGCCGTCCTGATGTCCTTCCGCAGCAACTCCTCGGCCCGTCCGGCCGATATTTCCGTCCACGGGAATACGTCGCTCCCCGTGTGCCCGTGGCCCACCGTCCAAACCCCCACGGCGTCCTGGTAGGCCTTGAGTTCCAGCCCCTCCCAGCGCTTCACGAGGTCGAGCCCTTCGGCGTTTATTTTCTGCGTCATTTCTTCCTCCCGGGCTTGGCGGTTGTCGTGCGGTGGTCGGCGACGCGGGCGATCCAGTCGCCCACGCAGGCGGGCGTGTCGGTCGTGGCGTACCACTCCTCGACGCAGGCGTCGGGGGCGGGCTGCTTGGGGCAGGCCTCGGCCCGAACGACGGTCCTGACCGGCGCGGGCTTGCAGGTGCCGCTGGGGTGGTTGCATCCGGTCAGGAGCAAAAGAACGACGAGGGTGGGCCTCACTTGACGCCCCCGCGGACGGCCAGGCGGCGGAGTTCTTCCTTGATTTCGCCCTGCTGCTGCTGGACCGAGTTCATCTTCTCGTCCAGGCGGATGAGCTTGTCCCCGCTCTCGATGTACCGGCCGGACACCGACTCCAGGGTGGACACCCGGCTGTTAATGCCGCCGATCCACACCCCGACGGCGATCGTCTGGATGCTGACGGTAAAAATCAGCGCCAGGGGGATGCGCTTGTCGATCTGCCACCGCGTTTCAGGTTCTTCCATCTCTCGCTCCATCGATTCGGGTTAGCTGCGGGCGTGGCCGTAGAGCCAGAACTTGCCCGACGCGATGTTCCCGCCCGTGCAGGCGACCCGCAGGCCGTCGCAGGCGGCGTTGTTGAGGATGAACATGCCGCCGCCGGCGAAGGCGACGGTGGCCCCGGACGAGAAGATGCCCTGGGCCTCCCAGTTGAACCGCTTCTTCTGGGTCGCCTGGGCCAGGTCGTGGGCCGTCAGCTTGAAGCTGAACGTCTGGTCGGCGGCCGTGCCGAGGGTCTCGCTCCCGGAGCTGACGACCATGTAGAAGTCGCCCGACGAGCCGCCGGTCCCGCTCCCGGACGGGGTGTACCGCCAGGTGTGGTGCCGGTAATTTCCCGCCCCGTTCTGGATCACCCCGCCCTGGAACACTTGGACGACCAGCCCGACGGCGTTGGTCGAGGGGACGACGTTGTCCCCGACCAGGGTGTAGTAGGCGTAGTCGGCGGTCGAGATGCTGGTGAAGTCGATGGCGGCCGAGTTGGACGCGGTGGCCGAGGCGACCAGCTCCATCCCCGGGCGGACGAAGGACAGCGCCCCCGAGCCGTTCGTCCTCAGGACTTGGCCGGCGGTGCCGTCGGCGGCCGGGTAGGTCAGGCCGTTGGCGGGCACCAGCCCGAGGTAGGCCGATCCCAGGGTGCCGAGCGTCACCCAGGCGCTGTTGGCGGCGTTCCGCATCTTGAGCAGGCCGGCGGTCGTGTCGGCCCAGAGCATGTGGGCGAAGGTGGTCGCGGGGGCGGTGCCGCCGCTGTTGAGGCTGACGGCGGCGGCGGCCAGGGCGTTGAGGTCGGCCCGGACGGTGGCCCCGTCCGAGTTGGCGACGTTGTAGTCGTGCTGGGCCATGCGTTATTTCTCCGTGGCGTAGTCGGGGGTTTGCTGGAAGCGCTCGACGTACCGCACGGTTTCCGGCGGCAGTTTGATGCCCGCCGCGAGGACGGCCTCGAAGCCCTTGACGATGGCCCGCTCGGCGTGCGGCGTCAGGTTCAGGTCTTCCGCCTTCGGGCGGGGGGCGTGGACGAACGCCCCGTCGACCCAGCGGTACTTGCCCGGCGGCAGGTCGCACTCGGCGACGTGCGGCAGGTGGCGGTCGGTCAGGTCGGCCTCCGGCAGCTCGTCCATCCCGGCGAAATACCCGTCGGCGTCCAGGCGGGCGGCGACGATGCGCTTGGGGGTTTCAGGGTGCTCCGTCGGTGACGTGACGACGGCGAGGGGTTCGATCTTCTTCTTGGGCATCAGGTGACCTCCTTGGCGGTGACTCTCAGGCGGGTGACGTGGACGTTGTAACTCGGGTCGTAGCTGCGTAATTGGCCGCGGAACTGGAAGGCCCGGCAGGTGTAATCGCCGACGGCCAGCCGCTTCCACTCCTTCCACACGGGCGTGCCGGCGGGGTCGTCGTCGGTCTCCCGGGCCTCGACCCAGGCGTCGACGCTGCCGCCGGCCACGGTGCCGTCGAAGTCGAGCCAGTCGTCGACCATCCCGGTGCGGGAGTCGACCTTGTCGTTGACGTTGACGGTGAGCAGGGCCAGCGACGTCTCCAGGCGGGCGCGGGTGACCGAGCCGAGGTCGATGCCGGTGGCGAAGGTGTAGGTGCCGGCGGCGAGCGCCCCGCCGGTGGCGTCGAAGGTGGCGATGGCGTCGAAGTCGGGCACGTCGTCGATGTTCATGGCACCGGCGAGCTTCAGGACGCCGTCGGTGGCCACGGTGCCGGCGTGGGTGCCGGGGAACGTGGCGTCCTCCTGCACCGTGGCGAGATTTGTAAAAGCGAAGACGCTGGCGTTCTTGGTGCTGACGGCCGTGGCGTTAACCGACTGCAGGCCCGAGCTGTCCTCGGCCTTCAGTAAATAGGTGCCCTCCTTGAGCGGCACGGCGGCGAACGGCTGGCCGCCGGGGACGGGGTCGGCGAAGGTGTACGACTCGGCCCAGGTGGCACCCGTGACCGCCTCGCTGTGGCGGATGAGCACCTGCCCGCCCTCGGTCACGTCGAGGTCCGGGGGGAGCGCCCACTGGAGGAAGGCGACGCTCGATATGGCCTGCATGGTGAGGCCGGCGATGTCGGCCGGGCGGTCGCCCAGCCCGACGATCTCCTTGTTCGACAGGGTGGCGTAGGGGCTGGAGACGGAGAAGCCGTTGACCGCCTTGACCCGGAAGTCGTAGCGGCCGGGGGCGACGTCGATGATTTCGGCGGCGGTGTCGGCGGTCCGCGGCAAAACCGTCCAGTCGGTCGTGCCGGTGGTCCGGTACTCGAACTGGTAGCCGGCCAGGAAGGCGTCGGCACTCGCCCCCCAGGCGACGACGGCCTTGACCTTCACGCCCGCCCCGGGGCGGGTGGCGTATTTGACTTCCTGGACCGACGGCACGCCGGGGGCGGGGACGGAGAACGGGTCGGGCAGGTTCGTGTCGGGGGCCGGGTCGAGGGTCGTGGCCTCGCCGCCGTTCCAGTCGTAGCTGGCGGCCGACTCCTCTTGCAGGCTCAGGGTGATCGGGCCGGTGCCGGTGGTGGCCACCTTCATGACGCGGAACACCTTGTCGGCCCACCCGAGCTGGGCGTCGTCCACGTACACGGTGTCGAACACCGCAAATTGGAGGGCGGCGTGGGTGAGCGGCATTTCCGCGGTGATGCCCTGGCGGGACTTTTCGAGCGTGATCTTGGCGATCCGCTGGGCCGCCTCCGAGTGCTTGGTGAACGGCAGTTCCAGGTCCTTGAACACTTCCTCGCCGTCGTCCTCGGTCCGGTAGGTCGAGTTGGCCACGGGCGGGAAGTCGGTCGCCGTCCACAGCTTGTCCGGGGCGATGTAGGTGCCCTTCACGGCGTTGAACGACTCCTTGCGGGCCACGCCCTTGGTCGCCTTGACCGGTCCGGCCAGCATGTCGGCGGTGACGGTGCCGGAGGGGGCGTCGTAGGCGGCGGCGTGCAGGCGGAACATGCCTTGAACGTAAGTGACGGTGCCGGCGCAGGCCGTGAGCAGGTCTTGCAAATTGTCGAGCGGGGCGGCGGCCGTGTCCACCACGCCGTCGCAGGTGTAGCGGGCCTGGCTGCCGCCCGTCGAAAGCGGCACGGCCTCGTCAGAGACGTTGGCGGCGGCGCTGAAATAGTCGTCGGCGACCTCGTCGGCGTCGCAGCCGAAGCCGTAGGGCTGGCCGGCCCCGTCCACGCTCGTCAGGTAGTCGCGGGCGCACAGGGCGGCGTTCGCGGTCCAGGAGCGCGACGCGGTCCTGGGGTCATAAACGTCGTTCTTCCCTTTCACCACCGCCGAGACGTTGGGGATGCCGTTCGGGAAGACGTTCTGGTTGTACTGGAGCAGCACGTAGACGTAGGCGATGCCCCGAAGGCGGTGGTTCGGCGTCCACCCCGGCACGTCGGCCACCATCTGGGCGTCGGCCGGCTGGTCGACCGCGCCGAGGTATTTCTTGACGATCGCGTAGGGCGCGCCGTCGTACAGGTAGGGGGCGACGGTGGCCCGGCCGCCGCCGTCGAGGGGCACGAGGGCGTCGTTGAAGTAGACGTCGCCGATCTCCTCGACCGGGTGCCCGGCCAGGGCGATGACCATGTGCAGGAGCTTGTTGGCCTTGGGGTCGAAGTTGCCGTTGCTGGCGAGCGAGTCGCTGGTGGCGACGTGGACGAGCACGCCCGACACTTTCGTGGTGCCGTAGACGACCTTGTGGCTGGCGACGGCCGAGCGGACGACGGTGGACAGGCCGGAGGCCTGCTCGGCGAGCGACGTGGCGGCCGCCGCCTTGGGCTTCTTGGCGAACGCCCCGCCGCCGATCTGGCTGATGCCGGTCGAGATGATCCCGCCCGCGAGGGCCCCGAGGATGCCCCCGCCGATGGCGGCCGAGACGCCGTACCCCGCCGCCGCGGCGACGAGGGGGACTACGACGGGCATCTAAACGAGCCAGGCCCGCGGGCACTGCCGCGCGGGGAATGTCGTGACGCCTGTGGCGGTCAGGAAGTAGCCGTTCACGCCGCCGCAGATGCCGAGGGCACCGTGCGGGTGCAGGAGCAAATCGCCCCGGCGGGCGAGGTCGACCGGGATGCCGGTGAGGTGGGCGTCAGCGACGGCTTCGGGGTTCCGGTAGCCGCGCTTCTTCATCAAGCGGCAGGCCCCGAGTTCCGACTGATAAAGTCCGGCCCAATCCGCAAGGTAGTCCGATCCGGTCGCCGTTCGCACCCAGCCGGCGGCCCACAGGGCGCAGTCGTTGGTGCCCCAGGCGTGGGGCGTGCGGTGGGCGGCTTCGATGTATTCCGCGAGGAGTCGCTCCCAGCCATCAACTCTCACGACGCGGTGATCCCCCAGAAGAGTTCCTTGTTGACGGCCTGCTCGACGAACTGCATGCCCAGGTCGCCGGGATAGCGGGCCTGCTGGTCGGCGTCGTTGTAGCGGCGCTCCAGCGGGCGGTCCCAGGCGGCGAAGCGGCTCTCGACGGAGATCGTGACGGTCAAATCCTGCCCCTGCTCGATGGAAACGGTGTCCATGCGGCCGCGGTAGAGCACGACCGGGTCGGCGACGAGCTGGTTGGCGGTGTCGAAATACCCCAGCGAGAGCGTGGCCCGGCGGCCCTGGAAGGACTCGTTCAGGACGGCGGCGACGATGTCGGTCGGCAGGCCGGAAAGGGAGAGGGAGAGCGTCGAGCGGGCGAGTTCGGTGTCCTCCTGGACCGGGCTGACGGAGCCGAGCCTCCCGGTGCCGGTGTAGGTGTTCCCGCCGGTGACGATTTCTCCGAGTTCGGAATGGAACCGCACGGCCCCGCCGTCGAACAGGAGTTCCACGAAGAGGACGGGGTGGATGGCGGCGGACTGGCTAGCGGACAGGGTGGCGGCGTCGATGTCGCGGGTCATCTAACGATTGATCTCCCTTGAGGGTTGTGGCAACACTGAGGGCTGGGAACACTCAGGGGGTCGGATGAATAACGACGGGCGGTACATGACCAGGCGTGAAGCACAGCGGGCCGAGTTCGAGGATCATTTCTACGCGATCTGGCCGGACTACATCCGGCGGATGACCGACCAGCAGCTCGTGAACCTGAACCGGGACCGCCTGAGTGACGTGAACGCATCGTTCCCCGAGACACTGCTCGTCCTGAAGGCCTGGGTGTTGCAAGAAATGGCGGTGCGGGGCATTTAGAACACCTCCATCGCGCTGAACGTCTTGGCCTCGTACACGCCGTTGCGGTCGCACCGCCACTTGCCCTGCACGTCGTCGGAGAGGATCATCGGGCACGTCGGCTTGACGAGGGTCAGGGCGGCGTTGTCGGCCGGGCTGGTGCGAAGCGGCGGTTGAAAATAGAGAGTCGTCTGCCCGCTGCCGTTCGTATTGGCCGGGCTCGTGAGCTGGTGCAGCTCGCCGTTCACCCCGAAGTAATCCCCGGCCAGGAGCCAGCCGGCGACGTTCGCCGCGCAGCCATCGATGGTCAGGGTGGAGCCTGTTTGCGACCCGCCGTTGACCAGTGGCGTGCCGGTGGCGATGCCGCGCGGGGTTTTCCGGTCGGGGTCGAAGGCGTGGAAGGCGTTGAACCGCCCTTGGCATTGCAAGAAAAAGGCGATCCACGGGGCGGCTTGAGCTTTATTCATCCGCGGGAGCGCGTACGTCGCGGTCCAGCGGTCGCCGCCGAGCTTGACCCGTTGCACGGCCCGCGTGAGCGGCGACTCGAACGTCTGCGTGTTGGTCTCCAGACCCCACTCGCAGTCGGTGAAGCCGGGACTCGTCGGCATGTCGATCGGCATCTAATTCCGCCGCCCGACGGCCTGGCTGGCCCGCCCGCCCCGCTCGATGGCGGCGAGCGTCCCGGCCATCGCGGCGTTGACGAGGTCGGGGGCGGCGCGGCGGAGTTCGGCCTGGACGGTGCCCTCGACGCCGGGGGAGATGTTCCAGGTGTGGTGGACGGTGATCCCGCCCCCGCCGCCGAGTTTGTTGTTCGGGGTGACGTAGCCCGAGGTGGTCGGGGAGAAGAGTTCCGGGCCGCTCTCGCCGACGAGATAGGTGCCGCCCTGGGCCACCCCGCCGCCGGTGTCGCGTTTGCCGGAGAGGAAGTTGCCGAGGCCGGAGAAGACGCCGTCGAGCAGCCCGCCCTTGCCGTCGGTGCCGATGAGGGCGTCGGAAATGGGTCCGGTCACCCCCTTGCGGAGGACCTGGCCGGCGATCTGGTCGAAAAACCCCCTGGCCGCGTCCGTGGCGCTGTCGAAGTGGAGGACGACGTCGGTCAGCCCGTCGGTGAGCTGGTCCCGCCACTGCTGGGCCTGCCGCTGGTTCTCTTCCTGGGCCTTCCGCAGGTCGTAGAAGCTCCCGGCCAGGGCGGCGATGTGGTCCTTCTCGGCCTCGTAGTTTTTCATGGCGTCGGCCATGCCCTTCTTCTCGTCCTCGCGGGCCATGTTTTGGGCCTCGATCAACGTCCGGCGGACCGTGAGCGCCCGCTCGGACAGCCCGAGGGCTTCCTGCTCCTCCCGGAGGTCGCGGAGGTATTTCTCGAACTGGCTGTCGTCGTAGTCGGCGGGGATCGCGAGTCCGGTCCCGGCACCGCCCCCCGCGCCCTTGCCCTTGAGCAGGTCGCGGTTGTTGCCTTTGGCGCTGGGTTTATGGACCCCGTACTCGTCCACGTCGGCGGCGGTGTACTCGTCGATCGGGTTCTCGAACTGCTTCTGATGCGTCTTGTACTTCTGGTACTGGTCGAACGCCGCCAGGCCGGGGATGACCGACGTGCCGACGATGCCGCGGGCGGTCTCCAGGTAGTTCCCGGCCCCGCGCTCCTTCAGGAAGGCGTCCACCTTGTCGGCCACGTCGAGGATCACGCCGAAGGCTTCGAGGAAGGCGTTCTTGGCCCGGATGGCGGCGTTCGACAGGGCGTCGCCGAAGGCGTCGATGCGGGCCAGCGTTTCGCCGCTCACCGCTTCCTTCAAGTCCTCGACCGTCTTGACGTGGTCGCGGAGGTTGCCGTCGCTCTCCTTGATGATCGGGATGAGGGCGGCGAACCCGCGGCCGAAGATGCCCCGGCCGACGTCGGTCTGCTCGTACTGGGTCTTCAGCCCGGCGAGAGCCTCAGTGATCTCGTAGAACTGCTCCTCCGGCGACATCCCCTTGAGCTTCGTCACCGACAGCCCGAGGGCGTCGAAGTTCTTCACCATCTCCTGGTTGCCGCTCACCGCCTGGCCGACGTTGGCGTTCATCAGGTTGACGGAGGCGGCGAAGTCGTCGAGGGACGCCCCGGACGCGGCCAGCCGGGCTTCGAGGGCCGACAGGGTGCCGGCGGCGAAGCCGATCCGGTCGGCCAGGTCGACGGTGTGCCCGGCCGACTCGATCGCCCGCTTGCCGAACTCGACGACGGCGGCGACCGAGAGGACGGGCAGGAGGGCGCGGAAGGCCCCGGTCAGGCGGGAGACGGACGACTCCATGTCGCGGGTACCGGACGTGACGGCCCCGGCCGCCCGCTTCATCTCGCGGTCCAGTTGGGAGGCGTCGGCCCTGATGCGGACGACCAGTTCTTCGAGCGTCGCCACGCGCTACCGGTCCGGGAATTTCTGTTTGAGGGCGTCGAGGTCGTCGCGGGTCATGAAGTCACCTTGCGTCTTGATGCCCTTGGAGCGGGCGTACCCCTCCCACGCGTGGGTCAGCTCCCAGACGGTGGCGTGCCAGAACGCCGGCGGCGGCCAGCGGAGGACGCCGAGGGCGAGTTCCTGGTAGGCCCGCCAGGGGAAGCGGAGGTCTTCAGGCCGGCCAGTATCCCGTCCAGCGCCCGGGCTTTTTTTTCGCGGTCGCGCTCCGGCGAGATGGCGAGGTCGAGCCAGCCGGTGAGTTCCGCCTTGAGGGCCGTGTAGCCGGGGCTGAAGATGCCGATCTCGTCCAGGATCGTTTGCCCGATCAACTCTTCGTCGTCCGGGCGGCCCGACGCCACGGCGAGCAGCTTCACCACCTCGTCCAGCCGCATGTCGCGGACGGACAGGAGGATTTGCACCACGTCGCGGCCGAAGGCGTGCTGGACGGCTTTGAGCGTGCCGAAGGTGCCCGAGAGGGCGAGCGACAGGGGGCCGACCGCGACGGTGCGTTCGGGCGAGACCAGGCTCATAGCGGGCGGGGGAACTGCACCGCGGCGGCGGTGACGGAGGTGGTGGCGGAATAGCCGACGGTCACGGTGCCGGAGGCGTCGTTGTACCGGGCGGGCTTGAGGAACGGGAGGACCCGATCCGCCCCGGCCCCCACCGTGAAGGTGGGGCTGGTGAGCGTCACCGGCCCCAGGTCGGCGTCGGTGGCGGCGGTCACCTGGCTGGTGACCGTGACGGTCACGCTGCTCCCGCTGGCGTTGCGGACGTAGAGCGAGGTCTTGCCGTCGTTGGCGAAGGTGTCGGACGAGGTGACGGCCCCGTAGGTCGGGGCGAGTCCGGTCGTCGGGTCGATGGTCTGGATCGTCATGGCTGCCATGTGGGGGTCTCCTTATGCGTTGTTGAAGGTGGGCGGGCCGCTCGATTCGAGTGTGACCGAGAACGTCTGCTCCTTGTTGTAATCCCCGGCGACCTCGAAGCTGGTGACCTGGAAATTGCAGTCGAGCGTGTCGCCGTTGAGGTAGACCATGCCCATCGCGTTGATCGAGCCGGCCTGGGCGTACCCTTGGAGCGTGGCGAAGCTGGCGGCGTCGTCGGCCCGGCCGTTGGCCGTCAGGGTGATCGACTGGACGCCGGCCTGCTGGAGCAGGGTCCGCCACCCGGCCGAGTCCTTGGTCGTCACGTCGACCATCTCGTTGTCGAGTTTGAGCGCCGTGGCGGTCAGCCCGGCGACGGTAACCCCCGACGCGGCGGTCCCGATTTTTAGCAGCATGTTCCTGCCTTTTTGTGCGGTCATAAGCCCTCCTCGGCTCGTTCGTGGTTAAGCTTCGACGGCCGCGCGGTAGCGCTGGACGCCGTGGTAGTAGTGGTCGCTCGCACCCTCGGCGTTCTCCTGGTACGTCTCCTCGAACTCGAATCGGAGGTCGATCAGGGAGAAGCCGGCGACGGTGAGCGATTGCCCGTGGAGCGCGTCGTAGAGATTCGAAAGGATGGTTTTCACGGACTTGCGGCCCGCCTTCTCGAAGTCCCAGGCGTGGACGGTGACGGTGGCCTCCCAGCCGTCCCGGGTCTTGGTGCCCCACTCGATCAGGGTGTCCGCGCCGATCACGACGTAAGGGGGTGCGGCGTTCTGCGGGACGTGGTCGTAGACGGGGGTGGTCAGTTGCGACGCGAGTCGCTGGTAGATCGCCTGTTGCAGGGCGTTGCCCGGCGAGGCCATCAGCGCTTCGAGGCGTTGATCGCGGCGGTACGGACCGCCCGGTTCAAGCGTTCCTGAATCCACGCCCGGCTCTTCTCCAGGGCCGGGAAGAGGAACGGGCGGGCGGCCATCTTGGCCGTGCCGAACTCCAGCGGGCGGGAGTAGCGGGCGGACGCCGTCACCTCGGCGGTGGTGCCGGCGAGCGTGCCGTTGATACTGTTCACCAGCCGCCCGGTGTCACTCGCGGGCGCTTCCCCCGGTGCCGAGGCGCGGTGCGTGACGGTACGGCGGGTATAAACCCGGCCCGTCTTGCCGCCGGACAGGACGCTCTTTTTGGCCTCGGCCTCGACCTTCTTCGCGGAGGCGTACAGGGCCTTCGTCAACTCCTTGGCCACCTCGTCGCGGACGCGCCGGGCGGCGTTTTCGATGCGGTCCAGCCCCTCGACCTTGAACGACACGTCCACCTACTTCTCGCGGACCCGGACGAGGAAGCTCCGCTGGTCGACCCGGCCCCCGGCGGTGGTGACGGCGTTGGTCACGGTGAAGTCGGTCTGGGCGGTGCCGCCGGAGAGCCAGACGGTGGCGACCGCGGCTTCGAAGGCTTCGGTCTCCTTGGTCAGCCCCGCGGGCACGCTCCACGCGGACGTGGTGATGGTGTCGGTGCCCAGCCAGTCGGTCCAGTCGACCTGGTAGTCGAGCCTGGCCCCCGGGTCTTTGACGAAGGCGATGGCGGTCATGCGGCCCTCACGGTTCGGGTTTCGGGATCCGCCCGGCGGGTGCGGGGTTCGGCGGCGGCGGAGTACGTTCGGTTTTCAGTCGCGGCGGCGACCCGGCGGGGTTCGGCGGCGACGAGGCGGAGGCGGATTTCGGCGGGCACCCTCGTGCGGTTGAACCCGGTGGCGATCAGGGTGGCGGCGTTGCCCTCGGCGGTGTCGTTCTGTTCGGTCGCGGCGATGCCACCCGTTGCTCGCAAGGCACTGCTGCCGGTGGCGGTGAATTGGTCGGCTGGTTCGATACTGGCGGCGGAGGCGAAGAACGCGAGGATACCCGAACTGGCGACCGCGTCGTCGGCTTCCGTCGCGTCGATCCGCCCCGGCACGGCCAGCGTGCCCAGGGCATTCGGGGTGTCAGAGGTTTCCGTGGCCGCCAGCGAGCCGGCCAAGGTTTGGAGCGCGACGGCGGCCAACGTGTCGGCGGATTCCGTCGATGCGGCGGTGCCGGCGATTTGCAGGATGGCGGTGGCGGTCGAGGTGTCCCCGGCTTCCGCAATCGGCGCATCGCCGGTAACGGTCAGGGTGCCGGCGGCGGCCGGCGTGTCGTCCGATTCCGCGGCGGCTGCCGTGCCGGTGATTGCCGTGGAGGTCAGTGTGCCCGATGCGGCGAGGGCGTCGGCCTCCTCGGTCGCCGCGGCGGTGCCGGTCAGTATCTGGTTGCCGGTGGCGGCGGCCGTGTCCTGGTCCTCGGTGGCGGGTGCCGTCCCGCGAATCCCGGCCAGGCCGCTCGCGGAGGGCGTGTCGGACGCCTCCGTGGCGGATGCCGCGCCGGTCAGGGTTTCCGTGCCGGTTGCTGTCGCGGCGTCGTCGGATTCCGCGGCCGGTAGTGTGCCCCGGATGCCCGCCAAGCCTGTTGCGATTGGGGCGTCGGCCGCTTCGGTGATCGGGGCCGTACCCGTGATCGTTTGCAGGCCGCCGGCGGACGCGGCGTCGTTCGATTCCGTCGATGCCAGCGGGCCGCGAATACCCGCCGAGCCGCTGGACGCCGGGGTGTCGCCGGCCTCGGTCGGGCTGGCGGTTCCCGTGAAATTCTCGGTGCCGCTGGCGGCTGCCGAGTCCGAGGCTTCCGTGCCGGCGACCGCCCCCCTGATCCCGGCCGAGCCGGACGCGGACGCGGTTTCGGCCGCCTCGGCGGCGGATGCGGGGCCGGTGATAATTTCCACACCCGCAGCGGCGGAAGTATCGCCCCCTTCCGTCGTCGCGGCGGTGCCGGTGATGGCATTCGTGTGCGTGCCGGTGGCGGCGAATGTGTCCGATGACTCGGTGGCGGATGCCGTACCGGTGAATTGCTGGATGCCCGCTGCGGCCGCCGTGTCGGACGCTTCCGTGGCTGACGCGGCTCCGCGGTAGCCGCCCAACCCTGTGGCGGCGGGTGTGTCGGACGCTTCGGTGCTGGATGCGGTGCCGGTGACCGAGGTGCTCCCGGCGGCGAACTCGACCACCTCCCAGCCGGTCGTGCTGGTGGTGGTGCCGGCCTGGCCCCGCTCGGTCCGGGCGGTGGTGGCGTTGAGGAGCTTGGCCGACGCGAACCGCTCGGCGTTGACGGTGGCCGAGGTGGCGTACCCGAGCAGGCTCAGGAACGCGCGGGACGTGGCGACGGAGGTGATCGTCGCGTCGGCCGAGGTCGCGCTGGCGGCCGAGGTGCTATTTCGTTGGACGGAGTCGAGCACCCCGTTCACGAACTCGATCACCGTGTAGTTCATCACCCGCGTGCCGGACGCCGCCCCGCTGCGGGTCAGCGTCACTTGCGTGGCGGACGTGAGCTGGGCGTAGTGCGCGAAGGCGCTGAACGTGGTGGAGCTGGTCGTCTGCCCGCCCCAGGCGATCATGGTGTTCCCGGGGGTGACGGACGTGATGGTGTCGGCGTCGCTGGTGTTAAAGCTGGTGAGCGACACGCTCCGCTGCTGCAAGGATTGGATCACGGCGGACTGGAACTCGACCACGACGTATCCCACCGTCAGCGTGTTGGTGGTCGACGAGTTGCGGGTGGCCGTCACCGTGGTGCCGTTGGTCAGGGCGAGGCGGGCGAGGGTGACGGTCGGCGACGTGGTCGTCGTGGTGTGCGTGCTGCCGAGGTGGAAGACCGCCGCGCGGGTGGCGGTGACGGCGGTGATGGTGGCCGTGTTGCTCGTCGCCCCGGAGGCGATGGTGATGGTGCCCGCCCGGACGGCCGACACCAACGTGGCGTCGCACTCGACGACCGTGCCGCGGACCGTGACGGTCGCGGTGGCGTCGCTGGTGTCGCGGTAGGCGGTGACGGTGGTGGCGTTGGTCAGCTCGGCCCGGCCCGTCGCCCGGCGGAGTTCGGTCCCGGTATACGTGGTCGTGTGCCCGCCGAGGACGACGAAGGCGGCGGCCGTCGCGACGGAGGTGATCGTCTGCGTGCCGCTCGTCGCCCCGGCGGCGATCGTGACCTCGAACGTCTGGACCGAGGAGAGGTAGGCCACGGGCCGTCCGGGAGTTAGTTGCCGCCGGTGATCGTGAGGCTGGAGACGCTCACTTGTGCCCCCGAAACGATACTCGTCGTGTTGAGATTCAGGTCGCTGCCGGACGTGCCGACGGTGAAGTCCGCCTTGCGGGTGCCGCCGGACGTCAGGAGCGAGCCGAACGTCGCCGTGCCGGTGTTGTCGGCGCTGGAGTCGGCGGTGATGGCGTTGGCGGTCAGCACCCCGGCCGACGCCGCGGCGGCCAGGGCGCTGGACAGGGCCAGCTCGGCGAGCAGGGTGTTGCCCGAGAGGGCGGTGTCCGGGTTGGTCGGCTGGGTGCCGCTGTAGATGCGGAGCAGGCCGCCGGTGCCGACGGCGGACGTGATGGCGTCCAGGCGGGCGTTCTTGAGCGTGACGGCGTATTTCAGGTTGCTCGGCATGGGCTAGCCCCCCGCGGTGAAGGTGGCACCGGCCTTGATCGCCTTGGGCACGCCGGTGAATTGCACGTCGGACGCCCCGTAGCGGGCCTGCACCTGGCGGGCGACCTTGCCGGCCAGGTCGTCCACGGCCTCGGCCTGGTGGTGCTTGACGAAGCCGTCGGGGTAGACGCAGCGGACCAGGCCGGACTCGTCGAACCCGTCGACCGTGATCGAGTAGCCGCCTTCGGGCAGCGTGCCGGTGGGGCTGGTGCTGCCGGGCGGGAGGACGGCCCCGAGGGCCTGGGTCTTGAAGTCGGTCATGGCGGTCTCCTTCAGGTGGGTTGTTCGGTGGCGGTGAGTTCGAGGGTGACGTTCGCCTCGCCGGGGTTGACGACGCCCCTGACGTCGAACACCCGACTACCCCAGACGAGGCGGTGGGCGGTCGTCACGCCGGCCCGGTAGCGGGTGGTAATTTTGTGCGTGGTGGGCGTTTGGAGTTGGGCGGCCTGGAACCGCTCGTAGCTCTTCTGCGGCAGGATTTCGGCGTACATCGTCGCCACGTCGGTCCAGGTTTCGGCGAACCCGCCCTGGCCGTCGGGCACGCGGGTCCGCTCCTGGAGGGTGACGCGGCGCTTCAAGCGCGAGGCGAGCGAGTCGCAGCAGTTAGCCGCCACGGGCCAGGAACAGCCGGTAGGGGGCGAGCAGGCGGGCGGCACCCGGAGCCAAGCCGTTGTCGTCGCAGGAGCCGCGGGAGTCGTACATCGCGGCGACGGTCATCAGGATGGCGGTCTTGATCGGCTGGGGCACGTCGTTGGCGGTGCCGTAGCCGGCGACGTAGGTGACCTCGGAGGCCCCGGCGGCGCGGAGGTTGCCGGGCCAGTGGTAGGTGTCGTTGAGCACGAGCCGGTCGCCCTGGAGGCGGTATCCGGCGGGGTCGAAGGTGGCGGAGACGTTGCTGGTGTCGTAGGTGAGGACCGAGGAAATGGATTGGACCGGCCCGCGGAGTAAATCGAACGTGTCGGGGAAGCCGCCGTCGAAATAGTTGACCGGCAACTCGAAGTGGCCGGGCACCCACGGCGTGCGGCCGGAGCCGGCCGGGTCGAGGGTGAGCGTCAGTGTCTGCGTGACGAGTGCCCGGTTCAGGTATTGCTCGACGGTCGCAGTCGCGGTGGAGATCAATGCCGCGAGCAAGGCGTCGTCCTCGCCGCCGTCGACCCGCCCCCACGCCTTCGCCTCGTCGAGCGTGACGGGGTCGGTGGCCGGGGGCGTGACGACGGCGAGCGAGCGGCGCATCGCCTAGTGCTTGGTCTTGCCGGCGTGGGCCTTCTTCGCCTTCGTGGCGACCGGCTTGGCGGGCTTGGCTTCCGCCGGGGCGGTCACCTTCGTCTCGCGGTTTTCCGGGTCGGCCTCGGCCCGCTCGATGGCGGCGCGGAGTTCGTCCTCGCCCGTCGTGGAATCGACGTCCAGGCCGTACGTGTCGCGGGCCACGGACACCAGTTCCTCGACGTGCTGGGTGGCGGGCGGGACGCCCGCCTCGCCCGGCTTGGAGACGGGCGTGGCGGTAGCGTCCGATGCCTTCTTCGCCGTCGGCTTGACGAGGCCCTGGTGCATAAACTGCTCGGCCAGGTCGTCGGCGAGTTCGTGCGTCTCGCCCCTGTTGAAGGTGGCGACCGTGAGGCCGTCGTGGGAGCCCTGGGCGGTCTTCAGGAATTGGTAGTGCTTGGGGGTGTTGGTCATGGCGTCCTCCGTGAAAAGAGGGGCGACGACCCGCCGCCCCGGAATGGTTTAGGTGTTGGCGTTCACCGGCTGGAGCTGGTTGCCGTCCTTCAGGCCGACGATCGCCGTCGGGGTGCCGGTGGCGTGCGTGCCGGAGAAGTTGAACACGCCGCGGACGTACCTCTTGTACCCCTTGTACCCGACGATGACCGAAGTCTGGTCTTCCGCCGGGGCGTCGATCAGGGCGGCCGTGCCGGCGTTGGTGCCGGTCACGTAGTTCGTCAGGTCGGCGTTGGCGACCGCGGTGAACGTGCTGTTGTCGTCCGACTCCTGCACCTCCAGCTCGATCTTGTTGGTGCCGGACAGGGTGTCGGCCGAGTCGCCGAGGGCGAACAGGAGGGCGGCGGACCGGCAGTCGCGGAGGTCCATCGAGGCGGAGTTGGCGTCCGCGGTGCGGACGGCGGGGACGAGCAGGGTCGTCGCCGCGAGCGAGGAATAGAGGGAGGAGCGAATTGGCATGGTGAGTCCTTTCGTGGTGAGTTGCAGGGAGGGGCGGGCCGAAACCCGCCCCGATTGATCAAGCCGAAATTTTGCCCAGGACGAAAGCCTCCGGGTTGATGACGTCGCCGCCGACGCGCTTGGTCGTGTAGAACTTGATGAACGGCTTGTCGGTGTAGGGGTCGCGGAGCACGCGGATGCCAGTGCGGTCCACGATCTGGTACGCCTGCTTGAAGTCCCCGTAAGCCGCCGCCAGGGCGTTGGTCGCCACCGTCGGCATGTCGCTGGCGAAGTACAGGGGCGCGCCGAGGATGGTGAACGGGCGGCCGCCGTTGCGGTCGTAGGTCATGTTGAAGATCGGGGTGCTGTTGTCGTCCTTGATGAGGAGCATCGAGCCGAACCCGAGGCGGTTGACGATCCACGAGGCGTTGCCCTGGTATGGCTCCTTGAGGGCGGACATCAGGTTGATGAACCCGTCGTAGGTGAACGCCGAGCCGCTGCCGCTGACCACCTGTTGCACCTGCCGGGCGGGGCTCTGCGACGTGCCGGCCGGGTAGGTCAGGAGGCCGCGGGGCTTGAGCACGCCGTCCCCGACCAGGAACGCGGTGTTCTCCATCAGGGAGAACACCTGTGACGCCTTGCCGGCGAGCCACGCCTCCACGTCGACGTCCGCGTCGTCCAGCAGCTTCTGGCTGGCCTTCGGCTGGGCGTAGATTTCGTTCACGTTGATCGTCAGCTTGGCGAGCGTCGGGGTGCTGGTTTCCGGGCGGGCCTGCGTCTCGCCCACCCACCCGGCCCCGGCCAAGTCGTTGTCGAGGATGTACTCCAGCGAGTCGGACCCGATCGTGATGACGCTGGCGAGCTGCCGCATCGGGGACGTCTCGCGGACGAGCGTGGTGATCGTGCCGCCGAGTTCGGGGGTGACGAGGTAACCGCCGTCCGGGTCGGAGTTGACGGTCATCGCCTTCGTCAGCAGCGTGCGGTCGTCGTCGGACAGCTTGGAACGCTCGACGTACTCGGCGAACCCCTCCTGGCGGTCCTTCGACCCCTTGCGGGCGAACTCGTTGAACAGGGAGGTGGCCTTCTGGTTGACCTCCTCGGCCCGTTCCGTCTTGCTCGCCGGGTTGCCCGGGCGGCTGAGGGCGGCTTCGAGCAGCTTCTGTTTCTCCTCCATCGCGGCGATGCGGGCGGCCTTCTCGGCGTCCGCCTTCTGGGTGGCGTCCACCGCGTCGGCGATGGCCTTCTGGATGTCGTCGAACTTCTTCTCGTCGAAGGCGTCGAACTTGGCGGCCTTGGCGGCCAGCTCGGTCTTGAAAGTCTCGAACCCCTTCAGGGCCGTTTCGACTTTATCAATGAGTTCTTGGGGCATGGTGTGTCCTTACAGTTTGAATTGGGTTAACAGGGTGGCCAGCCGCTCGGTCGCGGCCGCCAGGCACTCGGGCGAATCGTCGTCGGGCTCCCCCCGACTCGTCAGCGCCTTGTAGCCGCGGAGGGCGACGGTCGTCGCGTCCTCGTGGCTGAAACCTCCCTCCCGGAGGTATTCCTCGAACCGCCGGATGGTGTCCGGCCGTGATTTGACTTGCGTGATCGTCGCCCGGGCGTTGGCCGGGAAGGTGACGAGCGACACCTCGTACAGCTCGACCTCTTCGAGGGAGCGGGTGCCCTTCTTGGCGTCGATGGAGTATTTCTTGGTGGTAAAGCCGATGGACAGGCCGGTGACGGACCCCATCTTGGCCTGCTCGTAGGCGTACTCGCACACGCCCTTGGTGCCGATGGGGCTTTCCACGTACAGGCCCTTCGGCTGCTCCTCGGCCACGTCGATCAGGCCGAGCGGCTGGGTGGTGTCGTGCTGCCAGAGCAACACCGGCTTCCGGCGCGCGAGGCTCTTGGCGAACGCCCCGGGCATAACGATGTCGTTCTGGGTGTCGGTGTTGTTGAAAACCGAGCCGAAGCCCTTGATGCGTCGCGTGCCCCCCTCCTCCTCGGCCTTCAGTTCCTCGATGGCGAACGACTTGTATTCGATGGTCATGGGGTTCCCCTGTGTGTGGGCAATAAAAAACCCCGCCGGATGGCAGGGTTGGTGTTCTTGCAGTTGCTCGGCTCGTTATTTGATGACAGCGACGACCTCGCCATGCCGCCTGAGATGGAATCGACGCTCCTTCGGCCTTGCGGCTCCCCGCGCGATCTCTTTTCGGAAATAGTCCGTAGCGTCCCGGGTCGACAGAACATCGGCAAGGAAATAGTATGTTGGCGACCCGTCGTATTTTACGCCTGCTAGCATCCGCCTACTCTGCCTCAGAATAAGCCAGTGCGCAACGACAATTGACGGTCTGTTCCGCCGGGGCGCTACTGTCCCCCGGGCGGTCCATGCCGACGCCGCCGACGAGGAACTGCTCGTCCAGCGGGATGGCATTCGCCCCCGCCATCGCGGCGTGGTCGGGGCGGGTGCGGGCGTCGAGCGTCGGCAGCCAGCTTTTGAGGAGCCGGACGCCGTACTTGTCCTGGGCCTGCTCTGCGGCCGCGTGCGAGGCGTAGGTGGCGGCCTGGTGGGTCTCGGTGCGGGCCACGGTGGCGGCCCGGAACGGGGTCAGGCCGGTGACGGCCCGGATGTCCTTGGCGACGGCTTCGGTGCCGAGGCCCTCTTCGAGTCCCCTGGTGATGGCCCGCATCACGTCGTCGCGGTCGGTGTCGGCGATGAGTTTGGCCCGGCCCAACGCCTGACGGGTCACCCACTCGGCGGTGAGCGACTGGTAAACGTCCTCGGCATCCTTCCGCTGCATCCGTCGCTTGATTTGAGAGGCAGCGAGATCGGCGAAATACGGCACCACCTCGCGGTAGTGCGCGACCAGTATCGCCCGCAGGTTCTTCTCGTGGGCGGCGAACAGGTGGGCGGGCAAGTGGGTGCCGTCGGAATAGGACTCCGACGCGGCCACGATCATCGCGTTGCGGGCGTGGGTGAGCTGCGCCCGGAAGCCGGGCTTCTTGGGGCGGAGTGGCACGACCTCGAAGTGGTCCAACGCCCGAATCCAGACGCGGGCAACAGTCCGGCGGTCAGTCACGGTGCCCGCGGTGCGGCGGGGTGAGGTGCCGGTCGTCCATCACGGCGGTCGTGCCCGGCTCCTCGTCGGCGTCGTCGCGGTCGCGGCGGACGCGGATTTCGAGGGTGTCGAGGTGGTCGTAGAGTTCGAGGGTCACGGCTTGCGGTCAAGCGCTGCGTCGAGGAGTGAGTCGGCGAAGCCGATGTAATCCCCGTACTTCGTACTGTCGTCGGCTTCGGCGAACGGCTTGAGTTGTGGGTAGAGCTGGATCATCTCCTGGGCAAAGTGATGGGCGCTCCGGCACCACCGCGTGCACGAGTCGGCCTCCCACCGCCGCAACATCTCCACCGCCATTTGCGGCGTGATGGCGTTCGTTAAATTCATTCCGCCTGCCCTCCTTGGTCGGCCGGGCTGCCCGGCTCCGGCAGGGTCATTTGCCCGGCCAGGTCGAGCGGGATGTCGCTGCTCGCCACCAGCACCACGTCCCCGCCGTCGACGTCGTCCAGGCCCATCGCCCGCCGCTTCTCGTTGATCGTCATGAACTCGGACTGGTTGATCCGCAGCGACTTGGCCGCCCGGAGCGGCTCCAGGGCCGGGATCATCTCCTCGTCGTACCACAGCACCAGGTCGTCCCCGAAGGCCGGGGCGAGCCAGTTGTTCAGGTCTTCGAGCACGCTGCCGAGGAACGGCAGGACGGTGTCGGCCCAGTAGGCCAGCTTGGCCTCGGCGTAGTTCGAGTAGGTCGATTCGCCCGGGATGTTGACGAGCTGGGGCGGCGTCTGGTAGACGCCGGCGATGAACCGGGCGTTGGTGAGCATGTTTTCCCGGTGGTCCATGTCCACGGGCGTCAGGCCCATTTCCTTCCACTCCAGCCCGCCCTCGAGCAGGAGCGGGCGGCCGGCGTTGCGGGCACCGGTGTATTCGGTGTCGATCATGTGCTTGAGTCGGCCGTACTGGTCGTCGGTCAGAGACGCCGCGTTCCCGCTCGCGTCCTTCACCATGAGTGCGCCCGGCGGCTTGGCCCCGTTATCGAGCAGGGCCTTATTCCACGCCTGGCCGCTGTTGAACACGTCCACCCCGTAGGCGGCGGCGACCAGCGGCGAGAGGCCGAGGAGCGGGTTGAGCGGGTTGACGGTCTTCAGGTGGCAGACGGCGGACCGGCCGGTGATCGGGTTGACCGGGAAGCGTTCGATCGCATTCCCGGCGTCCCGGTAGTCGTAGGACTCGGGGAGCATCAGGCTGCGGCCCGGCTTGACCGTGACCGACTGCGTGGGCAGGACGAACAGCTCGTTCGGCGGGCGGGTCGTCCGCTCGTCCATCCCGGTGCCGAGGACGTAGGCGTTGCCGCCGACGAGGTAGTACGTCGCCAGCGTCTCGCGGAACTTCCGCCCGCCCGTGACGGCGTTCGGTTTTTCCATGAGCGTGAGGAGCGGGTGGGTCTCGATCTTGGCCAGCTTGCCGCCCCGGCGGCGGTAGAGCTGGACGTCCACCGAGGCGGCGGCCTGGGCCAGCTTGCTGACGCAGGCGTAGACGATCGGGTTCCGTTCGTACCCCTCGGCGGCGAGGACGTCGAACCGGCGCTCCAGCCAGCGGGCGGCCCCGGCCCCGTACAGGAACGCGGCGTACTTCACCTCCAGCCGCTGGTGCGGCAGGGCCTTGCGGTTGAACCAGCCCATCAGAGGCTGCGGATGCGGACGGCGGGCGCGTGAGCGCGTGCCCTCGCCCAGCCGAGGAATTGCGTGGTGCTATCCACCTGGTCGTCGTGGGCGGCGTTGGGGAAGGTGAGCATTTCCATTTCGTAATCGGTTAACCATGCGGCGTGCGTCGGGAGCGACACCTTGCCGGCCTCGACCAGGGCGGAGACGCCGCTGGCCCGTGTGACCTTGTCCCGCTCGGGCATGACGGCGATGAGCGGGAGGGTCGTTTCGCGCTTCAAGTCCTGGAGCAGTTGCTGGCCGCTCGCCTTGTCCTCGATCAGGATGGCGTCCGGGCCGAAGGCTTCCGCCTGCTTGCGGACGAGGGCCTTCAGGTCGGGGTATTCGAGCCGGCGGACCAGCACTTGCAGCAAGTCGAAGCCGTCCCTGCGTACCCCCCAGGTGGTGCAGACGCTCGGGTCGTTGAGCTGGTCGGCCTTGATGGCCGTGTCCCAGCTCTGCACGACAATCTCGTAGTCGGGCTGCGGGGCGGCGTACCGCTTGAACCAGTGGGCCTTGAAGATGCCGCCCTCGGCGGGCGTCGGCCGCTGCTGGTAGAGCGCGCTCCAGTCCCGCGAGCCGATGGAGTTGCGGATGTTTTCGAGGGCTGTGAGCGGAAACGACTCGGGCCACAGGGCGTCGCCCGGCTTCCGGCCGATGTCGTCTTCCACCTCCGCGATGGCGGGCAGGCAGAGGACGGTCCAGTTCTCGTGGGGGTGTTCGGCGAGCAGCCAGCCGGCCAGGTCGTCCGAATGCCACCGGGTCATGACGACAACGATCTTGCCGCCCGGCATGAGCCGGGTGTAGGCGGTGGACGTGTACCAGTCCTTGTTCCGCTGGCGGAGGGTGGCGCTCTCGGCGTCCTCCCGGTTCTTCACCGCGTCGTCGATCAGGAGCAGGTGCGACCCGCGGCCGGACATCGGACCGCCGATGCCGGTGGCGAAGTAGGCCCCGTCCAGGTCGGTGGAGATCGTCTCGCCGGGTATCTTCCGGGTGACGTGGAACCGCTTGCTCGACTGGCTGTCTCCTTGGAGGCGGCAGCCGGGGAAGACGGCTTGGAAGGACGGGTCGGCGATCTGGTTGCGGACCTTGCGGCCGAAGTCGTCGGCCAATTCCTGGGCGTAGGTGGCGGCGATCAGGTAGTGGGACGGGTTGCGGCCGAGATACCAGGCCGGGAAGAATTCGCTGACCAGCATGCTCTTGCCCGCGCGGGGCGGCATGAAGATCATCAGGCGGGTGATGTCGCCCCGCTCGACCGCTTCGAGGTGGCGGGCGATCAGCCGGTGGTGGGCGGCGGGCCGGTAGCCGGGCCACTGGAACGCCGCGTAGGCGAGCAGCCGGGAGTGGGCGTAGTCCTCAGCGGTCGGCGGCAAGGGCTGCCGCGACGGCCGCGTCCCTCTGCTCCTTGGTCGCGGGGATGAGCGGCCGGCCGTCCTTGCCGGTGTGCTCGTTCTTGTCCACGACCAGGCCGTGGAGCTTGGCCTTGCTCATGCTCGCCGAGATCATGGCGGTGGCCTGGCGGTCCTCGTGGGCGATGGTGCGGGCCTCGTCCAGCTCGCGGGTGATGCTGTCGACCGTCACGTCGTGCCGCTCCAGGAGGCGTTGGCGGAGGCCTCGCACGCGAGCCGAAACGCTGCCGTGTTCCAGCAGCTCGGCGGCCTTGCGGCGCACGGTCACGGGCTTCATGTTCCCGGCGTCGTAGGCGTGGCGGTAGGCGTCGGCGGCGCTGCCGCACTCGACGTACTTCTGGGCGAAGGCTTCTTGTTTGGGGGTGAGATGGGGTGTGGTCATGACCGACAAAAAAACCCGCACTTTGGCGGGGTGAAAAACTGGGCGCGGTTCTCCCGCTGACGGAAACACACTACCAGTCTCTACGGGTTGGCGCAAGGATTATTCGCGAGCTCGTCGTGGAGCCGCTTCCGCTCCTCGTCGGTGGCGTCCACCAGCCGCTCGAAGGCGTCCCGGTAGACGGCCGGGGCGGCGGGGAGGTCGCCGATGGCGGGCCGGACGTCTCGCTCGGCCAGGGCGTAGAGGACGGTGCGGACGCGGGGGCCGGTGAGGCGGGCGGTGACGCGGACGTAGAGGGCGGCGGCGAACCCGGTGCTCTCGGCCCCGCCCCGGTGGCCCATCGGGTGGGGGCGGTGGCGGACGGGCGACAGGAAGGCGTGGCGGCATTCGAGGAGCTTGTCGCCGTAGTACCGGTGGTGCTCGTCCAGGTGGCCTTTGTCGATCAGCAGGCCGAGGACGGAGCGGTCCTCGACGCGGGCCTTGGTGATGAAGGATTGTTTGGCGTAGGGGTTCGGCTGCCGGGTCAGGCTCATGTCGCCCTTGGCCGCCCGCTCGGGGGTGATCAGGTCGCTCCACACCTCCGGGCCGGTCATCGGCCCGCCTCGTATTCGAGCAGGCGGGCGAACCGGGCGTTCGCTTTGGCCAGGACATCGGTCTTCTGGCCGACCCACATCTCGGCCCACGCCTTGCGGCCGGACGCGGCGTGGGTGGCCGTCACCCGCACCCGGGGGAGGTTATGTCGGTCGTCCTGAACCGGCCGAGTTTGGAAGTCCGTGAAGTCGCCCGGCATGTGCCCCCGCCGCAGTTTCGCCCAGAGTGTCACGTCTTACCGGCAAGCGCAAGCGGAATGCTGACCCAAGCCGGACCGAAGTCCGAACCGCGGGCCGCGCAGATTGACTGGTGAGTATTGTTTAACCGTCTGCTGCGGAACGATTTAAGCAACCGGTCTACTGACGTTGCACGAGGCAGAAAGGACGCAATAATCGCAGTTGGAATCCTGGGTCCGGCGGTAACTCCGACCAGAGGTCGTTATGGACTTGGTGAACGAGTTGCAGATCAGTGCGGAGCGGGACGACGTGCTGACCGTACTGAGGAAAGCCCGTAGGCTGGCGTCCAAGCTGGGTGTCAACGACATCAACGACTGGCTGAAGGCCGAGCAGAACGGGTACGGCGGCACCCTGCCGATCCCAGCTTACCGGAAGGTGAAGGGCTTCTTGGTGTACAAGACCAACGGCCCGATCCCGATCGGCCTCGGGATGCTCGGCAACGGCATCATGGACTACCCCGGCGGCTTTTCGGTGGACCGTACGATGGGGGACGCGATGGGCGAGGTGCTGGCGCTCGTCGAG
>JANPKP010000008.1:0-28316 GCA_031426095.1 Gemmataceae bacterium
TCGCCCTGGTACCAGATCACCCCGCGGACCGGGTAGCGGGTGAGCGGCAGCACCATGCTGTTGAACAGGTTGCTCGGCGACCCCTGGGAGGTCTTCGGGTCGGGGGCCTTGACCGGCTTGCGGGGCTCGGGCTTGCCGGCGGCCTTCGCCTCCGCGGCGGCCGCCGCCCACTTGGCCTGGGCCGCCTTGAAGTCGGCCTCGGCCTTCGCGGGGTCGAACGCCCGGACCGCGGCCGGCAGCTTGTCGTGGTAGTGTCGCAATTCGGGCACGGCGTTCAGGGCGTCCTTGCTCACCCACGCCTCGCCCGGGGTGCCGCCCCAGGCCGACTGGATGAGGCCGACCGGCACGTCGCCCGGGAGCCGCTTCCGGAGGGCCGCCCCGAAGTGGTAGGCGACGGCCGAGAAGGTCGGCACCGTGTCCGGCCCGGCCTCCACCCACTTCGTAAGGTGGCCGAAGTCCATAGGGTCGGTCAACGGCTCGGGGGACGCCTTGAGCTTGACGGTGAACAGCCGCAGCTTCGGGTTCTTCGAGCCGGCGGCGACGGCCTCCGCGTCCGCACTGCTCCGCACCGCCATGCCCATGTTCGACTGCCCGGAGCAGACCCACACGTCGCCGACGGCGAGGTCTTTCAGCGTGACGGCATTCCCCTTCCCGGTCAGGGTCAGGGCGTACCCGGTGCCCGGCTTCAGGTCGGCGGGGAGGGTGAACAGCCACGCCCCGTCCGGCCCGGTGACCACCGGCTCCTTCGCCCCGGTCGTGGTCCCGTCGGGGCGGGTGAGGGTGAGCGTGACCGGCTCCCCGGGGTCGGCCGTGCCGTAGACCGGAACGGCCACCCCGCGCTGGAGAACGGCGTGGTCGGCGAACAGCGGGTGCGGCTTGACGGCCGCGCCGGCGGGCGTCGCCGCTGCTCCGAAAGCGGCGGCCAGGAGGAAGGCGGACGCGGTTCGCACGGGAGGGCCTCCGGGGTGTGGGCGTGGTCAGCGGGCCGGCGGGACGACGGGCCGGTACTCGTCCGGCTGCGGCCCGACGCGGTCGAGCGGGATCGGCTTGAAGCCGGGCAGTTCGCGGTACGGGATCGCGTCCGGCACCAGCCGGAAGTCGAGGCGGTCGGCGGCCACGAAGCCGGGGTCGGCCGCCACTTCGAGGTTCTTCCCGAAGGCGACGAACCGCAACTCGTCCGCCTTCGCCCGCCGGTCCACGCCCTTGCCGCAGCGGACGAACAGGTTGTCGGCGAACGACACCCCCGTCGGCAGTTCGGGGTGGTTGTCGAGGATGCCGGCCAGGTTCGGGAACCGCTCCTTCCACGGGGCCTTGTCCGGGTTCACCGCCCGCAGCCGGCCGACGAGCGTCTTGTTCCCGGCGTTGTACCCCCGGGCCACGCCGCGGGCGTCGACGTGGGCCCCCGCCTTGCAGTCGACGGCCACGTTCCCGCTCACGAGGTTGTCGTGCCCGCCGCCGACGAACACGCCGGTGTCCACCTTGAAGAAGACGTTCCCGTTCACGGCGTCGCCGCTGTCGCCGTCGTCGAGGTAGACGCCGTGGGCCTTCGGGCTGTCGTGGACGAAGTTGTGGCGGACGGCGTTCCCCCGGCTCGTCCAGTCGTGCGTCGTGTACAGCCCGCCCATGTCGTCGGACACGAGGCAGACGCGGGAGACGTCGTTGAGTTCGAGGACGTTGTCGATCCCGCCGTAGAGGACGCCGGCGTGCGGGGCGTCGTGGACGCGGTTGTTCGCCACCCGGGCCCCGACGGCGACGCGGGGCGGGAAGCCGGCGTTCACCCCGGCCGCGTACACCCGCTTGACCTCGCCGACGTGGTGGATCAGGTTGTTCTCGGCGGCGTGCCGGCAGGGCGTGAGCGTCGGCCGGTCGCCCCCTTCGAGGACGACGCCGGTGTCGCCCAGGTGGTGGAGGTCGCACGACCGCACCGCGTGACCCTCGCCGCCCGCCACGACCACCCCCGAGCGGCCGAAGCCGCGGACCTCGCACCCGGCCACCAGCACGCCCCGCCCGCCGGCCACCGCGACCCCGTCGCCGAGCCCGCCCTCCAGCGTGAGGCCGCGGAGCGTGAGCCACGACGCCCCGCGGACGGCGACCGCCGGCTCGGCGAGGTCGGAGACGACGAGCGACCCCGCCCTGAGGTCGGCCGGCGGCCAGAGGTAGAGCTTGCCCGTGGGGAAGTCGAGGCACCACTCGCCGGGGTGGTCGAGTTCTTCGAGCAGGTTGACGACCCAGTACGGCTCCTTCCCCGAGCCGTTCGGGCGGGCGAACTTCGACCCGATGCCGCCGGCCACCGGCTTCGCCAGCGTGACGGTGCGCTTCTCCCGGTCGACGGCCTTCACCCGCACGGTCTCGATCTGCCACGGCACCCGCCAGTAGCCGGTGAGCCACACCCCGTCGTCCGGCCAGGCGGCGTGCCGGTCGTCGCGGTACTCGAAGGTACCACCGGCCGCGCCCGGCCCCTTCCCCTCGCCGGGGTCGAGGACGCCCTTCATGGTCGCCGGCTCGTCGTTCGGCCAGCGGGCGAGCGGCAGCCGGCGGCCGTCGAAGTGCACCTCGACGACGCCCCCGTTGTCGGCCACGAGGTCCGGCCACGGGCCGAGGTGCTTGAGACCGAGGGCCTTCCCGTCCAGCTCCACCACCTTCGCCCGGGCCGCTTCCGGGAGCCGCTTGAGGACGGCCGGGTCGGACACCGGGCGGGCCTCGTCGGGGCGGACGACGCGGCCGGCCAGCAGGAGGGGCGTTTCGCCCGGGGCGGCGCGGTAGACGGTCGGGGCGGCGGCGGTGCCCGAGTCGAGGGCCGACAACTCGAAGGTGCCCGCCCGGGGGTACGTGCCGCCCCGCAGCCAGACGGTGACGCCGCCGGCCCCCGTCGCCTTCCGGGCGGCGTCGCGGGCGCCTTCGAGGGTCCGCAGGGGGCGGTCCGCCGTGCCCGGGGCGGCGTCGTCCCCGGTCGGCGAAACGTGGATGTCGGCGGCGGCGAACCGGACCGGGCCCGCGGACAGGACGAGCCCGGCGACCAGACACGCGGCGCGGCTCATGCTTACTCCCGGGGGTGACGCGGACGGCGGTTTCCGCTGTTGTACGCGGCCGGCTGGCGACCGGGCTGTGGGTTCCTGCGAAGGGCCGTTCCCGGATTCTCCCGCTTTTTCGAGACGCGATTGCCGCAAGACTCAGTCACGGTGTGGGTTGTGGAACCGCTCCCCAAAAATGCGGTAACGCGGGAGCGTCGCCGAAATCCGGACTCGCGTCGGCCGTCACGGCACGCCCTTCGAAGGCACGGGGCATACCCGGCCCGCGGTTCCAGGCCGTAGCAGCCGCTGTTCCCGTATTTGCCGCTTTCGAAGCGGCCGGCCTCGCCGTTCCCGTGGCCCCCGTTGCTCGGCGATCAGCCGTGCTTCCCTGCGACCAGCGGTATTTCCTTTGCGGCCGGCCCGGCCGCCCTGCTATGGTGAAGGTCTGCCCCGCCCTCCCGCCGGGATCACCTCGCATGCTCACCCTCCGCTCCGGCCCCGCGGGCCGCCCCGCCGACGGCGTCACCCGCCGGGCCGCCCTCAAGGCCGGTTTCCTGGGCCTCACGGGGCTCGGCCTGCCCGACTACCTGCGGGCGAAGGCGGCCGCCCCGTCGTCGCCGGCCACGAGCGTCATCCTCATCTGGCTCGACGGCGGGCCGAGCCAGCTCGAAACGTTCGACCCGAAGCCCGACGCCCCTTCCGAGTACCGCGGGCCGTGGGGGGCCATCGACACCGCCGTGCCGGGGACGCGGGTCAGCGCCCTGATGCCGGACGTGGCCCGCGTCGCGGACAAGGTCTCGCTCGTCCGGTCGCTCCACCACGACACCGGCGACCACTTCGCGGCCGCCCACTGGATGGCCACCGGCCGCTTCGGGGCGACGACGGGGAACAAGGCCGCCAAGTTCCCGTCGCTCGGCTCCTACGTCAGCCGTGTGAAGGGGAGCAACCGGCCGGGGCTGCCGGCCTACGTCGGGCTGCCGGCGGCCGAGTCGGTCTACCTGTTCCCCGGGTACATGGGGGCGGCCTACCTCGGCGGGCCGTTCGAGCCGTTCGACGTGGACCGCCAGCAGAAGTACCTCGGGGTGAACTCGGGCGTCCGCGTCGGCTCCCCGAAGTGGCTCGGCTCCCTCGGCGGGGCCGGGCCGGCGAAGGCCGCCCCTCCCCTCGACCCTTTGGCCGACCCGAGCGCCGACCGCGTCGGCCTCCTCCGCCGGCTCGACACCGTCCGCCGGGAGGTGGACGCCAGCGGGCAGATGGACGCCCTCGACCACTTCCAGCGGAAGGCCCTCGACCTGGTCCTCGGGAGCCAGGCCCGCGCGGCCTTCGACCTCGACCGCGAAGACCCCCGCACGGCCGACCGCTACGGCACCTCACCGTGGGCCCGGTACACCCTCATGGCCCGCCGGCTGGTGGAGGCCGGGGTGACGTTCGTGACCGTGGACATGCCGTACTGGGACGACCACTCCAGCCTGCTGAAGGGGCACGGGGCGAAGGTGCCGGTGGTCGATCGTGCCGTGGCGGCGTTGGTCGAAGACCTCGACGACCGCGGGCTGCTCGACACGACGCTCGTGCTGGTCATGGGCGAGTTCGGCCGCACGCCGCGGATCAACACCGGGCTGCCGGCCGACCCCACCCCCGGCCGCGACCACTGGGGGAACGCCATCTCCGTCCTCGTCGCCGGCGGCGGGCTCAAGCCCGGCGTGGTGGTGGGCAAAACGAACGGCAAGGCCGAACACCCGATCGACCGGGCCCTCGTGCCGGCCGACCTGCTCGCCACCGTCTACCACCAGCTCGGTATCGACCGCACGCTGGCGTTCAAGGACCACACCGGCCGGCCGTTCTCGATCATGGACGAGGGGACGCCGATCGCCGAGTTGGTATGAGGGCGGCGGTGGCGGCCGCCCTTCCCGGCGTTCTAGAATTCCCTCGTGGCGTCGCGACGTGGGGCCGGTGCGAGGGGTGGAGCCGTGCCGAAGGACCCGACGGAGGCGCAGAAGTGAGCCCGGCTGCTGGCCGCCCCGGAGCGGCTGCGGATCGTCCGGCCGCCGGCGGCGGACGCGGGTTAGGAATGACAAAAGCCCACCCGTCGCAACGGGTGGGCTTTGGCTTTCACTTCACGCCCGTCACTTCTTGTCGGCCGGCCGCGGGGCCGGGGCCTTCGGGGTGGCGTCGATCACCACCCCCTCGGGCGTCACCTTGATGGTGTTGTTGCTCCCGTTGCGGACGTTCCGCAGCACCGTCAGCCCCGGCTTCCCGCCGGTGTCGATCTCGATGTGGTTGTTGTTCCCGTTCCCGCTGTCGGTGATGACCGTCGTCGGGCCGGAGACGGTCGTTCGCTTGCCGTCCTTCGTCCCGTCGGTGTGGTAGATCACCCCGGGCTCGTCCTTGTACATCCACCCGCCGGGCCAGCGGATCACCTTGCGGGTCATGTCGGGTCCTTTCGCGGCCTTCGCCGGGTCGGCCTTCGGGGCGGGGGCGGGGTCGGCGGCAGTCGCCACCGCCGCGCCCAACAGCCCCAGGCTCAGGAGCCCGGGGCGGAAGAGCTTGCGGGCCATCGTCGTCTCCATGCGGGCCAGTGGGGGAAAAGAAGAGGGGGCCGAAGCCCCCGGCGGTCAGTTGATGGTGACGGTGTTCCCGTTGCCGTTGAAGCTGCCGTTCACCTTGGCCCCGCCCGACCCGCCCTTGATCGTCGTGGTGTTGTTGTTCCCGTTGAAGCTGTCCTTGATCTTCACCGGCCCCCCGCCGACGCCCCCGCCGATCTTCGTGAGGTTGCCGTTGCCGTTGAAGCTCCCGTTGACCTTGACCGGCCCCGTCACCCCCCCGCCGAACGCCCCCCCGCCGATCCGGGTGGAGTTGTTGTTGCCGTTGAAGCTGTCCTTGATCTTCACCGGCCCGTTCACCCCGCCGCCCAGGAAGGGCCCCACGCCGGCCCCGATCCGGGTGGAGTTGTTGTTGCCGTTGAAGCTCTCCCGGACCTTGAGCCCGCCGGCCACGTTCCGGGCCGTGAACGAGTTGTTGTTCCCGTTCACGCTCCCCTTGACCGACACGCCCGGGGGGGCGGCCGAGGCCACCCCGCTCGCCGCCAACACCACCGCCACGGCCGCCACCTTGAGGAAAAACTTCTTCATGACATCACTCCCGTTTCTTGAGTTCGTCGGGCTGAGCCCATTTGCCCAACCCCACGCCGGGAGGAGCGACGAACGACGGGGGAGTGTTACCAAGAAAGGCGGAAGGCGGGGTCTCTTCAGTCCTCCTTCCGCCTTCGTCGCCGTCACCCCTCGCCCGGTTCGAGCAGGTCGTGGAGCTTTTGCACCAGCCGCGTCAGCAGCACCCGGGTGGCCACGTCCGTCTTGCCGAGGCGGGCGGCCACCTCCTTCGTCGGCAGGCCCTCGCCGTAGCGGAGCCGGAGGGCCTCCCGCTGTTCCTGCGGGAACGACGCCAGCACCTCCTGCAACCGCCGCTGCCGCTCGTTGCGGACGACCGCCTGGGTCGGCGTCGTCATGCTCGCGGCCAGGAGCGCGATGAGGTCCTGGCTCCCCTCCCCGGCCGGCATGTTGCCCGGGATTTCCCGGCCGCTCGCCCGCTTGCCGGCCGAGAAGTGGCGGTGCCCGTCCACGATGCACTGCTCGGCCAGGTGGCACAGCCAGCCGAACGGGTCGCGGGTGCCGAGGTCGGTGTTCGGCAGTTCCTTCAGGGCCTTGACGGCCAGTTCCTGGAGCACGTCCTGCGGTTCGAGTTTGCCGCGTAGGGCGGCCCCGAGGCGGTGTTCGACGAAGGCGTGCAGGGCGTGCCGCCTCTGTTCGAGGAAGGCGGCGAGGGCGGCCGGGTCGTGCCGGCGGACGCGGTCGGCCAGCGGGTCGGGGGCGGCATCGGCCACGGGAGTCCTCCGGGTTCGCGGCCGCCCGCAAGGGGACGAAGGGAACGGAGCGTCCCCTCCCGGCGGGCGGCGGGCGGTCGTATTGTAACCTCGTTACCGCCCGGCCCGTCGTGCGTTTCCGGTGCGTCCGCGATGTCCGTTGAACTTCCAGCCGCATCCCCGGCCGTCCCGTTCGACGCCTCGACCCGCGTCTGGTCCGACGTGGCCGACCGGCTCGAAGCGTTCGCCCGGGCGTGGGACGCCGACCCCGGCCCGCCCGACGTGGGCCACTTCCTCCCCGCCGCCCCGCCGGCCGTCCGCCGCCTCGTCCTCGTCGAACTCGTCAAGCTCGACCTCGATTGCCGCCTCCAGCGCGACCTCGCCCGGCCGCTCGAAGAGTACGTCGCCTCCTTCCCCGAACTCTCCGCCGCCGGCGGCCCGCCGAGCGACCTGCTCTACGAGGACTACCACCTCCGCCGGCAGGCCGGGCAGGCGGTCGCCCCGGCGGACTACTTCGCCCGCTTCCCGGCGCGGGCGAAGGAACTGGCCCGGATGCTCGGCGGGTCGGAGCCGGCCCGGTCCACGTCGGTCCACGCCGCCCGGGCCCCGGTCGAGGTGGTGGCCGGCGACCGGCTCGACGACTTCGACCTGCTCGCGCTGCTGGGCGAGGGCCAGTTCGCCAAGGTCTTTCTCGCCCGCCAGCTCACCATGCAGCGGCTCGTGGCGCTGAAGGTGTCGGCCGTCCGCGGGGCCGAGGCCCAGACGCTCGCCCGGCTCGACCACCCGCACGTCGTCCGCGTGTACGACCAGCGGGTGCTCCCCGCCCGCGGGCTGCTCCTCGTGTACATGCCGTACCTCCCCGGCGGCACTCTCCTGGGCGTGCTCGAGGAGGTCCGCCGGGTGGACCCCGCGGGGCGGTGCGGGCGGACGCTGCTCGACGCCGTGGACGCCGCCCTCGACCGCCGCGGCGAGGTGCCGCCCTCGTCTTCGCCCGTCCGCCGCGAGTGGGCCGCCCGGAGCTGGCCGGCGGCCGTCTGCGCCCTCGGGGTGAAGCTCGCCGCCGCCCTCGAATACGCCCACCGGCAGGACGTGCTGCACCGCGACGTGAAGCCGGCGAACGTGCTGCTGACGGCCGAGGGGGAGCCGCTGCTGGCCGACTTCAACGTCGGCTGCTGCTCGAAGCTGGAGGGGGCCGGGCCGGCCGCCTTCTTCGGCGGCAGCCTGGCGTACATGGCGGCCGAACACCTCGAAGCCTTCAACCCCGACCACCCGCGGGCCCCCGACACCCTCGACGGCCGGGCCGACCTGTTCGGGCTGGCCGTCACGCTCTGGGAACTCCGCACCGGCACCCGCCCGTTCGGGAACGAGCGGATGCTCGGCGACTGGCCCGGGACGCTCGCCGCCCTCGCCGAGATGCGGCGGGCCGGGCCGGCCCCGGGGGCGGTGGCCGCGTTCGACGACGGCGACGTGCCGGGCCTGCGGGAGGTGCTGCTCCGCTGCCTCGACCCCGACCCCGACCGCCGGCCCGCGACCGCCGGCGACCTGGCCCGCGAGCTGGAGCTGTGCCTCAAGCCGGCGACGCGGGAACTCGTGCGGCCGACCCCCGGCGGGTGGCGGGCGGCCGTCCGGCGGCACCCGCTGCTCACGATCTACCCGCCCGGGCTGGCCCCCAACATGCTCGGGTCGGCCTTCAACATCTCGTACAACCGGGCCGAGATCATCGCCCACTGGCCGGACGCGGCGGCCGTGTTCGAGCCGATCATGGTGGCCGTCAACGGCATCTTCTTCCCCCTCGGCATGCTGTTCTTCGCGCTGGCCATGCGGCCGGTGGCCCGCGGCCTCCGGCGGGTCGACGCCGGCGACCCGCCCGCCGCGGAGGAGCTGGCCCGCCTCCGCCGCAAGAGCCTGAACACGGGCGGGATGACGGCCGCCGTGTGCGTCGGCTGCTGGGTGACGGCGGGGATCGTCTGGCCGCTCGCCCTCCTGGCGGCGGCCGGCCCGCCCCCGCAGGGGCCGGGGGCGTACCTCCACTTCGGCCTCGGCCTCGTCCTGTGCGGGCTGATCGCCGGCACGTACCCGTACTTCATCGTCACGTTCGTGTCGGTCCGGGTGCTCTACCCGGCGCTGCTCGGCCCCCACGGCCCGACCCCGGCCGACGCCCCCGCGTTGCGCCGCGCCGAGCGCCAGCTGGGCCGCTTCCGGGCGGCCGCGACGGCGGTGCCCCTCCTGAGCGTGGCCCTGCTGGCGTGGCAGGGCTTACAAGACCCGTTCGCGGTGGCCGTGCTCAGTGTCACCGGGCTGGCCGGCACGCTGCTGGCGTTCGCGCTGGAAGGCCGCACGCGGTCCGACCTGGCGGCCCTGGCCGAGGTGCCGGGGACGCGGGGGTGAAGCGCGGGACGCGCGGAACCGCGGTGCGCATTTTCTTTTTCGCCCGGGCCTACTAATCTGACGGTATCCCACCCCGTCCGCCCCCTTCCCGCTCGGAGTCCGCCGCATGACCCTCTCCCGCCTCCCGCGGGTGCTGCTGCTGCCGGCACTGCTGGCCGCCGTGGCCCTCGTGTCCACCAACGAAGCCCTGTCCCAGAAGGCGAAACAGAAGGAGAAGAAGCCGGCCCCCGTCGGCAAGGCGGAAGAGGCCCTCAAGCCCAAGCCGAAGCCCGAGAAGGCGGCCGACCTGCCGCCGGCGAAGCTCCCGCTGGAGGTCATCAAGGGCGAGCACATCGCGCTGGTGGGCAACAGCACGGCCGAGCGGATGAACCTGTTCGGCCACTTCGAGGCCATGCTCCAGACGCGGTTCGCCGACAAGGAGCTGGCCGTCCGCAACTTCGCCTGGCCGGCCGACGAGGTCGGGCTCCGCCAGCGGCCGAACGACTACACCAAGCTCGACGACCCCCTCGCCGCCTTCGGGCCGGACACCTTCGTCTGCTTCTTCGGGTGGAACGAGTCGTTCGCCGGCAAGGCGGGGCTCGACAAGTACAAGGCCGACTACGCCAAGTTCGTGGACGACTTCTCGAAGCAGTACCCCCGCGACCGTGCCGGCTCGCCGCCGCGGTTCGTCCTCGTGTCGCCGCTCGCCTTCGAGCCGACCGGCGACCCAATGCTGCCGACCGGCGAGGCCGAGAACGCCAACCTGAAGCTGTACGCCGACGCGACCGCCGAGGTGGCGAAGGCCCGCGGCCTGCCGTTCGTCGACCTGTACGGGCCGACCCTCGCCGCGTTCTCGGCCAAGCCGGGGATGCAGTTCACGATCAACGGCGTTCACGTGACCGAGGCCGGCGACCGCGAGGTCGGCGGGCTGCTGGACAAGGCCCTGTTCGGGCCGGCGAACCCGGCCAAGCTCGGCACGTCCGAGTTCGAGAAGCTGCGGGCCGCGATCAACGACAAGTCGTGGGTCCACGCCCAGGACTACCGCATGGTGAACGGCTGGTACGTCTACGGCGGGCGGCGGACGTTCGACACCGAGACGTTCCCGCTGGAGTACGTCAAGAACCGCAACATGGTGGCCGTCCGCGACCGTTACGTCTGGGACATCGCCCAGGGCAAGCCGGTGGCCGAGAAGCCCGACGACAGCAAGACGGGCGAGCTGTTCACCCCGCCGACGCGGTTCGGCCAGGTGGCGAAGTCCGAGTCGCCCGACGGCCCCCGCATCCTCCCGCCGGACGACCTGCTCAAGACCTGCACCGTGCCGCCGGGGTTCGAGATCAAGCTATTCGCCGACGAGAAGCAGTTCCCCGAGCTGGCCAAGCCGGTGCAGCTCGGGTTCGACAACAAGGGCCGGCTGTGGGTGAGCACCATGCCGAGCTACCCGCAGTGGAAGCCGGGCGACCCGAAGCCGGCCGACAAGCTCCTGATCCTTGAGGACACCGACGGGGACGGCAAGGCGGACAAGTGCACCACCTTCTACGACAAGCTCCACTGCCCGACCGGGTTCGAGTTCTGGAACGGCGGCGTGCTGGTGGTGGACCAGCCGCGGCTCATCTTCCTCAAGGACGCGGACGGGGACGGCAAGGCCGACGAGGTGGTCCACCTGATCGACGGGTGGGCGACCCAGGACACGCACCACACCGTCAACGCCTTCGAGTTCAGCCACGGCGGGCTCCTGCACATGCTCGAAGGGGTGTCGATGAGCACGGCCGTCGAGACGCCGTGGGGGCCGTTCCGCAACTTCGGGTCCAGCGGCAGCTACGTCCTCGACCCGCGGACGCTCAAGGTCCGGCACTACAACACGCCGGGGTACGGGAACCCGTGGTGCTACGTCTTCAACGAGTGGGGCCAGGGCTTCTGCGGCGACGGGACCGGGGCCAACCAGCACTGGGACACGCTCCTGAGCGGCGCACAGTACCAGGGCCGCAAGGGGGCCAACCCGGTCTTCCCGACCGAGGGGATGCGGCCGGTGGTGGGGAGCGAGTTCCTCGTCACCCGCCAGTTCCCGGACGACGTCCAGGGGCAGTTCGTCTACGCCTGCGTGATCAACACGAACGGGCTGCCGCGGTGGACGTTCGCCGACGACGGGGCCGGGTTCAAGGGCACCCGCGTGCGGCACGACCCGAAGGACCCGAAGACGGCGTTCGACCTCATCAAGTCCACCGAGAAGCACTTCCGCCCGGTCGACCCGCAGGTCGGGCCGGACGGGGCCCTCTGGTTCGGCGACTGGGCCAACCCGCTCATCGGCCACATGCAGTACAGCCAGCGGGACCCGAACCGCGACCACGTCAACGGCCGCATCTACCGGCTCGTGTACAAGGACAAGCCGCTCCTGAAGCCGGTCACCCAGTTCGGCAAGTCGGTGGCCGAACTGCTGGAGCAGTTCCGCGAGTACGAGTGGCGGACGCGGTACCACGCCCGGGCCGAACTCCGCGACCGGCCGACGGCCGAGGTGGTGGCGGCCGTGAAGGCGTGGGTGGGCAAGCTCGACCCGGCGGACAAGGCGTTCGACCGCCTCCGCTGCGAGGCCCTGTACACGCTCCAGAGCCACCACGCGGTCGACGCCGACCTCCTGAAGCAGGTCCTCGCCGCCAAGACGCCCGACGCCCGGGCCGCCGCCGTGAAGGAGGCGGCCGACGAGCGGGAGCGGCTGCCGATGGCGTTCGAGGCCCTGAAGGCGGCGGCCAAGGACGAGAACCCGCGGGTGCGGGCCGAGGCGTGCCGGGGGCTGAGCTTCTACCCGAACGGCGAGTCGGCGGCGGCCGTGCTGGCGGCCCTCCGCGTGGGGGCCGACCCGTGGGTGCAGTACGTCGCCGAGGCCGCCCTGGGGGCGACCCAGGCCGGGTGGGCCGGGGCCTACCTGAAGGGGGACGTGGTGGCCAAGGACGACGCCGCCGGCAAGAAGGTCATCGAGGGCGTGATGGCGCAGGCGAAGGTCGGGGCTCAGGCGGTCCCGGACCTGCAAATCCTCCTCGGCAAGGACCAGAAGTCGGCCGAGGAGCGGAACAAGGCGATGGCCTCGCTGGCGACCATGAAGGGCGGCAACGCGGACAACGGGAAGGCCGTCTTCCGCCGCAACTGCATCGCCTGCCACAAGGTGTTCAACGAGGGGGCCGACTACGGCCCGCAGATGGACGGCAACGTGGACGGCAAGGGCCCGGTCGGCAAGCGGCTGCCGGCGTACAAGATCGTGGAGTCGATCATCGACCCGAACGCCGAGGTGGACGCCAAGTACCTGACCGTGCGGGTGCAGACGGCGGCCGGCAAGACCGTGACCGGCCTGGTGGTGAGCGACGCGACCGCGACCGGCGGCCCGCTCGTGGTCTTCGACGGCAAGGACAAGATTACGATTGCGAAGGACGACGTGGAGGCGAAGACGCCGCTGAAGCAGAGCAGCATGCCCGAGGGGCTGGCGGCGACCATGTCGCCGGGCGAGTTCCTCGACGTGGTCGCGTTCCTGAAGTCGCTCAACAAGTGAGCGACGGCGGCGCGCGATGAAGTCACACCCGAAAGCCCAGGGACGGCCGTCCCTGGGCTTTGTTCATTTCTGTGAGGAGTGCATCGTCGGAACCGCGAATCCGCCCGAACTCTCCCAATTCCCCCGCACTCCCGGTAAAAGCGGTAGCGGTCTCCCGATGTGTTTATCCCGACGTGGGATGTGGCGTTCACGCTTCGAAAAAGCGGGAGAATTCGGGGGCACTTCGACAGCCGCCCGAGCGTGCCAGCGGCTAAATGGTGGTGTTCCCCGTCACGATGAGGCCGAGGGTGGTGGGGTCGATCGGCTTGACGAGGGTCTCGTCGAAGCCGGCCTCGCGGGCCTTGCGGCGGTCTTCGGCCTGGCCGTAGCCGCTGACGCACACGAGGCGGGCGGCGGCCGTGGCCGGGTCGGCCCGGAGGGCCCGGGCCACGTCGTACCCGGACAGGCCGGGCAGGCCGATGTCGCACACCACCACGTCCGGCCCGAAGTGGCGGGCGGCGGAGACGCCGGCGGGGCCGTCGAAGGCCACCGCCACCTCGTGCCCGTCGAGTTCGAGGAGCATCCGCAGGGTCTCGGCCCCGTCCCGGTTGTCCTCGATGACCAGCACCCGGCGGGCGGGCGTGGAGGCCGCCGGGGGCGGCGGGGGGGGCTCGGGGGTCGGCCCGGCGTTCAGCGGCAACTTCATAACGAACTCGCTCCCATGTCCCAGCCCGTCGCTGTGTCCGGTCACCGTGCCGCCGTGGAGTTCGACCAGCCGGCGGGCGAGCGTCAGCCCGACGCCGAGCCCGCCGCGGGACCGGCTCAGGGACGGGTCGACCTGGCGGAACAGGTCGAACACCCGGGGCAGGGCGTCGGCCGGGATGCCGATCCCGCTGTCCCGCACGGCCACCCGGGCGGTGCCGCCGGCCTCGCACACCGTCACCCCGATCCGCCCGCCGGCGTCCGTGTACTTGATCGCGTTGTCGAGCAGGTTCGTCACCGCCTGGGTGAGCCGGGCGGGGTCCCCGTCCACCCACACCGGGGCGGCCGGCAGGTCCACCGCTAACGTGCGGCCGAGTGCGTCGGCGGCCGACCCGCAGCCCTCGACGGCCCCGCGGACGACGGCCGCCAGGTCGGTCCGCTCCCGCTTGAGGTCGACGACCCCGCGGCTGACCCGGGACACGTCGAGCAGGTCGTTGATGAGCCGGACCATGTGCCGGAGCTGGCGGTCCATCGTGTCGAGGGCGAAGTCGGCGGCCGGCCCCCGGGGGCCCGACGCCCGGAGGATTTGGAGGCCGTTGCGGAGCGGGGCGAGGGGGTTCCGCAGCTCGTGGGCGAGGGTGGCCAGGAACTCGTCCTTCCGCCGGTCGGCCTCCGTCAGCGCGTCGGCGGCCCGCTTCTCGGCGGTCACGTCGTGGACGGTCCCGATGAACCGGACCGCCCGGCCGCCGTCCGCGTACCCCCGCCCGGTCGCCCGCACCCACCGCTCGATGCCGCCGTCGGCCAGCCCGACCGTGCGGTATTCGGCGTCGAAACTCCCCGCCCCGGCCGGGTCCCTCGCCCGCCCGGCGAGGTCGTGTACCCGCCCCCGGTCGTCCGGATGGAGGCCGGCCAGGAAGGTGTCGTACGTCACGTCCGCGTCCGGCGGCAGGCCGAACAGCTCCTTGCACCGGGCGTCCCACTCCAGCCGCCCGGTCACCGGGTCGAAGTCCCAGGTGCCGAGGGCGGCGGCCGCCGTCGCTAGGCGATAACGTTCCTCGGACTGTCGCAGGGCCCGCTCGGCCCGCACCCGGCCGCCGCGCTCCAGTTCGCGGACCCGCTCGGTCTTCCGGTACAGGTCGACGAACACGGCCACCTTCGCCCGCACGATGACCGGGACCAGCGGCTTGACGAGGTAGTCGACCGCCCCGAGTTCATACGCCTTCTCGGCCGGGAAGGCGGCCGACACGGCGGTCACGAAGAGGATCGGCGTCTCCCGCGACCGGGCCGCCCGGCGGGCGAGCGTGGCCGTCTCGAACCCGTCCAGGTCGGCCGTCTGGAGGTCGAGGATGACGGCCGCGAAGTCGTCCCGCTCGAGGCAGGCGAGGGCCTCCCGCCCGCCGCCCGCCCGGACGAATCGGTAGTCCGGCCGCGCGAGGACGGCCTCAACGTACCGCAGGTCGACGGGGTTGTCGTCGACCAGCAGGATGGGGACGGGCGGGGGGGCGGGGTCGGGCGGCGGGATCGCGAACGGCATAGGAGCTGGGTAAGGTAAGGGCGACGGAAAAATGATTATCGCCGCCGGGGCCGGCCCGGTCCAGCCGGCTTTTCGCGCCGCTTCACTTCCCGGGATCGGCGGGCGGGGTCGCTCCCCGCGGCACGAGTTTGAGGGCGGCCGAGTTCAGGCAGTACCGCAGGCCGGTTGGCCTGGGGCCGTCGGGGAAGACGTGCCCGAGGTGGGCGTCGCACCGGCTGCACAGGAGTTCCGTCCGCGTCATGAAGTGGCTGCGGTCGGTCTTCGTGGAGACGTTCTCTTCGGAAGTCGGGGCGAAGAAGCTCGGCCACCCGGTGCCCGACTCGAACTTGGCCTGGCTGTCGAACAGCGGCAGGTCGCAGCAGACGCAGACGTACACGCCGTCCGCCTTGGCGTTCCAGAGCCCGCCGCAGAACGCCGGCTCCGTCCCCTGCCGGCGGGTCACCCGGTACTGCTCGGGGGTGAGCAGCGTCCGCCACTCGGCGTCCGTCTTGACGACCTTCTCGCCCACCGGGTTGCCCTCCCGCTCGGGGACCGACGGCGGCACGAGGCGGGCCGCGAGGGCGAGTACGCCCAGGAGGACCGCGAGGAGGGCCGCCGCCTTGAGGAGTGTGAGTGTCACGAGGGGATTGTAGGCGGCGGGGAAAGGGGCGAGTCAACCGAGGCGTTCGAGCCACACCCGGAGGTCGTTCTCGTACTCGCTGGCGAGGTCGCCCTTCACGAGTTGGCGGTGGAAGTCGGCCGCCCCCTTCCGCCCCAGGTCGGCCACCTGGGCGCTCGGGAAGCGGCGGCCGGGGTCGGCGGCCACCAGCTTGCGGCAGAGGTAGACGAGCATCTCGTTCCCGGCCACCTCGTCGGGCAGGAGGTCGGCGAGCCGCAGTTCGAGCGTCATCTTGGCCCGGACGAGGTCGCGGTACTCCGTCACCCCCTCGAACGGCGACTGGCCGGCCAGCATCTCGATCAGGACGTAGCCGAGGCTGGCGAGGTCGGATTGGGGGGTGACGGGGCCGCCCTCCAGCACCTCCGGGGCGGCGTAGGCCGGCGACCACACCTGCCGCCCGGCCGCCCGCCGGAGGTCGGTGGCCGAGCCGATGTCCACCACCTTCGCCGTGCCCGTCCGCTTGAGCATCAGGTTCGACGGCTTGAGGTCGCCGTGGGTGATCTTCTGCCGGTGGAGGGCGGCGAGGGCGGCCAGGCAGTCGCGGAGAATCTGGATCGCCACCCCCGGCTTGAACCGCGGCTGGACGGGGCCGGCCGTCAGGATCACGTCGTCCACGTACTGCGAGTGGGCCGGGTCGAGCCGCTCGCGGCTGCGGTCGAGCACGTCCGGGGTGAGGAGTTGGCGGAGGTCGTACCCGTCCACCCACTCCATGCCCATGACGCGGACGCCGTGGAGGGAGACGAAGTCGTGGACGTAGAGCAGGTTGTCGTGCTGGATGAGGGCCACCTTCGCCGCCACGGCCGCGACCCGGGCCATGTCGTCGTCGTAGGCGGCCGCGTCCCGGTACGTCTCCGGGGAGAACACCTTGAGGGCGACCGGCAGGGTGAACCCGTCGGCCCCCTCCCGGTTGGCCAGGAAGACGACCCCCTGCCCGCCGCGGCCGATGGGCCGGACCTTGTGGCAGCGGCTCGCCCACGCCAGGGCCTCGCCGTCCACCACGGCCCGGTAGCGGGCCAGCAGCGGGCCGTCCTTCGGGACGACGGCCGTGGCGGGTTGGTACGGGTGGTACGAGACGGTCGAACCCATGTCACTCCCGGGAGAGGATGCGGCGGACCCAATACTTTACGCACGCGGCCGCCGCCCGTCCGCCGAAAGAGCGGGCCACGCGACCTCGATCTCGTCAAACCGCCCCGCTTCCGGCGGCGGAACAGGGCCCCGTGCCTACCCGCTTCCCGCGGTCGTGCGGCACGGGGGGTGGCAACTTGTAGGTTCTTCCGGCGGGGCGTACAACCCCGGACGTAGAAGTTGCAACCGGAACGGCGCCGGCGGTACTCGCGGGCAAAAATCGAGGGTCTCGGCGTGGCTGGTTTCCAGCGGTTTCGTGCCACGGGCGGGGCGTACCGGTCGGGCCGCGGGGCGGGTTGGCACGGGTCGTGCTTTATCATCCGCCGTGACCTGAACCCACCCGCAGGAGGCAGACCGATGACCCGCACCGACCTCACGCACGCCCGGATGCGAATCGACACCGACGCCCTCGCCGGCCGCCGGACGGCGGAAGAGGTCCAGCAGATGCTCCGGGACGTGGCCTTCGTCCTCCGCATGACGCGGGTGGTGAAGGAGCAGATGCGGGCCGACAAGCCGACCCCCCGCCGCGAGCCGAGCGTGAACTAAGACTGTGTCTGGAAACCGATCCCGGGGTTTTCCCCCCGGGCGGCTACCCCGCGGCGGAACTTACGTCAAAATCCGCGGCCCGAAGCGCCGCCGGGGGGATCGACGCAACCCCTTATGCCCGACCCCACCCTGTAACGCCCGATGTCGTCGCGGGTTCGAGCGTTGCGTCCAATAGGGTGGTCAACTTTACCGCATTTTTACGGGGCGGTTTCCCCAAGCCCTTGACGGCGGAGTCGTTGCGGCGTTTTCGAGCGCCCCGCGCTAAGAGAATGCGGTAAAGCTCGGACCCCGGTCCGAGTACGCCGTATCGACGTAACTCCGCCCCCGGACTGCTGCGTTCCCGATGAGCTTCGTCGAGGTTATGGCGTCAGCAAGAAGTGAAGGGGGACTTTGGTTCCCCCTTCGGGCACGCGGGGGGTCGAACCCGGGGCGGCAGCCAGCCCCGGGCGCGTCGCGGACGTCGGCCGGTCACTTCTTCGGGGCCGGCGTCTTGGGGGCGGCAACCTTGACCGGGATCACCTTCACCTTCGGCGTCGGGCTCCCCTTCGCCCCGGCGAACTCGTCCCACGACTGCTGAACGTAGTCGGCCGCCGGCATCGCCCCGTCGGCCACCACGAAGCGGTAGCGGAGCGTCAACGCCTCCCCCTTCTTGACCACGGCGGCGGGGAACGCGCCGAACCGGCCGTAGTCGCGGTAGGCCGAGAACCGCGTCTTCTTCGGGTTGTCCGGGTGGTTGAGTATGACCACGCTGTGCTGCTTGCCGGCGAGCGTGAACGTCTCCCCCACCCACGGGTAATCGACGTCCTTCGTCGGGTCGGCCGTCTCGCCGGGGAAGTAGTAGACCGTGTCCTTCGCCGACACCTCGGCCGCCGGACGGAACTGGACGCCCGCGTGTTCCGGGTCGCCGTTGAGCGACACGTCCCCGTTCGGGGCGGCGAGCTTTTCGACCACGTCCACCATGATCCGCCCGGGCACTTTCGCCCGGCGGACCGTGACCGTCCGCTCCTCGTCCACCACCGACTGGCCCTTCTCGGTCTGCCAGTGGGTGAGCGAGGTGAACGCGGCGTGGTCGGCGTCGGCCGCCTGGTTCAGGAACTTCTCGTGGACGATGTCGCCCGGCTTCATGTGCCAGTGGTCGAAGCTCTTGCCGTCGAACGTGATCTTGTTCCACCCCACGAAGATGCCGCGGTGGTGCGGGAACTGGCCGCCCGTCCCCTTCGTGATCGGGGCCTTGCCGTCCGCGTCGAAGACGTGCAGGTACGGCTTGTACGTCACCTCCCGCCGCTCCTTGGAGGAGACGTCGTGGGCGTACATGTACCGGGCCACGACCTTGCCGTCGAGCAGCACGTCGAGGTGGTCGCCGGCGGTGTCGGCGAGGGAGAAGCCCTCGGCGGCGCGGGCCGCGGGCCCGGACCCGGTGAGGAGGACGACGGCGGCGAGGCCGGAGAGGCGGAGGCGCACGGGAAGGCTCCAGTGAGACGACGTGGGACCGCACTCCCGGGCAAACCGGGGGCGGCGGGCGGGGCTTTAAGTTAACACGCGGGGTCGGGCAGTCGCCAGTTCTAAAAATCGGGAAAAGTGCGGCCGCCCGCGGGTTCGCCCGCGTGGCGTCGCGGGCTACGCGGCCGGTTCCGTCCGCCGGCCGAGCACGGCGGCGATCTCGCGGAACAGTTCCTCCGGGTCGATCGGCTTGGCCACAAACCCGTCCATGCCGGCGGCCAGGCACCGCTCGCGGTCGCCCTGCAGGGCGTGGGCCGTCATGGCGATGATCGGCAGCCGCCCGCCACCCGCCTCCCCGCCGCGGACCCGGGCCGTCGCCTCGAACCCGTTCATCCCCGGCATCTGCACGTCCATCAGCACGAGGTCGAAACTCTCGCGGGCCAGGGCCTCCAGGGCCGCCTCGCCGTCGTCCGCGACGACCACCGTCTGCCCCCGGTTCTGGAGGACGCGGACGGCCAGCCGCTGGTTGATAACGTTGTCCTCGGCCAGCAGGATGCGGTACTTCGGGTACTCGACGGTGACGGGCTTTGGGGCGGCCGGGGCGGGGGCCGGCGGGCGGACGGCCTCCATCAGAGCGGCCAACAGGTCGGCGTGCTTGATAGGCTTGGTGAGGAAGCGGACCACGCCGAGTCCCTTCGCCCGGGCCGAGCTCACGCCCCGCCCGGCGGCCGACATGAGGATCACCGGGAGCGTCGTCGCGTCCACCGTTTCCCGCAGCCGCTCCACGAGCGTCACGCCGTCGGTCGCCGGCATGAGGATGTCGACGAGGGCCACCCGCGGCGGCCCCCCGGTGCGGGCGGCCTGGCGGACCGCGTGCAGGGCCTCGTCCGCGTCCCCGAACACCTCCGGCTTGAGCCCCCAGAGCTTGAGTTGCACGTCGAGGATGCGGCGGGACGAGGGGTTGTCGTCCACCACCAGCACCGTCAGCCCGCGAAGCACGCCGGGGGCGAGCGGGGCGTCGGGCTCGCCGGCCGCGACCCCGAACCGGGCAGTGAACTGGAACGTGCTCCCCCGCCCGACCCCGCTCTCGGCCCACACCCGGCCGCCCATCAACTCGGCGAGTTTGACGCAGATCGTCAGCCCCAGGCCGGTGCCGCCGTACCGCCGGGTGGTCGAGCTGTCGGCCTGCTCGAACGGGCGGAACACGGCCTCCAACTTGTCCGCCGGGATGCCCGGCCCGGTGTCGCGGACGGCGACGTGGAGGACCACCCCGTCGGGCCGCGTGTCCCCCGGGCGGACGTGGACCACGACCTCCCCGGCGTCGGTGAACTTGACCGCGTTGCCGACGAGGTTCAGGAGGATTTGCTTGAGCCGCCCGGGGTCGCCGACGAGCGCGTCGGGCACCTCGGGGTCGACGTCGAAGGCGAGTTCCAGCCCCTTGGCGTGGGCCCGCACGGCGAGCGACTTGGTCGCGTCCCCGACCGCGTCCCGGAGCCCGAAACGGACCGCCTCCAGTTCCACCTTCCCGGCCTCGATTTTCGAGAAGTCGAGGATGTCGTTGATGATCCCGAGGAGAGACTCGGCCGACCCGTGGGCCATCTCCAAGTATTCTCGCTGCTCGGCCGTCAGTTCGGTTTGCAGGGTGAGGGCGGTCATGCCGAGGACGCCGTTCATGGGCGTGCGGATCTCGTGGCTCATGTTGGCCAGGAACTCGCTCTTGGCCCGGCTGGCGGCCACGGCCGCCTCTTTCGACCGCCGCAGCTCGGCCTCGGCCCGCTTGCGGTGGGCGGTCTCCTGGCGGTAGCGGCCGTTGAGCGAGACCACGTCCTCGAACGCCCCGAGCAGCACATTCAGAAGCTGGTCGCGTGTCGAGGCCAGGTCGAACGCCTCACCCAGGAAGCTGACGCGGACGGGATCGGCGGGGGCCGCGGTCGGGGGGCCGCGGTCGAGGAGGACGCGGAGGCGGGCGGCGACCTCGGTCGGCGGCGCGTCCTTCGTCATGAACCCGTCGGCCCCGGCGGCGAGCCCGCGGAGGACGTTCGCCGGGTCGGCCTGGCTCGTGAGGACCACGACCAGGACGCGGGCGTGGGCCGGCGTCCGCTTGATCCGCCGGCACAGGTCGAACCCGCCCCCGCCCGGCAGGTGGAGGTCGCTCAGGACGAGGTCGAAGCCGCCTGCCTGCAGGCGACCGAACCCGGCCTCGGCGTCGGCCGCGACCTCGACCGCGAAACCGGCGTCCTCCAGCGCGAACGCCATCTGGCAGGCCTGATTGGCGCTGTCCACGACGATCAGGACGGACGGCATACTCGCTCCCAGGGCCGATGCCGCTACCGGATTTTACCGCACAATGCGTGTGCGGCTCGCCCGATCCGCCGAACCCGTCGCCGGTTCCGCCGACCGTTACCAGATTTTGCGGTAACGCGGGAGCGTCCTCGCGTTCCTGTCGATGCCGCTTGACACCTGGTTCTTCATAGTCGGGCCGGCGTCAGCGGGCGAGTTCGAGCAATTTCGCGGCGATGTCGGCCGGCGGGAGGGCGTGGTCGACCAGCCCGGCGGCGGCGGCGGCCCCGGGCATGCCGTAGACTACGCAGCTCTTCTCGTCCTGCCCGAACACCACGCCGCCGGCCCGCTTCACGGCCGCCAGCCCGGCGACGCCGTCGTCCCCCATGCCGGTGAGGATGACGGCCGCCAGCCCCGACCCGAACGCCCTGGCGGTCGACTCGAAGAGGACCGTGCCCGCCGGGCGGAAGCCGCCGACCGCCGGCCTGGACGAGAGGACGACGGCGTGCGGCGGCCCGCTCGCCTCCAGGTGGTAGCCGTCCGGGGCCACGTACACGGTGCCGGCCCGCAGCGGCTCGCCGGCGGCGGCCAGTTTCACCGGCAGGCGGCAGGCGGTGCCGAGCCAGGCGGCCAGCCCGTCGGTGAACCCGGCCGTGATGTGCTGGACGAGCAGGACGGGGGCGGGGAAGGTGGGCGGCAGGTTGACGAGAATCTGCTGCACGGCCGCCGGCCCCCCGGTGGACGCGGCGACGGCGACCGCCCGCAGGTGGCCCCGCCCGGCGGCCGGCAGGGCGGGGCCCGGCCTGGCCCCCGGCCGGGTCGTCGCGGGGGGGGCCACCCGCGTCCCGGCCCGGGACCGGCGGACCACCTTCACGCCGGCCATCGTGCGGACCGTCTCGACCAGCCGGCGGGCCTCGTCGGCGGCGGCCGGGTGGCCGGGGCCGGCCGGCTTGGCGATCAGGGCCAGCGCCCCGGCCCGCACCGCTTCGAGCCCGAACTTCACGTCCGAGACGGCCGCACTGCCGGTCACGATCACGACCGGGGTGGGGGCTTGGGCCATGATCTCCATCGTCGCTTCGAGCCCGTCGCCGCCCGGCATCCAGAGGTCCATGAGGACGATGTCCGGCCGCAGCACGAGGGCCATGCGGACGGCCTCGGGGCCGTCGCGGGCCTCGCCGACCACGTCGAAGTCGGGGTGGGCGCGGAGGACGGCCGCGAGGTGGGCCCGGCTGGTCGCGGAGTCGTCACACACCAGCACGCGGGTCACGGGCGAAGTCCCCCGGAGTTGGCATCCGATCACCCCACCAGCCTCGCCACCACGTCGAGCAAGGCCGCCTGGTTGAACCCGCTCTTGACGAGCTAGGCGTCAGCCCCGGCCTCGACGCCCGGGGCCTTGTCGTCCGTCCCGCGACTCGTGACCAGGACCACGGGCAGGCGTGTCAGCCGCGGCGACCCGCGGACCTTCGCGGGTGAGGGCGAACCCGTCCATGTGCGGCATGTCCACGTCGCTCACCAGGACGTCCACCGGCTCGGCCTGGAGGAGTTTCCACGCGGCCGCCCCGTCGGCGGCCGTCCGAACCTCGTAGCCCGCCCCTTCCAGGATACTCTTTTTTACGGCGTCCGCGTGGTGACGGAATCCTCGGCCACGAGCACCCGCACCTTCGTAACGGCGGCGGCTTCGGCCGGCGGGGCCGGACCGCGACCAGCCGGCCACGACAACGCCGTGTCGAGCAACTGCCCGGCGTTCAGCACGATCTCGACTTTACCCGACGGTAGCAGGGTGCCGGCGGTGACGTGCCGGAGGCGGCGGACGCGGGGGCCGAGGCCCTTCACCACCACCTCTTGCTCGGAGAGCAGTTCGTCCACCACGTAGGCCGTCGAGGATCGAGCGGTCGAGTTCGACGGCCCCGCCCTCGGCCACCACTTCCACGTCCTTGCCGGTGGTGCGGGCCACGTCGCGGGCGGCCCGGTCGATGTCGGACGTGCGGCGGATCGCCTCCCCGATGGCCCGGGCCCGCTGGGCGGCCTGGTCGGAGGTCTGCGTCACCTCGTCCACCGTCGTCACCGTCTCGGCCACGGCGGCCGCCTGCTCGGTCGCCCCGGCCGCCTGCTGGGCGGCGTTGGCCACGAGGTGGGAGGTGGTAGCCGACAGGTCGGTCGTGACCTCGCGGACCGGGCGGGTGACGGACCGGGTGATGACGAAGGCGAGGACGCCGACGACGAGGATGGCGGCGACGGGGCCGACGACGACGGCGGTGCGGACGGCCGACCGGGCCTCGGCGTCCCGCCGGCGGAGGAGGGCGTTCTCCTCCTGCTGCATGACATCAATGACGGCTCGGACGCGGGGGACGCACCCGGCAGCCAGCGCGTCCCGCAACCCACACACCTCTAACTGTAGGGCCTCGACCGGGCCGATTCCGCCGGCGGGTATCATGGAGGGGGTCGGATTAGTCCAAAAGCGAGACGCGCGTCAAAGTCTTCCCAGGCGTCAGACTCGATCTCAACACTAACGTATTTTCGGACGGCGACCCAACGCCCGGTGGCGAATCCGCGGCGATGTGTGTCTATCACCCGGTCCGATTATGCAAGCCGACCGCCCACCCGCGTTCAATTGTTCGTCGGACCCGGCCGTTTACTAAACTAAGCTTACCGGGCAGCGCCGCCCGTCATCCCCCGCGAGTCCGCAACGATGCCGACCCCCGAAGACCTGTCCGAACGCTTCGTCATCCTCCCTTCGGCCGAGCCGGGCGGCAGCCACCACGTCGAACTCGTCGCCCCGGGGGCCGCGGCTGTGGTCCTGGGCCCGTTCCCGAACCCGGCGCTGGCGAGGGAGAAGGCCGAAGCCGTCCGCCTCTTCCTGGCCGCCGCCCTCCGCGCCGCGGGCCACGTCTGACCCCCGCCGTGCTTGCCGGCCCCCACCCCTATCCTAAATTGACAATTCACACCCACCGCGTGACGGGTGCCCCGCACCCGCGTTGCCGAGGCGGTTCATGAGCGAGCCGGCAGGCGGGCGTCCGCTGGTCGTCGGGGTCGGGGCGTCGGCCGGCGGGCTCGAGGCCGCCCGGGACCTCCTCCGCGGTGTCCACACCGGGTGCGGGGTCGCCTTCGTCTTCGTCTTCCACGTCGACCCGGCCGCCCCTACCCTCCTGCCCGACATCCTCTCGAAGGCCGGCCCCTTCCCGGCGGTCGAGGTCGCCGACGGCACGGCCGTCGCCCCCGACCGCGTCTACACCGCCCCGGCCGGCGTCCTCGTCGGGCTCGACGACGGCGTGTTCCGGCTCGCCCCGGCCGAACGGCCGGAGGACCTGCGGACCCCGGTGGACCACTTCCTCCACGCCCTCGCCCGGGACCAGGGGGAGCGGGCCGTGGCCGTCATCCTGTCGGGGACCGGGAGCGACGGGGCGCTCGGCCTGCGGGCGGTCGGCGACGCCGGCGGGATGACGCTCGTGCAGGAGCCGGCGACGGCCCGGCACGACGGCATGCCGCAGAGCGCCCTCGCCACCGGGGCGGCCGACCACGTCCTCCCGCCCGACGGGCTGGCGGCCGAGCTGGTCGCCTACACCCGCCACGTCCGCCGACCCGCCCACGGCGTCCCGCTCGCCGAGCAGGTGGCCGAACTCCTCCCCGCCGTGTGCGAGACGCTCCTCCGGGAGACGGGGCACGACTTCCGGCACTACAAGACGAGCACCCTCGTCCGCCGGGCCGTCCGCCGCGTTCAGGTGTTGAAGCTCCCGACGGCCCGCGACTACCTCGACCGCCTGCGGGCCGACCGGGCCGAGGCCGACCAACTGTTCAAGGACCTACTCATCGGCGTGACCGCCTTCTTCCGCGACCCGGACGCCTTCGGGGTGCTGGCCGACGAGGTCCTGCCGCGGCTCGTGGCCGAGGGCGGGCCGAACCAACCGCTGCGGGTGTGGGTGCCCGGGTGCGCCACCGGGGAGGAAGCCTACACCATCGCCATGCTCGTCCGCGAGCGGCTCGACGGGCTGCCGGCCCCGCCGGAAGTCCAGGTGTTCGCCACCGACATCGACGAGCGGGCGCTGGCCTTCGCCCGCCGGGGGGTCTACCCGCTGGGCGTGGCCGACGAGGTCGGGCCCGAGCGACTCGGGCGGTTCTTCGTCAAGAAGGGGCCGCAGTACCACGTCTCGAAGGAACTCCGCGAGACGGTCCTGTTCTCCGTCCACAACCTCATCAACGACCCGCCCTTCTCCCGGATCGACCTGATCTCCTGCCGGAACCTGCTCATCTACCTCGGGTCGCACCTCCAGCAGAAGCTCATCCCCCTCTTCCACTACGCCCTGCGACCGGGCGGGTACCTGTTCCTCGGCCCGTCCGAGAACCTGAGCGGGCACCAGGAACTGTTCCGCCCGGTGGACGCGAAGTCGCGCATCTCCCAGCGGCTGGCGACGGCCATCCGCCCGGCCGGCGGGCCGCCCCACGCCCGCGGCGGCACTCCCCCGGCCGTCCGCCCGCCGAACGCCACGCCCCCGGCCGAGACGGCCACCTACCTCCTCATGCAGCGGATCGTCCTCGACGAGTTCGCCCCCAAGGCCGCCGTCGTGACCGAGGACGGGCAGGTGGTGTGCGCGTCCGGGAACCTGGAGAAGTACCTGACGGTAGCCGCCGGGGCATTCCACAACGAGGTCACGCGGCTGGCCCGGGAGGGACTGCGGGCCGGCCTCCGGGCGGCCCTCGCCGAGGCCGCCCGGGTCCGCCGGCGTGTCGACCACGACGGGCTCTCGCTCCGCACCGAGGCCGGCGTCCAGCGGGTCATGGTCACCGTCCAACCGATGCCCCAGATGGGCGAGGAGAACGGCCTGTTCATGGTCGTGTTCCAGGACGTCGGCCCCGTCCTGCCCCGCGGCGATGGGCCCGGCCGCGCCCCCGCCGGCGACGAGGCGGCCGCCCTCGTCGAGCAGTTGGAGCGGGAGCTGGCCACCACCCGCCAGGACCTGGAGCGGGCCGTCCAGGAGTTGGAGGCGGCGAACGAGGAGCTGAAGTCGTCGAACGAAGAACTGCTGTCGATGAACGAGGAGCTCCAGTCCGCGAACGAGGAGCTGGAGGCTTCGAAGGAGGAGGTCGAGGCCGCCAACGAGACCCTCACGGGGGTGAACGCGGACCTCGAAAACCTCCTGGCCAGCACCCGCATCGCCACCCTCTTCCTGGACGACGCCGGGAACCTCCGGCGGGTCACGCCGGCCGCGGCCGACATTTATAACGTCGTCCCCTCCGACGTGGGCCGGCCACTCGCCCACTTCACCCACAAGGCCCGCCGCATGCCCCCGCTGCCGGCCGCGGCGGACGTGCGGGCGGCCGACAAGCCGTTCGAGGACGAGGTCGAGACCGCCGGCGGGACGTGGTACCTGCGGCGGGTCCTCCCATACCGGGCCGCGGGCGGGCGGGTCGAGGGGCTGGTCGTGACCTTCATCGACATCACCGAGCGGAAGCGGTTCGAGGACCAACTGCGGGCCAGCGAACTGCTCTACCGGGCCATCGGCGAGTCGATCGACTACGGCGTGTGGGTGTGCGACCCGGCCGGGCGGACCACCTACGCCAGCGAGTCGTTCCTGAGACTCGTCGGGATGACGCAGGAGGAGTGTTCCGGCACTGGGTGGGGGGCCGCCCTGCACCCGGACGACGCCGGGCGAACGGTCACCGCATGGAAGGAGTGCGTGCGGACCGGCGGCGCGTGGGACATCGAACACCGCTTCAAGGGCGTGGACGGGGCGTGGCACCCGATCCTGGCCCGCGGGGTGCCGGTGAAGAACGAGGCCGGGGAAGTCCTCTTCTGGGCCGGGATCAACCTCGACATCTCGGCCCAGCGGAGGGCGGCCGACGCCCTGACCCACAGCGTGACCCGCTACGGCAGCCTCATCGCGGCCACGTCGTCCGTCGTGTGGGCGACGGACGGGGACGGGGCCATCGTGGCCGACGCCCCCTCCTGGGAGGCGTTCACCGGGCAGTCGCCGGCCGAGTACCGTGGCTGGGGTTGGCTCGACGCCATTCACCCGGACGACCGCGAGCCGACGGCCGCCGTCTGGCGGAAAGTCCTCCGGGAGCGGGCCGTGTACGAGACGGAGTATCGCCTCCGCCGGCGGGACGGCGAGTACCGCCACGTCGTCGCCCGCGGGGCCCCGGTCCTGGACGCCGCCGGGGGCCTCCGCGAGTGGGTCGGCACGTGCACCGACATCCACGACCGCAAGCGGACCGAGGCCGACCTGCTGCGGGTCACGGCCGCGTCCGACCGGCAGCGGCGGCTGTACGAGACGGTCCTGTCGGCCACCCCCGACTTCGTCTACGTCTTCGGCCTCGACCACACCGTGCTGTACGCCAACGACGCCCTCATCGCCATGTGGGGCCGGGGCCGCGACGGGGCCATAGGCAAGACGTTCCTGGAGATCGGGTACGAGCCGTGGCACGCCGCCATGCACGACCGGGAGATCGACCAGGTCGCCGCCACCCGGCAGCCGGTCCGCGGCGAGGTCCCGTTCGCCGGCACCCACGGCCGCCGCGTCTACGAATACATCTTCGTGCCCGTCTTCGGGGCGGCCGGCGAGGTCGAGGCGGTGGCCGGGACGACCCGCGACGTGACCGACCGGAAGGCCGCCGAGGAGGCCCTCCGGGACAGCGAACGGCGGTTCCGCGAGACGGCCGACACCGCCCCGGTCGCCCTCTGGCTGACCGACCCGGACGGGGCGTGCACGTTCCTGTCCCGCGAGTGGTACGAGTTCACCGGCCAGACGGAGGCGGAGGCCCTGGGCCTGGGGTGGACGACGGCCACCCACCCGGACGACCAGGAGGCGGCCGGTCGGGCCTTCCTGGACGCCAACACGGCCCGCACGAACTTCCGCACCGAGTACCGGCTGCGGACGCGGAGCGGGGCGTACCGGTGGGCGATCGACGCCGGCCGGCCGCGGTTCTCGGCCGCCGGCGGCTACCTCGGCATGGTCGGGGCGGTGTTCGACATCCACGATAAGAGGCAGGCCGAGGAGGCCCTCCGGGACGCCGACCGCCGGAAGGACGAGTTCCTCGCCACCCTCGCCCACGAGTTGAGGAACCCGCTCGCACCCATCCGCAACGGGCTCCGCATCCTCCAGGCCAAGGCCCTCCAGGACGACGACCGGCGGCGGACGCTCGAGATCATGGTCCGCCAGCTCGGGCGGTACAACCACGCGAACGGCATCACGAACAACAGTAAGCCGTTCCCGGCGGACGCCGTCACCCACGCGAAGCTGTTGCGCGACGCCGGGTACAAGACCGCGTACGTCGGCAAGTGGCACATG
>JANPKP010000009.1:0-2694 GCA_031426095.1 Gemmataceae bacterium
AGGCCCGAGTTCCATAGCGGTAGAGCGCCGGCCGCGAGGTCGGAGGTCGTCGGTTCGATTCCGGCCCCGTTTCACGACGGGTAGCTCAAAAACACTCGTGCCGATCGATTCCCCGCGCGATGTCGTACACGGGCCGTGGTGCAGGCCGGGGTTCCTTCGTTTGGTTCGAAACACCCCGTCCGCTTCTTCCCGGTTCGTGCTTGAGATCGGAGGATCGCCAATGGCCACCCTGAACCGCATCGCCCGGCTGTTCACCCACGAGGGGGCGAAGGCCACGAACATCCCGCCGCTGGCCCAGTTGGAGCGGTCGGTACTCTCTTGCCTGCTGTGGGAGGACGAGTTCTACGAGGGCGGGCAGACCATCGCCCGGCGGATCGCCGGCCTGGTCAAGGAGGTCCCGGCGGCCGACGTCGCCCGCGTGGCGGTCCGGGCCAAGACCGATATGCGGCTGCGACACGTCCCGCTCCTCCTCGCCCGCGAGTTGCTGCGTACCAAGGAAGGCCGTGCCGCGTTCGGCGGGGTGGCGGAGAAGGTGTTCGCCCGGGCCGACGACATCGCCGAGTTCCTGGCCCTGTACTGGAAGGGCAACAAGGACGAGCCGCTCGCCAAGCAGGCAAAGCGACACGTCGGGGAGGCGTTCCGCCGGTTCGACGAGTACCAACTGACCAAGTACAGCGGCGGCCAGAAGGCGGTCAAGCTCCGCGACGCCCTCCGCATCACCCGCCCGAAGCCGAAGTCGCCCGAACAGGCCGAGCTGTGGCGGAAGCTGGTCAAGGGCGAGCTGGCCTCCCCGGACACCTGGGAGGTCGAGCTGTCGAAGGGGGGCGACAAGAAGGCGTCGTGGGAGCGGATGCTCCGCGAGAACAAGCTCGGCGGGCTCGCCCTGCTGCGGAACCTGCGCAACATGCGCGAGGCCGGGATCGACGACGGGCTGGTCCGCGAGGCGCTTGGTCGGATGAAGGCGGAGAAGCTGCTGCCGATCAACTTCATCGCCGCCGCCCGCCACAACCCTCAGTTCGAGCCGGAGCTGGAGGGAAAGTTCTTCGCCTGCTTCGCCGACCGGCCGTTCCTCATCGCCCTGACCGGCCGGGACGACTACGAGGCCTTGGAACTGGCGTCCGAGGCGGGGTTCGCGGTTCACCAGGTCGACCATCCACGGGCTGCGGGCCAGCACGAAGTCCCGCCGGTACTGCTTGAGCGACACCCCCAGGGCGGTCGCGGCCTTCTCGTCGGCCATGCCCGCCTTGACGAACTTCTGGAGGATGGCGATCCGCTCGGCGGCCGAGAAGTTGACCCGCGTCTCGTTGTCGGCGACCGAGAGCGCCAGGCGATCGAGTGGGTCCGTGCCGAGCAACTCGACCACCTCCACGAGCATGTCGGGGGCGAACCCGTCCACCCCGTCGGCCGCGAGCAGGAGCAGGCACCGGTACCGCCGGTGGCCGGTGAGCAGGACGTAGCGGCCGCCGTCGCGGAACACCATCGGGGGGGTCTGGACGCCGTCCGCCTTGATGCTCTCGAGCAGCGGGGCCAGCGCCTCCCGCTCGAAGGCCTTGGGGTCCCGGTGGGCGAACTCCTCGGGCCTCGCGACGAGCTCCCTGAGCTTGACCCGGATGACCCTCGACTTGGGGTCGTCGGGCTTGCCCCCCTTGGGGGGCGGAGGTTGTGCAGCCATAGAACTTGGCTCCGGGCGGCGTTTCCGGGCCAGCGCCGCAACCGCCCACGCCGCGGGGAGGAATGTTGCTGTCGTGAAGACATTGATCCGGCCCACTCGGTGCACCTGATGGATCACGCCACGCCGGTCGGTGTGGATGCCGTTGCGGCGGACGAGTTGACGCGACGTCTTCCCGGGCCGCCGGCCATGCCGGCTACCCAGGCCTCCGCCTCGCCAGCCCGTCACCCCTATCCCGCTAACGATCATCGAGAGGCTTCCGAGGCTTACATTTCGCGACAAGGTCGTGTCTGACTTGTGCGGCAGACGTGGCCGAAACGCAAACGCCCCCTTCGGGTTGCGAAGGGGGCGGACGGGGAGACATTTTTCCGTTTTCTTGGGTCACCCGATCGGGATCGCTGATTGGCCCCGTCGTGGCCTACTCGTCCGCCTCCCGCTCCCTCACTTCCGCCCGGAGGACTGCGAGGAGAGGAGGGGCGACGGACAGGCCAAAGGCGGCGACGTACCCCCGCCGTTTCCAGTCGTACGGGAGTGGGTTGCCAGCCAGTCGGAAGAAGTCACGGAGCCGCATCCGGATCTCCGCGGCAGCGGTCCGTTCGGCGTTGCGGGCCGTTGGGTCGGCGGACTGCGGGAGAAAGCCGCCGGTCAACAAGAGGGTCCAGCGCTCTCGTTGTCGAGCTCGAAACGCAACTTGGTGTGGCTTGCGATTACCGTCGCCTTCCAGTTCCGTGACCGGCGTGGTGATGAGCGCAGCGCGGCATCGCCGGCCCCGGAATTGGGCAGGTCGTGGTTTCGCTCTGGCACTCAAGGGCCATGCGGACTGACGCCGACGGCGGACTCGCCCGCCGAAAGAGGAGCAACCCGACTTTGCCCCGTGACGACTTAGAGACCCTAACTTTACCGTTCGAGCAGGCGGTACGAGCCGACCTTGATGCAGGCCAGGGTGAGGAACGCCTGATGGATGTCGCCCCGCCGCTCGTACCGGACCTTCGGCCGCCGGTTCTGGCGGACGGCGGCGATCGTCC
>JANPKP010000010.1:0-4735 GCA_031426095.1 Gemmataceae bacterium
GCGCCACCAGGTCGGACGCCCCGACGGGGTGCGGCAGGGCGAAGAGTTCCCCATAAGTGAAGCCGCAGCGGGCCCCGTGGTACCCGTTCGCGGACCCGATCATGTGCTTGATCCGGGCGAACCGCTCGGCATCGAACTGCGACTCGTAGACGCGGATGGCTTCGAGCTTCTGCGGCATCGTGTCCGTGATGTCGATCACGAACGTGCTGTGCCAGTCGCGGTTCTCGGCGTCGAACGGGTAGGGGACGTAAACGAGGTGCGGCACCCGGTACGGGGCGGTGCCGTCGAACCGCTCGTCCCACTTCGTGAGCTGGGCGTAGAAGCGGGACGCCTCGCCGATCAGGTGGCCCTGGTGGTGGTCCGGTGAGGCGGCCGGGGTCCGGCCGGCGGCCACGATGATGAGGCTCGGGCGGTATTTGCGAATCTGCGTCGCCACCAGGTAGCGGGTGTCCGGGCCGTCCATCATCACCCGGTTCGGCAGCCCCACGTTCACACGCAGCGGCACGCCGAGAATCTTGCGGGCGGCCTCGGCCTCCTTCACCCGCGTCTCGGGGGTGCCGCGGGGCGTCGGCTCGCCGCTGGCCATGTCGAAGATGCCGACCTTGTACCCCTGTTTGACCAGCTTGGCGAGGGTGCCGCCGCAGAGGATTTCGAGGTCGTCCGGGTGGGGGGCGAAGGCCATCACGTCCAGGCGGTCGGGCACTGCGGTGTCGCTCACGGGGCGGCTCCGGCGGGTATTCGGCGGGCGAACAGCGGCTCCGGTCAGATTAAGGGATACCCGTCCGGGCCGCCACCCTTGCACGCCGAGCGTGACCGACGCCCTTGCCCAAACCGCGACCGGCAATTAGTCTGAGGGGACGGACGCGGCCCCGCGCCCGGCGGCCAAGTGGCGGAACGGCAGACGCGCTCGACTCAAAATCGAGTACCCAAAAGGTGTGTGGGTTCGAGTCCCACCTTGGCCATCCCGGATTCCCGACTCCCGACTCCCGACGACTGCGGACGACACGAGACGCCGGGCCCTTCATATGTAAGGCCCCCCCGGCGTCTCTGTCGTTCCGGGTCCGCCGCAGTCGGCCCCGTCTGCACCGCTTTCTGCACCACGACTGCACCGCTTTCTGCACCGCCCCGCACCGCCTTGGCGAAGTCGGCGTCGAGGGTTTGCAGGTAGTGCCCGAGCGCGATGGCCGGCGTGTTCCCGATCCACGCCGTGACGACGTGGATGGGGTGGCTTTGCATGAGGTCGGTTTCGCACGACGCCCGCAACGCCTGGAACAGCCGCGGCCATTGCCGTAGCCCGGCGCGGCGGATCAACTTCTCGAACCCGGTCCGGAGGTTCGTGTTCGCCCAACCGCCCGGCCCCCGGGAGGCCGCTCGGTACTTCTCCCCCTGCCGCCCGCCGACGACGTACACTTCGCCCGCCGCGGCCAGCTCGTGGGCGTCTTCGAGGTAGGGTCTGAGTGCGGCGAAGACGGGCACGACGCGGTAGGCCCGCCCTTCGAGGTGTTCCGTCTTCGGCGAGGACACCGTCATCCGGCCGGCCGCTAAATCGACGTGCTCCCACCGGAGGGACAACACCTCGGACGGGCACCGCAGGCCGCCGAACCGGGCCAACGCGATGACCGTCCGCCACGTCGGGTTCGCCGCCGCCATGACGGCGGCCGCGTCCCCGGCCGGGACGTAGTGCCGGCGTTCGGGCGGGTTGTGGTTCTTGCCCCGCACGTCGGCGAACGGGTTCTCGGGGACGAGGCCGACCTTGCGGGCCTGCTCGAACAACATTTTGGCCATCTTCAGCCGGCGGAAGACGGTCGCCCCGGCCAGCCCGCGGGCCTGGTAGGCGGCCTTGAACCCCTCGGCCGCCGCGGGGGTGACGGCCCGCAGGTCGGCGGCCGCCCCGACGAAGGCGGCCAGGTCGTCGGTGACGCGGCGGATGGTCACGACGGTGGCGGGCTTCGACGAGGACCGCCGGCGGGCCAGGTACTCGTCGAAGAACGCCCCGACCGTCTGCGACCGGCGGGCGGGGATCAGCCCGCAGGCGGCCAGCTTGTCCGCCAGGGCGTCGCCGATCCGGGCCACCCACAACGCCGTCTCGGTGTCCATCGGGACTTTCGCCACCGCCAGGGCGTTGAGGTGCTCCACCTTGAGGCGGACCTCGGTGGCCGTCTTCTTGGCGACCTTGCCGAGCCGGACGGACCGCCGGCGGCGGTCGGCCCCGACGACTTGGACGGTGAAGTTGCCGTTCGGGTCGCGGCTGAGGGACGCCATGGAGGTGACTCCGGTCGGTGCCCGGATCGTCCCGGGCGGGTGTGAGGATCGTAACCGGCGGCACGCCCGGCGGCCACGTCGGAACGCCGGCGGTGTTTCCCAGGGGCCGGCCCGCCGCGGGGCGGCCCGTCTGGTCCCTTCTGGGATGGGCGAACCCATGAGTTCGCCGGGCCCCGCCCCCGGGGTTCGCCCCGCGGGCCCGCCGTCACCGGGACCGCGGGCCCCCGGGCGGCGTCCCGACGCGGTAGGTGGAGGGCCCGCGGCCGAGGCCGCCGCGGCGGACGACGGCCACCAGCCCCTTCGCCTCCAACTTGTGGATGACCTTCTGGACGCCGCGGACGCTCATCCCGGCCCGGCGGGCGACGTCCGCCTGGCCCGTCCGGGACGACCCGTCGCGGGCGTCCCGGTACAGGACCATCCAGACGACCACCTCGCCCCGCGTGAGGGCCCCCATGTCGAAGTCGATGAACCCGTTGAGGAGTTCGAAGCGGCCGCCGGTCGGCGAGCCCCGGCGGGGCCGCCCGGCCGGCGGGGCCGAGGCGGGACGTGCCGGAACGGTCCGCCCCTGGCGTCCCGCCGAACCCGTCGGCCCGGTGATGAATTCCTCCTCGTCCGGGTCGGCGAGCCGGGCGAACCCGGCCGGGAGGGCCGAGAGGCCGAGGCCGCGGTACCAGGCCATCGGGTAGGCGTCCGGGCAGCGGGCGGCCCACGGCGAGCCGGGCGGCGGCGGGTCCGTCGTCACGGCCGCCCCCTTTTAGGACCGTCGGCCGGGGCGGAGTCGAACCCGTCGAGCGGGTCGCCCGGGTCGAACCGCTGGTACTCGCCGCGGAACCGCAGGGGGACGTCGGCCGGCACGCCGTACCGGTTCTTCACGCACCGCAACGTCGCCGCCCCGCCGGCCGCGTCGAGTAGGTAGGCGGCGTCGGCCCCGAACTCGAGTTCGGCCGAGCCGCGGAAGCTGGCCATGGTGAGCCCGGCGTAGCTCGACGCGCCCTTGTCGGTCCGCTGCCGCGACACGCTCGACACGAGCAGGACGGCGGCCCCGGCGAGGGCCAACGCCCGGACCCGCGTCATCAGCCCGTCGAGGGCCTCCCGCTGGTCCCCGCCGGCCCCGAACCGCTGGACGTAGTCGACCACCAGGAGCGTGGCCCCGAAGGCGTCGGCGGCCGCGGCCAGGTGGCCGAGGGTGAACGGCGGGTCGAGGAACGCCAGCCGCTCGAGCAGCGGACCGCTGTTCTCCAAGGCGACCTTCAGCCTCACCTTGTCGCCGACGGAGAGCGTCTTGTCGACGATCTGGCCGACGGGGACGCCGGCGAGCCGGGAGGCCACCCGGGCGAGGAGGTCGGCGGCCGACATCTCGACGTTGGCCACTACCGCCTTGACGGCCGGTTCGTGCCGGAGGACGCCGGCGACGACCTGCAGGGCCAGGGCAGTCTTGCCGGCCGCGGGGGGTGCCCCGATCAGGACGACCCGACCGGGCCGGAGGTCGAGGGCCTCGAACGGCGGCCCGGCCTTGAATCGAAAGGGCGGGGTCGCGTCGGGGTCGAAGGCGGGGGAGCGGGCGACCTGGGCCGCCGTGGCGAAGCGGGGGGCCGTCACGACTCGCCCCTTTTCTTGCGGGCGTGGGCGATCCCGCAAACGATCTGGCGGCGTGCCTCGGCCGGCCCGAGGCCGGTCTTGACGGCCGGCTCTTCCAGCAGGCCGAAGACGACGTCGTCCGGCGTCCCCGATGCGGCCAGCGCGGCGGCACACCGGAACAGGGTGAGGGCCCGGCCGGGGTCCGGTAAATCGCCCCAGCCGATGAAGTCGCGGACGAACTTCGGGACCGCGGGGTGGGCGGCCGACGCAGGGTTGCGCCGGATGTCGGTCACGGCATTAACGGCCGCCCAGAGGTCGTCGAACCCGTCGAAGGCCGCGTCGTCCGACGGGAGCGGGGAGGCGGCCGGCTCCGTAGCCAACGCCCGGATGCCGCCGACCCCGAGGGTGAACATCTCGTCGAGGGACAGCCGCCGCTTGTACAAACCCGTCCGCGGGTGGCGGGTGTTCGGCAGGCGGACGAGCCGCTGGTGGTCGTAGCACCCGGCGTCGACCGCCACCCCGGCCTCGCCGGCCAGCGTGAGGGCGAGCCGCTTACACGCCGCGGGGACGGTCCCGGAGCGGCCAGCCGCGGGCGGCATCCCGACCGTCAGGTGGAAGCCCTTCGCCCCGGAGAAGTACGCCCCGACCCCGTCCGCCGGCACGCGTCCGAGGAGGTGCCGGGTCAGAATCCGGGCGTCGGCCAGGGCCCGGTCGAGGTCGTCGGCCCGGTCGATGTCGAACAGGAGGCGGGGGCACCCGGCCGGGCCGGCGTACCCGCGGGGCGAGTGCCCTGTGCGGACGAAGTGCCGGACGTACTCCGCCTCCGGGTACTGAAAAATCGTCAGGTACGCTTCCCCGTCCGGGTCCACGCCCGGGGCGAGTTCGTGGTGGTCGC
>JANPKP010000011.1:0-2194 GCA_031426095.1 Gemmataceae bacterium
GCCGGTCAACCCGCGAACGGAGTCGTTATCCGTCAATGCGCCCGGCCATCACCTGTTGGCACAGTGCAAGCTGGTTAGGCCCAACGTCGCGACACCAGCCGCGTTCGCAGTGCAGCGATCACTGATCAAAAACAAGAGCGCGGATGGACAAACTTTCTTTGGCACATGTCTTGTCGATGAACAGTGGCACACTCAAGAGCTTGCTGCCCGCCTCCCTGACGGTACACGACAACTCGTGCCCGGCTCGTCGTGGGGCACGTTCACCATCGCGGCCACGATACCGATCGCCCTGCTCACCGGACTGTGGATGTACCGCCTCCGGCCCGGCCGGGTGGTGGAGGCGTCGCTCGTGGGCGGGTTCCTGGTGCTGGCCGCGACGGTCGGCGGGGCGTGGGTGCCGGGGTCGCCGCTCGAACGCTTCTTCTCGCTCACGCGGGACGAGACGATCATCGCCCTCGTCACCTACGGGTTCGTGGCCGCCGTGCTACCGGTGTGGCTGCTGCTCGGGCCGCGGGACTACCTCAGCAGCTTCCTCAAGATCGGCACGGTGGTGCTGCTGGTGGTGAGCGTGATCGTCGCCAACCCGCCGCTCAACGCCCCGCCGGTGAACGAGGTCTTCCTCAACGGCGGGCCGACGTTCCCGGGGCAAATCTTCCCGTTCGTGTTCATCTGCGTCATGTGCGGGGCGATCAGCGGCTTCCACTCGCTCGTGTCGAGCGGCACCACCCCGAAGATGGTGGACCGCGAGGGGCACGTCCGCACCATCGGCTACGGGGCGATGCTCACCGAAGGCCTGGTGGCGACGGTGGCCCTCATCGCCGCCGCGTCCCTGCCCAACGACCTGTACTACGACATCAACGTCGCCATTGATAAGGCCCCGCAGTATCAGCAACAGTTGAAGGACGTGAGCGCCAAATATGGAGGCGACCCGCTCCACAAGGCGGGCGTCGATAACCTCTCGCACCTCGACCTGGGCTCCGTGGAGGAGCGGGTGGGCGGCGAGTCGTTGCGGGGGCGGACGGGCGGGGCGGTGACGCTGGCCGTCGGCATGTCGGTGACGTTCGAGCGGGCCTTCCACATGCTCGGCGTCACCGGCGACTGGCTGCTGAAGTACTGGTACCACTTCGCCATCATGTTCGAGGCGCTCTTCATCCTCACCACCATCGACGCCGGCACCCGCATCGCCCGCTTCCTCCTGCAGGAAACGGCCGGCCGCGTGTACGCCCCGTTCGCACGCCCGAACTGGGTGCCGGGCGCTCTAATCGCCAGCGCCGTCGTCACCTGTAGCTGGGGCGCGTTGATCTACACCGGGAGCATCGACACCATCTGGCCGATGTTCGGCATCGCCAACCAGATCCTCTCCGTTTTGGCTCTCTCGCTGGTCACGACTTGGCTCGTTAACAGCGGGCGGGGAAAGTACGCATTGGTAACGTTACTCCCCATGTTGTTCGTCATCACGACGACCCTCACGGCCGCGTCGCAGATGGTGACGGTGAGGTTCCCACTGATGATCGCCGGCGGGCGGGAACTCGTGTCGAAGGGTTCTGTGAAGGAGGGCAACGCTCAAATCATCACCGGCTGGCTGAGCATCGGCATGATCGTGTTTGTAGTAACGTGCGTGTTGACTCTCGTGCTGTGGGCGGCGGCCAAGTGGGCGGCCGTCTGGAGCGGGGTGGCGAAGCCGCGGCCGGCCGGCGGCGGGGTGGTGCCGCGATGACGCCCCCGAGGACGGTCCTGCTCTGCCTCCTCGCGGCCGCCGGCGAGCTGGCCCTGATCCTGAGCGTGGCCGGCGGCGGCCGCCTCACCCTGCTCGACGGGGCGTTCCTCGTCTTCCAGGCCGGCCCGCTCCTGTTCCTGGCCCTGCTCGCGTGGCGGCGGCGGGCCGACACCGCCGCGTCCCGCCGGCTGTGGCGCGTCGCGGTCGCCCTCGCCGGGTTCGGGCTGGCGGTCCTCGGCGGGGTGGCCGCGTGGTTCCACCTCGACCCCGCGGCCGGCGGCCCGGCCGGCTTCGCCCCGCTGGCGGTGCCCGTGGTGCAGTGGCTCGCGGTGTTCGCCGTGTGGGTCGGAATGGCCCGGCGGGAGGCGCGGAAGAGTCCCGGGGGGGGGGGGGGGGGGGGGCCCCCGGTAACTGCCCCCCCCGGGGGCGCAGCAAGTAAACAATGGGGGGCCGCCCCCCCCCCCCCCCGGGCGGGGG
>JANPKP010000012.1:0-7394 GCA_031426095.1 Gemmataceae bacterium
CCCCCCGGGCCCCCCCCCCGGGCGCCTGCTCCTGGGGGCGCCCCCCCCCCCCCCGCCCGCCGGGGGCGGTCGCGAGCCGCGACACTTCCCCGGAAGTCAAGCGCCGGCGGTCGGAATGGGCGGCCGCTCCCGCGCTACCGCAAATTTCGGTAGCGGTTTCCTCAACCCGTTCGTGGCCCGCGGGATCGGGCGGACCCGATAGCGTTTTCGCGGTCAAATCGGGTAACGCTGCCCGAAAGTCTCCCACCCCGTGGGGGCGAAAACGGCCGCCCGCGGCGTTAATCGTTGCCCCGCGCCGGCGGCCGGGTTACACTAGCCGTCGGAACAATCCCACCCGCCCACGCCCATCACACCCGTCCACCGCCCCCAGGAGGCTCTCCCCATGAGTCGTCGCGTCACACGCCGTCAGGCCCTGGCCACCAGCGCCGCCGGCCTCGGGTACTTCTTCACCGCCCCGTCGTTCGCGGCCGCCAAGATCGCCGGCAGCAACGACAAGCTGCACGTCGCCGGGATCGGGGTCGGCGGCAAGGGCGGGAGCGACATCGACCAGGCCGGCGGCCTGATGGAAGTCGTCGCCCTGTGCGACATCGACGAGGGGAACCTCGGCAAGAAGGTGGCCAAGTGGGGCAAGGCCAAGACGTTCTCCGACTACCGCAAGCTGTTCGACGACGCCGAGACGCTCAAGGCGGTGGACGCGGTGGTGGTGAGCACGCCGGACCACACCCACGCCCTGGCCGCCGCCACGGCCATCCGCAACAAGAAGCACGTCTACTGCCAGAAGCCGCTGACCCACTCGGTGTTCGAGGCCCACCTGCTGCGGAAGCTGGCCAAGGAGAACGGCGTCTGCACCCAGATGGGGAACCAGGGGACGGCCGAGAACGGCCTGCGGCGGGCCGTCGAGCTGGTCCAGGCCGGGACGATCGGGGCGGTCAAGGAGGTCCACGTGTGGACCAACCGGCCGATCTGGCCGCAGGCCCCGGCGGTGACGGACAAGAACCCGCCGAAGCCGGGCGACCTGCCCAAGGGGGTGAACTGGGACGCCTTCCTGGGCGGGGCCCCGGAGCGGCCGTACGCCAAGGGCATCCACCCGTTCGCCTGGCGGGGGTTCTGGGACTTCGGGACCGGGGCCATCGGCGACATGGCCTGCCACACGGCGAACATGGCGTTCATGGCCCTGAAGCTCGGCCACCCGTCGGCCGCCAAGGCCGAGGCCGAGGGGGTGAACCCGCTCACCTGCCCGAGCGCCGCCCACGTGACCCTCAACTTCCCGGCCCGGGGCGACCTGCCGCCGGTCACCCTCCACTGGTACGAGGGGAAGAAGGACGGCCAGAAGCTCGTCCCGCCGGCCGAGCTGGTGGCCCAGGCGGTCAAGCTCAGCGGCGGCAAGGAGCTGGTCAACAGCGGGTCGATCCTGGTCGGCGAGAAGGGGATCGCCTACTCGCCGAACGACTACGGGGCCAACGTCCTCTTCAGCACCGGGGAGAAGACCGACTCGAAGACCCGGCCCGAGCGGCTGCCGACCAACGGCGGCGGCGACGGCGGGCAGAAGAAGGAGTGGGTGGACGCGATCAAGGCCGGCAAGCCCGAGATCGCCCTGTCGAACTTCGAGTACGCCTCGATGCTGACGGCCGCCTTCCTCCTCGGGAACGTCGCCATCCGGACCGGCAAGCCGTTCGAGTTCGACGGCGAGACGCTGACCGCCAAGGGCTGCCCCGAGGCCGCCGCGTTCATCAAGACCGAGTACCGCAAGGGGTGGGAAGTGGCGTAACGCCAGTCCCAAGTCGTCGAGTCATCAAGCCGCAAGTCGGGACGGCCCGGCTTGCGGCTTTTTGTCTTTCGACCTGCGACTTGTGGACTTGGGACTTGCGACGGTCCGGGCTTACAATTCGGCATGGACGTTGACGCCGAACTACTGGCGCTGGCCGCCGACCCGCTCCACCCGGTCGACCTGGCCGAACTCGCCCTCCACCTCGCCCGGGACGAGTACCCGGACCTCGACGTGCCCGCGTACCTCGCCCGGCTCGACGCCCTGGCCGACGCCGTCGCCCCTCGGCTCACGGGCTCGCTCGCCGAACGGGTGGCCACGCTCGCGGCCTTCCTGTTCGAGGAGGAGGGCTTCCGCGGGAACGCCGACGACTACTACGACGCCCGGAACAGCTACCTGAACGACGTGCTCGACCGCCGGGCCGGGCTGCCGATCACCCTGTCGCTGGTGGCCGCGGCGGTCGGCGAACGGGCCGGGCTGGCGGTCCACGGGGTCGGCCTGCCGGGGCACTTCGTGGCGATGGGGGAAGAAGACGGCGAGGCGGTCCTGTTCGACCCGTTCCACGGCGGCCAGCTCCTCGACCCGCCGGCCGCCGAGGCCCTGGTGGAGGCCGTGACCGGGCAGCCGTTCACGCTCACGGCCGACGCCCTGCGGCCGGCCCCGCCGGCGGCGGTCGCGGTCCGGCTCCTGAGCAACTTGAAGGGCGTCTACCTCCGCGGCCCCGACTACGAGCGGGCCGCCCGGGTGACCGGCCGGCTCGTGCAACTGACGCCGGACGACCCCCTCCAGCGGCGGGACTGGGGCGTGACGCTCGTCCACGCCGGGCACGCCGGGCGGGCGGTCGACCCCCTTCGCTTCTACCTGAGCCGGGTGCCGGACGCCGACGACCGGGAGGCGGTGGAAGGCTTCCTGAGGCGGGCCCAGGCGGAAGTCGCCCGCTGGAACTGACGGCGGCGGTACCGCCCGCCGTGCCGGCAGAGGCACCGGCCGGCGACGCGGCGGCCGACTTCCACGGCTTCCGGTTCGAGAACGTGACGAAGATCGACGCCCCGATGATGCGCCCCGGGGCGGTCGAGTTCGGCGGGCGGGCGGCCCCCGCGAGAACAGCCGCTTGCGTGACACCCGGCGGGGAACATAATGGGACCGTGGAAACCCGATCGACCCGCCCGGAGGCCCGACGTGGTACGCGCGACCCTCGCCCTTGCGGCCGTGGCCCTCGTCCTCGTGGCCGCCCCGCCCGAAATCCCCGCGGCCCCCACCCCAGCCCCCGCGGCCGCCCCCCCCGCGTTGCCATTGGGGCTCACGATGTTCGCCCGCGAGCCGGTGGCCGCCGACCCGAAGGACGACCCGGCCCGCAAGGCGGCGAAGGACCGCTACAACGCCGCCGTGGCGGGACTGAAAGTGTTCGCCGCCCGCCTGGACGCCGGGGTCGAGATCCTGACCGGGGCGGCCGACCCGGCCTGGCGGCTGACGCGGGCCGGCCTCGACCTGTTCGACGCCCCGGCCGACCGGGCGGCCCTCCTGGCCGACCACGTGGCGGTCCTGACTGAGGTCGAGCGGGTGGTCCAACGCCGCGTCGACGCCGGGATCGGGCGGGCGGCCGACCTGGCCCACGCCCGGGAGCAGCGGGAGAACGCCGAGACGCTGTTGAAGGCCGCCATAGCCGCGGCGGACGGCGTCAAGAAGTGAGAGCCGGGTCGGGGCGGAAGGCCGCGGCGCGCCGCCGGGGGCCCAACCCGCCCCGCCGCCCGAGGGCCGAACCCGGCCGCCCGGCCGCGTATCATATGGGGTTCACGGCCGCCGCTCCCCCGCGGCCGTCCCCGACGCGGAGCGCGGAATGCCGAACGCGGAGCTTCACCCCCCGGGCACGGACGCCGACTCGCCCCCTTCCGACCCGCCGGCCGCCGCCCGCGAGCCGCGAGCGTCCGCCCCCGGCGGGAGCCGCGAACTCCTCAAGCTCGCCCTGCCGCTGGTCGTCAGCCAGAGCTTCATGACGGTCCAAATCCTGGCCGACGCCCTCCTCCTGTCGTGGCACGACCCGGACGAGCTGACCGCCTCGTTCCCGGCCGTCATGTGGTTCTGGGTGCTGTTCGCCCTGCCCCAGGTGACGGCCGGGTACACGTCCACGTTCGTCGCCCAGTACACCGGGGCCGGGCGGCCCCGGCGGGTCGGGCCGGCCGTCTGGCAGGGGGTCCACTTCGCCGTCGTCGCCGGCCTCCTGTTCCTCCTCGTCCGCCCCCTCGTCCCGGCCCTGATCGCCGCCGCCGGGCACCCGGCGGACGTGCAGGGGGCCGAGGTCGTGTACCTCCGCTGCCTCTGCTTCGCGGCCCTCCCGATGCTCGTCGTGGGGGCGGTGAACGGCTTCTACTCGGGCCGCGGGAAGACGTGGACGGTGCTCGCCGTCGAGGCCGTCGGGACGGCCGTGAACGTGGCCGTGGCCCAGCTCCTGATCTTCGGCCGGTGGGGCTTCCCGGAGATGGGCATCGAGGGGGCCGGGTGGGCGACCGTGGCCGGGTCGTGGGCGTCGGCCGCGATCGCCCTGGCCCTGTTCGTGCGGCGGCGGGAGCGGGCCGCGTTCGACACCCTCGGCGGGTGGCGGCCGGAGCGGGAGCTGTTCGCCCGGCTCATGCGGTACGGCGGCCCGGCCGGGGTGCAGTGGTTCCTCGACGCCCTCGTGTTCAGCCTCTTCACCCTGTACGTCGGCCGGCTCGGGAAGGCCGAGCTGGGGGCCACCACGCTGGCCGTGCGGTTCAACATGGTCGCCTTCCTGCCGATGATGGGCATCGGCCAGGCGGTCGGCATCCTCGTCGGCCAGCGGCTCGGGGCCGACCGCCCGGACCTGGCCGAGAAGGCGACCTACACCGGCCTGCGGTGGGCGTTCGGGTACATGCTCCTGGTGGCGGCCGCGTACTTGCTGTTCCCGGGCGCGCTGGTGTCGGCGTTCGAGCCGGACGGGTCGAAGGCGGGGGCGGAGGAGGCGTTCGCCGCCATCGCCGCCATCGTCCCGGCGCTCCTGACGTGCGTGGCCATCTACTCGCTGACCGACGCCGTGAACGTGACCTTCTCGTTCGCGCTGCGGGGGGCCGGCGACACCCGGTTCGTCACCTTGCTCACGTTCCTGCTGGCGTGGCCGGTGATGGTGCTGCCGACGGTGGCCGTGGTGTCGTACCGCGACGAGTTGGGGGCGGCGTACCCGGGCATGGGCGACCCGGTGTACTGGGCGTGGGGGTTCGCCACCGCCCACATCATGGCGATGTCGTGCTGCTTCGCGTACCGCTTCCGGTCGGGCAAGTGGAAGGCGATGCGGGTGATCGAGGGAAAGGGGCCGGACGAAGTTAGCCACGGATGAACACGGATCAACCACGACCCATGGTCCGGAATCCGCGTCCATCCGTGGCTAACTTCTTGGGTCCACCCCCGGCGTGGCGTCCGGCCCCCCGGGCTTCGGCCGGAGGAGCGTCGGGGCGGGGTGGAAGCCGGTGGCCGACGGGGAGCTGAACTTGCCCCGGCGGGCGAACGGCGAGGGGGCGGCGGGGGCGGCGGGCTCCGGCACCGGGTCGGGGGCGTCGGCCCCGTCGGCGTCGAGCCAGTCGAGGGCGGCGGGCACGCTCGTGAACACGGCCACCCGCACGACGGCCGGGCCGGCGATCCCGGTCCACGTCCGGGCCGGCAGGTCGTCGGTCCCGTCCACCACGACGGCCCACCGGCGGAGGGCCAGCCGCCGGGCCCGGAGCGACAGGGCCTTGACCGCCCGGGTGACGACGCCCGGTCCGGCCGGCCCGCGGACGACCTCCATGATCCGCAGCCCCGGGCGGAAGTCGGGGCTCAGGAACAGGCCGTCGAGGGCCCGCCCGACCTCGTCGGCGGGGGTGTCCGCTGCGGTCAGCAGGGTGGCCCGCCGGGCGTCCGGGTTCGACGTGACGATGACGCTCATGGGCCGCCGGCCGGGGGTGGGAGTTGCCCGCAGGTCTTTAGAACGCTCCCCCGGTGCGGTCAACCTCCCGCCCTCCGTCGTTACTTCTTGAGCGTTCCCAGGTGGGCCTTCGCCACGTCCCACATGTAGTCCGGCACCTCGTGCTTCTCGACGGCCGTGGTCAGGTGCTCCTTCGCCCTCTTGGCGTCCCCCTGGGCCTCGTGGTAGAGGGCGACGTACAGGTTCGCGTAGAAGCGGGCCGAGGTCTGCCGCCCGCCCTTGAGGGCCGGCGACTCGGCGGCCGCCAGCACGTCGGCCGGCTCGAGCTTGCCGGCGAACAGCCCCAGCACCTCCTTCATGGGCACGCGGGCGTCCTTGCCCACCGGCAGGAGCGCGGCCCGGGCCTTCGCGGCCCCGTTCGCCCTGGCGTTGCACAGGTAGTGCCAGGCCGAGTTCTCCACGTCCTCGGGGTTCACCGTGCGGTGCAGGTCGAACTGCTTCACCCCGTCCGCGTACCGCCCGGCGTAGTAGAGGGCGATGCCCCGCCGCCAGTGCTCGGGGGCGGCCGTCGGCTCGGCTTCCAGATAAGCGTCGAAGTCGGCGAGGGCTTCCGTGAACTGGCCGTTCTTGAGGTACTCGTCGCCCCGGCGGTCGCGGACGCGGGGCTGCTTGGGGTCCCGCTTGAGCGACTCGGTGAACGCCGCGACGGCCGCCGCGTGGTCCCGCAGCCGCGCGTGGGCGGAGCCGGCGAGGTTGCTCGGCTCCGGGTTCCGGGGGTCGGCCTTCGCCGCCGCCTCGGCCAGCATCGCGGCCTCGGCGAACTTCCCCCCCTCGAACGCGGCTGCGGCCTTTGCGGCGAGGTCGGAGGCGTCGTCGGCCCGGGATGGCGGCGCGAGGACGAGCAGGGCGGCAACGAGCAGCGGGCGGTGCATGGCGGAACCTCCGGGGGCATTGTCGGGCGGCGACGGGCGGGGGTCTTTCTATAACGTCCCGCACCCCCCGTTCCCCACGAGGCCCGCGATGGACGACCGCGAGAAGATGAAGAAGGTCCTGGTCCCCACCCTCGCCATTGCCGGGCTCATCGCCCTCGTCGGGCTCGTCCTGATGATCGGCGGCGGGCCGGCCGCGCCCGACAAGCCGCGGGACGGCGGCCCCGGCCAACCCGCCCCGGCCGCCGGCGGGCCGCCGGCGACGCTCGGCGACGGGACCGCCCCGGGGGCCGACGACTCCGGCCTCCGCGACCTCGGCGAGGGGCTCAAGGTCCGCGACCTGAAGGTTGGCGAGGGGCCCGAGGTGCGGCCGGGCGAGCGGGTGCGGGTCCACTACACCGGGTGGCTGATGAACGGCGAGTCGTTCGACAGCAGCCGGACGCGGGGCGAGCCGATCGAGTTCGGCCTCGACGGGGTGGTGCAGGGGTGGGGCCGCGGCATCCCCGGGATGAAGCCGGGCGGCGTGCGGAAGCTCGTCATCCCCCCGCACCTGGGGTACGGGGAGCGGGGGGCCGGGGCGAAAATCCCGCCGAACGCGACCCTCGTGTTCGAGGTGGAACTGCTGCCGAAGTGAGCGGTTGGTGGCGAGAACGACCGGCCGGGGCGGCACGGGCGGCTCGTCCGCCCGTGTCGGGGGCGGACGCGAGAGGGGAGTCTTGTGGGCCCGGGGTGCCAACCCGGGGGGGGACCCGGGGGAGAACCCCGGGGGGGGAGCCCCGGGCCCCCC
>JANPKP010000013.1:0-10108 GCA_031426095.1 Gemmataceae bacterium
GCCGCGGCGTACCTCGCCGCGAAGGCCGACGATCCGGTCTATCTGCGGATCGAGAGTTCGCTCCTGTCCGCGTTCGCGGGAATGCCGAAGCTGGAGCGGCCGGACGTGACGAAGCCGCGACTGCTGAACCTGCGCGTGTACGAGAGCCACAACGAGCGGGCGGCGGCCAAGAAGGTGGAGATGTTCGAGAAGGGCGAGTTGGCCATCTTCCGCCGCGTCGGGCTGACGCCGGTCTTCTTCGCGTCGGCCGTCGTGGGTTCGGCGATGCCGAACCTGACGTACCTCCTCACCTTCCCCGACGAGGCCGCCCGCAAGGCCGCGTGGGACAAGTTCCGGGCCGACCCCGAGTGGCTCAAACTGAAAGCCATGCCCGAGTACTCCGACAAGGAGATTGTCTCCCGCATCACGAACATGATCCTCACCCCTGCGGACTACTCGGAGCTGTGACGGCCTGGCGGAACAATGAAGCGGCCGGGGTCCCCTGGTGGGTGGGACCCCGGCCGCTTTCGCGTGCGACGATCCGGCGGTTTACTTCTTGCGGACGAGCTTCATCTCCCCGCAGTGGTTGTCGGCCGGCTTGCCGTTGGCCCACGGCGTGCCGGCCATCTCGATGTGGTCGGCGTCGTGGAAAATGAGCGTGGCGTCGTGCATGTGCATGTCCTTGTTCACGTCCAGGTTTGTGCCGCCGACGAACTTGAACTCGATCCGGTCCGCCGGGGAGGCCGGGTCGGCCTTGACCCGCGGCTGGTTGCCGAGGGCACAATAGTGGGTCATGAGGAGATCCGCCCCGTCGAGGTGGTAGACGGAGATCATCTCCATCGGCTGGCCCGGGAAGAGCGTCTCGTGGACCGCCGACCCGCCCGCCGTGACCCGGATGATCGACACCACTTCGTCAGTCGGCTTGCCGGCCTTGTCGGCCTTGACCCACGTGCCAGCGAGCGCCTTCATCCGCTCGAATTGCGGGTTGCTCGCCGCCGGCTTGGCCGCCGTCTCGGCAGAGCCGGCCACGGACCCCAGGGTGAGCATCATCAGACCGGCCACCATGATCCGTCGTGTCATGTCAAACTCCCATTGTGGATGAGGGCGAACAGGACCCCGCGCTGATGCGAAGTCATATACACTTGTTCCCTATCGGCACGCGGGACGTTCCCGCTTGACCGGTCTTTTTCGTCCGGACGCATCGGCCGCCGCGTCAGCTCATCGGGCCGGGGACCATCGCCATCCAGCCCACGCCGAATCGGTCGGTGACCATCCCGTAGCAGGGCGACCAGAACGTTTCGCACAGCGGCATGGTCACCGCCCCGCCGTCGGCCAAGGCGTCGAACGCCGTCCGCGCGTCGGCCGCGGTCGGGACACTCAGGGCGAGGCGGAAGCCGTCGAACGTCGTAGGGCCGCCGCAGCCGTCGGACGCCATGAGCGGGATGCCCCGGACTCGGAACGAGGCGTGCATCACCTTCTTCTCAAAGCCGGCCGGCAGCATCCCCGGCGGGGGCGGCACAGGGCTCTGGTCGAAGCGCATCAGCACGTCGATTTCCGCGCCGAGGGCGGTGCGGTAGAACTCCAGGGCTTCTTCGCATCGGCCGCCGAAAAACAGGTACGGGGTGATGGCGTTGCCGGTCATGAGTCCTCCGTGTTACGGGGTCGGTGGTGGAACGGGTGGGTGGCTCGCCCGTGGCCCCGTCCCGTCCCGTCCCCCGAATGGTCGAACGGGCGGCGGCGGGATCGACACCGGTCACGGATTTGGCGTCGATTTTCGTGAACCGGACAGGTCGGCGAGCGGCCGGACCTCGACCGCACCGTGGCGGGTGCCGGGGTGTCGGGCGGCGACGGAGACGGCCGCGTCGGGGGATTTCGCGAGGATCAGGTAGTACCCGCCGAGAACCTCTCGCGTCTCGGCGAACGGGCCGTCGGTCACGACCCGCTTGCCGTCCCGCACCCGCACCGTGGTGGCCGTGGCCGCGGGGTGCAGTGGCGAGGCGCTGAGGTACGTTCCGGCGTAACTCAGTTCCCGGGCGAGGGCGGCGGCGTCCGCCATCGCCTCCCGAAGTGCGGCCGGGCCGGCGGCGTCCCAGGCCGCCTCGTCGTCGTAACAAAGGAGCATGTAAGGCGTGAAGGTCTGCTCGTCCGGCCCGGCCGGCAGGGGGCGTGACGGCGGCAGGCCGTCGAGGGCGAGCAGCGGGCGAATCTCGGCGGCCCCTTTTTTGACGGACGGGAGCCGGGCGGCCACCGCGATCGCCTCGTCGAGGTCGGCGAGGTCGAGTACGAAATAGCCGCCGAGCTGTTCCGTCGTCTCGGCGAACGGGCCGTCGGTCACGAGCGGCCGGCCGTCCCGCACGCGAACCGTCGTCGCGGTCGTCACCGACTGGAGTGGAGAGGCGTCGAGGAATTTGACCTGCGCGGCGAGTTGGCCGCAGACGCCCAGCGACTCGGTCACGCAAGCGTCCCGCTCCGCGGCCGTCCAGCGGTCCTCGGCACTGTAGATCAGCAGCATGTACTTCATCGCGTGCCTCGTGTTGTGCCGCCCGTCGGACCCTCACTCGCCGTCGGCCGCCGCTTGCAGGGCTCGGATGTCGAGCTTGCCCATCTTCATCATCGCAGCCATCACCCGTGCCGCCTTCGCCCGGTCCGGGTCGCCGAGCAACTACGGCAGCACGGCGGGTACCACCTGCCACGACAGGCCGTAGCGGTCCTTCAGCCACCCACACAGACCCTCCGCCCCGCCGGCGGACAGCGCGTCCCATAGCTCGTCCACCTCGCCCTGCGAGTGGCAATCGACGGAGAGCGAAAACGCCTCGTTCAACGTGTAGTGCGGCCCGCCGTTGAGAGCGATGTACGGCCGCCCCGCCAGATGAAACTCGACGACCAGGGCCGTCCCGCCGGGCCCAGGGGTGACGGCCGTGACGGCCGAATCCGCGAACAGCGAGACGTAAAAGCGGGCGGCCTCCTCGACCTTGTCGTCGAACCAGAGGAATGGCGTGACCTTCTGTCGTCGCATGGCGTTCCCCGTCCGTATCCGTTGCGTTGTCCGGTCGCTCACCCCGTAGTCGAACGGGCCGGCACCGGATCGACACGCGGCGGTCACTTTTGTCGAATCGTGGGCGGAAGGGGGCGTTGGCGAGCGAGGACGGCCGGCGTTGCCGTCAGAGTTGCGACAACCGCTTCCGCAGGAACCGCCGCTCGGGTTCTTGCTGGGCCAGCTCAAGGGCACGCTCGTAAGCCGAGCGGGCGGTCTTCGGCTCTCCGAGTCGGCGGAGCAAGTCGGCCCTGGCGGCGTGGGCGAGGTGGTAGCCGGCCAGGTCGCCACGCTGGAGGATGCCGTCGATGAGTGCCAGCCCGGCCGCCGGCCCGTCCCGCATCGCCACCGCCACGGCGCGGTTCAGCTTTACCACCGGCGAGGGGTTCAGTTCGAGGAGCGCGTCGTACAGCGACGCGATCCGTCGCCAATCCGTGGCCGCCGGCGTCGGGGCACGCGCGTGTTCGGCGGCGACGGCGGCCTGGAGCGAGTACGGGCCGTACCGCCCGGTGCCGAGCGCCCGTTCGACCAACGCCCGCCCCTCGGCGATGAGCCTGGCGTCCCACGACGAGCGGTCCTGGTCTTCGAGCAGCACGAGGTCGCCGTCGGCGGTCGCCCGGGCGTGGCGGCGGGACTCGTGGAGGAGCATGAGGGCGAGCAGGCCGACGGCCTCCGGGTCGGGCAGGAGTTCGACCACCAGCCGGCCGAGGCGGATGGCCTCGCCGGAGAGGTCGGCCCGGGTGAGCGACTCGCCGGCGGTGGCCGAGTACCCCTCGTTGAACACCAGGTACACGACGGCCAGCACCGACCCCAGCCGCTCGGGCAGGTCGGCCTCGGCCGGGACGGCGAACGGGATGCCCGCGGCGCGGATTTTGGCCTTCCCGCGGACGATCCGCTGGGCCATCGTCACCGGTGCGGTCAGGAACGCCCCGGCGATCTCCTCCGTCGTCAGCCCGCACACTTCCCGCAGGGTGAGCGGCACCTGCACGGCCCGGTCGATGGCCGGGTGGCAGCAGGCGAACACGAGCCGCAGCCGGTCGTCCTCGATCCCCTCGCCGGCCCGAGCGGCGTTGGCCGCGGCGACTTCCGCCACCCGCTCGGCGAGGTCCGGCTCCAAGGAATCGAAGTGGCCGCGGCGGCGGAGCGAATCGACCGCCTTGAACCGCCCGGCGGACACCAGCCACGCCCGCGGGTTCTCCGGCACGCCGTCCCGCGGCCACCGCTCGACGGCCGCCGCGAACGCCTCGTGCAGCGCCTCCTCGGCGAGGTCGAAGTCGCGCAGCGACCGCACCAGCGAGGCGAACACCAGCCGGGACTCGGTGCGGTACAGCCCGTCGATGCGGTCGCGGACATCGGTCGAGGTCGTGGGTACGTCGTTCATTTCGCCCGCGGCCCCTTGTGAAGCGGAAGCGCGAGGAAGTTAATGCCCGCCCGGCCGGTGCGATAGGTCAGTTGCACGGGGCCGTGAACCCGTGCGGAGGTTTCGGTATTATCCTCGGAGTGTCCCACGGGTCGCCCGCCATGACGCCCTTCCGCGACTGGTTAACCCGCGTTCTCGAAGCGGGCGAGTCCGTCCAGAGCGGGCCGCCGACACTGGAGGCGGGCGAACGGGCCGGGGTCGTCGCTTTGCTGGCAGACGCCTTCGGGCGTCACGCGATCGGGGTAGCCGGCCCGCCGCTTGCCTTCGACGCGGACGCCGCCCTCGGGGCCGCCCAGGTTCTCGCCGCGGCCTGCTGGCGGCTGCTGGGAGGCGAAGGGGACGAGGTGTACCTCGACGTGGGCGTCGAACCCTCCACCCCGGCAGCGCAGCTCTCCGCCGACCTGACCTTGCGGCTCCTCCCGGCCGTCCGCCGGCGGGCGCTCGCCCGCTCCGGTGCCGAGGCGCTGGTCGCTAAACTCGACGGGCTGCTCCGCCGCTGGCCGCTCTCGGGTGTGTTGGCCGACCTCGACGGTGGGCCGGTTTCACTAACCGAATTCGGTGGGCACCCGGGGCTGCAACTGCTGTACGCCGAACGGCTCGTCGTCACCGGGCGGCCGGGCTGGGTGCCGGCCGGCGGGGCGGCTCGCGGGTGGGCGGGGCGGGTGTTTCACGAACGCGGCCGCCCCCTGCCGGCGGTCCCGCAGGAGGCCGTGCCCGGTGACTGACGACCCCGCCGGCCGGCTCGGCCGCCTCGTGACCGCCCCGCTCAAGGCCCGGTTCGTCGGCCGCGACGAGGTCATCGACCTGATCGCGCTCGCGGCCGTGGCCGGCGAACACCTCTTCCTCTTCGGCCCGCCCGGCACGGCCAAGTCGCTCGTCGTCCGCAGCTTCGCCGCCGGCGTCCGCTGCCGGTACTTCGAGTACCTCCTCACCCGCTTCTCCGAGCCGAACGAGATCTTCGGCCCCGTCGACCTCGCCCGCCTCCGCGAGGGGGTGGTGGCCACGGTCACGACGGGGATGCTCCCGGAAGTCGAGTTCGCCTTCCTGGACGAGCTGTTCAACGCCAACAGCGCGATCCTCAACAACCTCCTGACGGTTCTCAACGAGCGCGTCTACCGCCGCGGGGCGGAGGCCCACCGGCTGCCGCTGGTGAGCGCCTTCGCGGCGTCGAATCACCTCCCCGAAGACGACACCCTGCAAGCCCTCTTCGACCGCTTCCTTCTCCGCTGCAAGGTCGATTCCTTGCCGCGGCCGCAACTTCCCGGGCTGCTCGCGGCCGGGTGGGCGATCGAGCGGGAGGGTCCGGCCGCCGACGGCCCGCCGAGCGACGCCCCGACCGCCGCCGACCTGCGCGACATGGCCCGGCGGGCGCGGAACGTCGATTTGAGCGGGGTGCTGGACGCCTACGCCGGGGCGATCGGGGCGGTCCGCGACCTGGGGGTGGCGGTGTCCGACCGGCGGGCGGTGAAGGTGCTGAAGCTCGTGGCCGCTTCGGCGGTCCTCTGCGGGCGGGACGCGGCCGACGCCTCCGACCTGTGGGTGCTCCGGCACGTCTGGGACCGGGCCGAGCAGGTCGGCCCACTCGCCGCCCTCGTCGCCGGGTTGCTGGAGAAGGCCGCGTCGGCGGCCCCGCACCCGCGTGCGGCCAAGCCCGAAGAGGTAGAATCGGAGGCGTTGGCCCACGAACTGGAAGCGGCCGATGCGGAGGCGACGGCCGGGGCGTCGCTCACCGACCTGGCCCGGCTGCGGGAACGGGTGCAGGCGGTCACCGACCGGGCCGCGTGGGTGGCCGACGCCACCGGCCGGGCCCACCTGCTTAGCCGGGCCGCGACTCTGTTGGAGAAGCTCGGATGACGCCGCCCGCCGACCCGTGGCGGGACGTGTGTGCCGCCCGCCTGCCGGCCGCGGCGCTCGCCGCCCTCGCCGCCGTTCGCGACCGGGCCGACTTGCGGGTGCGGCTCGATGGCCCCACCGCGTGGGTCCGCTGGCCGGCCGGCGGGGTCGATGTCGTCCGCTGCCTGCTCCCCGTCCCCGGCGTAACCTTCTACTCCCGCCGCGGGGTCGAGTGGTTCCCGTTCGGCCGTCGGTTGCCCACGTCCGACGGCCCGCCCCCCGGCGACGACCGGCCGCTCGCGGCGGTCCTCGTCCCGGCCCGCTTCACTCCCGTGCCACCGGGCTTCGAGCCGGGGCCGGCGGCGGTACTGAAAGCGGTCCGCGGCGGGAAGCCGGAGCCGGCGTCGGCCCTCGCCTGTCCGCTCGCCGCCCTCGCCGCGTGGGCCGACCGGGCGACCACGGCCGAAATCGCGTCCGTGAAAGCGGCCCATGCCGGCGAGAGGGTTTTGCTCCTCGGCCCGCGGTTGCCGACGCTTCCCGGGGCGACCCGTTACTGGGGAAGCGACGTACTGATCCCGCTGGGCCACCGGGCCGACCCGGACCTCTCGCCGACCGCGGTCCGGGCCGCCGTCGGGGCGGCCGGCGACGACCTCGTGTTCCTCGACGGCGACGGGGCCGAGGTGGTGCCCCGGGCGGCGTTCGCCCCGCCCACGCGGGCCGGGCTGCGGCTGGCCGCCCGCGAAACGACGTGACCGCCCCCGGATTCTCCCGCTTTTGGATGTCGTGTTTCGTCCGATCCTTAGGCCGGCTCACGACTTGCTCGCTCCCGCTCCCACCCCCCCTGGTAAAGCGGGAGCGTTCGACGATTCCTCGCCGATTCTCAGCCCCGACCTTGACCGCCCCCGAGCGCCGCCGATGAGCAGCACTACCGAGCGGGCCGACGCTTATCTCTCGATTCCCTCGGCCTACGCCTCCGCGTTCGGCGGGCTGTGCTGGTCCCCGTCCGGCGACGCGATTCTGTTCGGCAACGGCGACACGGTCGTGCTGTTCCCCGAACTCCGTTCGTACATCGCGGGTGTGTTCGACCGGCCCAACCCTCCGGCGTTCGCGTTCGCCCTGGCCGCATTCGTGTTGATGAAGGCGGAACTGCCTGACCTCCTCCCGACCGAATGTAGCCGCCTCCGCCGAGCGTTCGCGGCGGCACGCGGGGCCGACGGGTTGACCCGGAACGCTGGCCTGCTGGCGGCCGAGTTGTGCGAGAAGCTACCGGCCCCGGCGACCGCCCCGTCGCGGTCCGAACTGGTCGATGCCTTCTTTCGCCGGCGGGCGGCCGGCGACCGCCGACCGCCGCCGGCCGAGGAGCCGCCGCTGTCGCCCGCCGAGTTCCTGTGGCACGTCGCCGACCGCCTCGAACGCTTCTCGGACGACGACCTCGCCCACTGGTTGAAGTTCGGCCGCGGCCCCACGAACGCGGGGCGGCCGCTCGCCGGGCTGGTCGAGGCGCTGCCGGTGCGGGTGCGTGATCTGGCGGCCGTCGCCCGGTCGCGGCCGCGGCTGGCGGGGGCGGCGGCCCTGGCCCCGGCGGTGGACGCCGCCCTCACCCTGCCGCCCCGCCGGCGCACGGCCGACAAACTCCCCCAGGGCGGGTACGCCGACGTGACCACCCGGGGCGACCCCGGGCGGCTCCTGCCGAGCCAGTTCGCCCTCGACGGCGACGAGTTCGTCCGCCGCTTCGCCGCCGGCGAACTCCTCTACTACCTCCGCGAAGAACCCCGCGAAGCGGCCAGGCCGAAGCGCGTGATCGTGTTCGACCAGGGGGTCCGCACCTGGGGGGCGGTCCGCCTCGGGCTGGCGGCCGCGGCCCTCACGCTGCTGGCGAAGCACCCCCGCAAGGCCGGCCCGGCGACGCTCCACACGACCGGCACGCGCGACCCGGCCGACCCCGCGTGCGTCACTTCCGAAGCGTTGGCCGACCGCCTCGAAGCGAGCGACCTGTCCGCCGACCCGGCCTCCGCCCTCTTCGCGGTCGTTGGGGAAGCGGACGCCGGGCCGCGTGACCTGCTCCTGCTCACGCACCCGCGGAACGTGCGGGAGCCGGCCGTGGTCGCGGCGGCCCGGGGGCTGCGGTCGGCCGACCGGCTGTTCGCCCTCGCCGTGGACGAGCGGGGCCGGGCCGAACTCTCCGAACTGCGGCCGGGTGGCCCGGTGGCGGTGCGTTCCTTCCGCGTCGATCTCGCGGGGGCGGAAGCCCTCGAGGCCGAGCGTGAGCAACCGAGTCCGTCACCCATCTCGACCGGCGGCTGGACCGGGGCCGTGGAGCCGGTGCCGTTCGCCTTCCGCCCCGGGTGGGTGACGGAAGTGACCGCCTGCGGCTTCGACGCGGACGGCGAGTGGCTCGTGGTCGTCGGCCCGAACGGCGTCCCCCAGGCGCTCGCCGCCGACGGCGGGCCGGCGGAGGTGTTGCCGCGGGCTTATGCGAACGGGGCCGTGATGACCCGCGTGGACGCCGTTCTTGGGGTCCTCGGCGGGGTCGTGTTATGCGGGAACATGGGAGGGGGTACGCAGTTCATCGCCCACTATGATCGACCGGCACGCCAGATTCGCCTGCACGCGATCGGACCCGTTCGGGGAACCGCCCGCTGGGTCTCGTACACCGACTTGCACTCCGTTGTGCGCGAGAACGACCTGGATGCATCGTCACGGATCGCGATCGATTTGACTCCGCCAGTCGCCGGGTCCGAGTGGCGGGACATGGCCGCCACGGATCGTTCACGGAAAGCCGTCGAACGAGCCGCCCGTCGCGTCGGCTCGCCGCCGTTCGCCCTCCGCGTCCTCACCCGCTCCTCCATCAGCGACTTGCCGTACAACGAGCCGGTGTTGTCGCTCACGGAAAACACCATCGAGGTGAAGGCGGCGACGCCGGGGTGGCACTCGTTCGAGCCGACGCGGGAGGGGAAGCCGCTGCTCGGCGGGGCTTCCATCGAGTCGGCCAAGCTCGCGGGATCGACGCTGGCCCTGACGCTGAACAAGAGCGGGCGGCGCTCGCTGGTGTTGTTCCGCGGGCCGGACGGGCGGGAGGCCGGCGAGTGTGACCTGTACGGCCCCGGGGCCGCCGCCCTCTCGGCGGACGGCCGGCGGGTCTTCTGGTCGCACGGGCCCAGGCGGTACGTGATCGCCGACGTGGACGGTGCCCCGCGGGCCAACGCCGACTTCGCCAAGCTGCACGCCAACGTCTTCGTCCGGCTGGAGGACGCCCCGTTCAAGCTGACGCTCCAGGTCGGCGGCCACCGGCATTCGTTCCACGTCGAGGGGGGCGTCTTGAAGTATGATCGCGGGGCGGTCTGGAACAAAACCCGCCCCCCGCGGTCGCCCGACGCCACGCTGCCGACGGCCTACGACCCGGCTCGCTTCCCGCCGAACCTCGTGGTGGCGGCCGGCCGGTGGCGGGCGGTACTCGACCGGCTCGGGCAGGTGCTTCTGTACAAAGCCTCGGGCGAGTTGGTGGCGGCCTTCCTCGTCCGCCGGGACGCGGCCGCGGCGTGGGTTCCGTCCGGGGCGTTCTGGGGCGATCCGTCGCTGATCGGCGGGCCACCCACGCCCGGGGCCGCCGAAGCGATAGGCTGGGCCATCGAAGTCGCGGAGTGCACCTGACCGTGGAGACGCCGTTCCGCCTCGTCCGCCGCGACACGCCCCTCGCCGTCGAGGCGTGGCTCCTGTTCGCCAACGGGTTCGACGCCCTCGCCCGCACCTGCGCCCGGGCCGGCGGCGGATCGCTGCCGGTCGTCCACCCCGTCCGCGGCGGGTTCCTGCTCGTGCCGCCGTCGCCGGCCGCCGCCCCGCCG
>JANPKP010000014.1:0-3410 GCA_031426095.1 Gemmataceae bacterium
GCATCAGGTGCCGATCCGGGCGGGCCAGGGTGTGCGTCCGGTGCCGGCTTGATGCGTCGGGTAGACTACCCGCGTGACCTGTCCGGCACCGCGTTTTTCAGTCCGTTTTGCAGCGACTGACACCGCGACCATCGTTCGGCGGCGGACCGCATACCGCGGCCCGGAAGCGTGTTGCGCCGGATTCGGCCGAGGAATCATCGGCATGGCATTCAAGAGGTCAGGGGTTCGATCCCCCTCACCTCCACTGCGTGACGCGGCACGAGCCCCGGGGACTCCCCCGGGGCTCGTGTCTTTTCCGGCCGCCGGCCGCCGCCCCGCGGCCGGTCCTTGACTTCGGCCTCGTTTCGGCCCACAACCACGGGTGACGGCTTCCCCCGCACCCGAGGTTCCCGATGCCGCCCCGCGCCCCGCTCGCCGCCCTGCTCCTCGCCCTCGCGGCCTCCCGCGCCCCGGCCGCCACGCCCTACGACGACCTCCTGAAGGACATCCCCGACGGGGCCAACGTCCTCACCCTGATCGACGTGCAGAAGGCCTACGACAGCCCGCTGGCCAAGGCCGAGGACTGGCGGAAGAGCTACTACGAGCGGCTCCGCGGGGGCGGCACCATGCTCCCGCCGGACGCCGTCCGGGCGGTCATCGCGGCCGACGTGAACGTGGCCACCTTCCGCCGCGACGCCCAGGTGTCGCTCGTCCGCGTCCGCCAGGCCGACGGGGTGAAGGACCTCCAGGCCCGCGCCGGCGGGACCACCGGCGAGGTGGCCGGCCGGTTCGTGCTCCTGTCCCCGCGGGACGCCTACGTCCTGCCGCTGACCGTGGACACGCTCGCCACCGTCCACCCGGCCAACCGCCAGGCCCTCGCCCGGTGGCTGCGGCAGACGGCGAACGGGAAGGCGGCCGCCGGCCCCAGCCCGTACCTCCGCAAGGCGGCCGACGACTTCGCCGCCACGGCCCCCGTGGTGATCGCCCTCGACCTCGCCGACGCCCTGGAGCCGGCCCTCGTCCGGGTCGGGCTCGACGGGGCCCTCTGCCTGACGGACAAGTCGGTCAACAAGGACGCCCTCGCCCGGCTGGTGGCGTCGGCCCGCGGGCTGGTCTTCACGGTGAACATGTCGGACGCCCTGACCGGCACCCTCCGCGTCGACTTCGGGTTCGACCCGACCGACTACCGCAAGACGCTCCACGCCCTGTTCCTCGAAATCCTCGACGGCGAGGGGGCGGCCCTCCCCGGCCTCGACAGGTGGGCGGCCACGTTCGGCGAGAAGTCGATGACGCTCACCGGCCCGCTGACGACGGCCGACCTGATGCGGGTGCTCTCCCTGTTCCAGTACCCGCTCCACCACGGGTCGGAGGAGGGGGGCACGCCGGCCGTGGCGGGCAAGGGGGTGTCGGTCCCGCAGACGAAGCGGTACCTGGCGGCGGTCGACACGATCCTCCGCGGCGTGAAGCCGCCGAAGGACCCGGACGAGGCGGCGAAGGCGGCCCTGTGGACGGAGAAGGCGGCCGGCCAGGTCGAGCAGCTGAGCCGGGTCGGCGTCGACCCCGTGGCCCTGACCGCCGGCGACGAGGTGGCGACGCGGCTGCGGTCGATCGCCGGGTCGCTCCGCGGCGTGCCGATCGACAAGAAGGCGTTGGACGCGGCGTCGTACACCATGCTCACGGGGGCGTACTCCGGGGGGTACGGCGGGCGGGGCGGGTACGGCGGCGGCATGGGGGCGTCGGTCAGCTCCAACGTCCCCGAGCTGCGGGTGAAGTGGGCGAAGGTGGTGGCCGACGACGAGAAGCGGCGGGCCGAGTTGTGGAACGAGATCATGCGGCTGATGTCCGACGCCCGGCAGAAGCTGGGCGGGTGAAGGATGACGGGGTGTCACGGTGAGGGGGGGACGCGGTGTCAGCGGCGGCACCGTCATGGGCACCGCGACACCCCCTCACGGTGTCACCCCGTCATGTCTGGGGGAGCCATGCCCACCGAGCGCGACAAGATGCTGGCCGGCGAGCTGTACGACCCGCTCGACCCCGAGCTGGTGGCCGCCCGCGACCGGGCCCGCGACCTGTGCCAGGACTTGAACGCCACCCGCGAGGCCGACCGCGACGCCCGCCGCCGCATCCTCGCCGAGCTGTTCGGCTCCGGCGGCGACGGGGTGTGGATGCAGCCGCCGTTCTTCTGCGACTACGGCACCAACATCCGCCTCGGCAGGAAGGTCTTCTTCAACTTCAACTGCGTCGTGCTGGACGTCTGCCGCGTGACCGTCGGCGACCACACGCTCTTCGCCCCGGCGGTGCAAATCTACACGGCCACCCACCCGCTCGACCCGGTGCTCCGCCGCACCCAGGAGTTCGGCAAGCCGGTCGTCATCGGCTCGGACGTGTGGGTCGGCGGCGGGGCGATCATCTGCCCCGGCGTGACCGTCGGCGACGGCAGCGTGATCGGGGCCGGCAGCGTGGTGACGAAGGACGTGCCGGCCGGCGTGGTCGCCGCGGGCAACCCGTGCCGGGTGCTGCGGGCCGTGGGCCATTGAATCCGGGCGAACCCCGCGCAAACACCCGCCCGGTCGCACGCACGCCCCTGCCGCCGGCCCGCACTTCCGCCCTCGAAATTCGCACATTCGCCCCGGCCCGAGCGTTTGGCACCGGGGATGCATCGACGTTAGCCGATGACGCCGGCGACGTGCCTGGCGCACCCCTCTCCACCGCTGACGGGAGAACAGAGATGACAACCAAGGCATCGACGGTCGTGGGCGTCTTCAGCAACCGGTCGCAGGCCGAGGACGCGATCGCCGAACTCCGCCGGGCCGGTTTCCGGGACAGCCAGATCGGCCTCGTCGCCCGCAACGACTCGGGCGACATCGAGAAGACGGACGGGGCCGGCGAGACGATGGCCGAGGAGGGGGCCGTGGCCGGGGCCGTGGCCGGGCTCGGCGTCGGCGGGCTGGTCGGCCTCGGCGTCCTCAGCGGCGTCATCCCCATCGTCGGGCCGGCGATCATGGCCGGCACCCTGGGCACCATCCTCACCAACGCCGTCGGCGGGGCGGCCATCGCCGGCGTCGTCGGGGCCCTCGTCGGCTTCGGCATCCCCGAGGAGGACGCCAAGTACTACGAGACGGAAGTGAAGGGCGGCCGCTACCTCGTGACGGTGGACGCCGCCGGCCGCTACGACGAGGCGTGGAACGTCCTCAACCGCTTCGGGGCGTACAACCGCTCCACCGCCCCGGCCTACTCGGCCGGCTGAGAAACACCGGAAGAACGGCGGCGGCGGAAGGAAGCGTTCGCCGCCCCACCGATCGCGCCGCGGCCCGGCTTGCGGGGAAGTACCCGCCGCCGGGTCGCGTCGTTGTGCGCGGCGCGGCCGACGCCTACTTCTTGTGGCCCGGGCATCCTTGCCCGGGGTGGCACATCGGCCACCCCGGGCAAGG
>JANPKP010000015.1:0-2805 GCA_031426095.1 Gemmataceae bacterium
CGCGAGGTTGATCGTCGCCGGCACAATCGTCACGCCAGCCAAACCCCCCGCCCGCGTTCGTGCCACCCGCCACTTTCGCGCCAGCCCGTCCCGTTGCTACAATACCCGCAGCTTACCACCCCGACCTCGTCCGGTACCTTCCATGCGAACGCGACCCCTGCTCGCGCCGGCCCTCGGCGCGTTGCTCGCCTCCCTCTCATTCGGCTCCGCCCAGGACAAGCCGAAGGACGGCCCGCCGAAGAAGGGCGAGAAGGCCCCGCTCGTCGGCCCCGTCCAGCCCAAGGGGCTGCCGAAGGCCGGCGAGCTGAAGAAGTACGACGACGTGATCACGAAGGAGGCGACGACCCTGCCGGGCGTGTTCGCCGTCCACCGGATCGAGGAGAAGGTCTACTTCGAGATCCCCCAGGAGCGGTTCGGCAAGCTCATGCTCTGGCGGGCCGAGGTGGCCAAGGGGCCGGCCGGGGTGAGCCACAACGGCTCCTCGCTCGGGTCGAAGGTGCTCCGGTGGGAGCGGCGGGGGAACAAGGTTTACGTCTGGAAGGTGGGCTTCGGCAAGCGGGGCGAGGGGAAGGGGCTCGACCTCGCCATCGAGGCCGCCGGGATGGACGCCATCGTGGCCAGCTTCAACGTCGCGGCCGAGGGGAAGGACCGCTCGGCCGTCGTCGACGCGTCGAACCTGTTCCTCTCGACGATGTCGGACTTCTCCGTGAGCGGGGCCGTCGGGGCCGGCTCGACGGTGGACGAGGGGCGGTCGTACCTGACCGACGTGAAGGCGTTCCCGGGGAACGTCGAGGTGCGGGCGCTGCTCACGTTCCGCGGCGGCGGGGGGGGCGGGTTGACGGGCCGGTCGCCGACCGGGCTCGGCTCGCCGGGCGGCGGGGCCAGCCAGACGGCCCTCGTCCACTTCAGCCTCGCGGCCCTGCCCGACACGCCCATGAAGGGGCGGTACTTCGACCCCCGCGTCGGCTACTTCACCGAGGGCTTCGAGAGCTACACCGACCCCAAGACGTGGGTCGTCAGCCGCCAGTTCATCACCCGCTACCGGCTCGAAAAGAAGGACCCGTCCGCGGCCGTGTCCGAGCCCGTCAAGCCGATCACCTTCTACCTCGGCAAGGAGGTGCCGGACAAGTGGCGGGAGGCCCTCAAGAAGGGCGTCGAGGACTGGAAGCCGGCGTTCGAGAAGGCCGGGTTCAAGGACGCGATCGTCTGCCGCGACGCCCCGGAGCGGAGCGAAGACCCGAACTGGGACCCGGAGGACGCCCGCTACTCGGTCATCCGCTGGGTGGCCGAGCCGGTGGCCAACGCGATGGGGCCGCACGTCCACGACCCCCGCTCGGGCGAGATCATCTCGGCCCACATCATCTTCTGGCACGACGTGCTCAAGCTGGCCCAGCTGTGGTACTTCGTGCAGTGCTCGGCGGTGGACGAGAAGGCCCGCAAGCTGCCCCTGCCGGACGACCTGACGGCCGAGTTGATCCGGTACATCGCCTGCCACGAGGTCGGCCACACGCTCGGCCTGCGGCACAACCACCGGGCCAGCCAGGCGTACACCGTCGAGCAGCTCCGCGACCCGGCGTTCGCCGAGAAGAACGGGAGCGTGGCGTCGATCATGTCCTACGGCCGGTTCAACTACGTGACCCAGCCCGAGGACAAGGTGAAGCGGCTCATCCCGGTGCTGGCCCCCTACGACTTCTTCGCCATCCAGTGGGGGTACACGCCGATCCCGGACGCCAAGACGGCCGAGGACGAGCGGACCACGCTCGACGAGTGGGCCGCCAAGCAGGTGAAGGAGCCGTTCCTCCGCTTCGGCGGCGAGGACGGGCCGGCGGCCGTCGACCCCACGGTGCTAACCGAGAACATCAGCAGCGACCCCGTGAAGGCGACCGCGTTGGGGCTCAAGAACCTCGACAAGGTGGTGGACAACCTCGTGGCCGCGACGACCACGAAGGGGGAGGACTTCGACCTCCTGAAGGAGACGTACCAGTCGGTGCTGACGCACCGGCGGAACTGGTTCAACGCGGTGGCCAAGCTGGTGGGCGGCGTCGTGGAGAACCGCGTGCTGGCCGGCCGAGGCGGGGAGACGTTCGCCCGGGTGCCGAAGGAGCGGCAGAAGGAGGCGGTGAAGTTCCTCCTCGACAACGCCTTCGCCACGCCGACCAAGCTGCTCGCCCCGGCCATCGTGAACCAGTTCAAGTACAGCGGGTCGGCCGCCGACGTGAGCGGCCAGCAGAAGGCGCTCCTGGCGAGTCTCCTCGGGGCCGGCCGGCTCAACCGGCTGGCCGACGCCGAGGTCGTCTGCCCGCCGGACAAGTGTTATACGGTGGTGGAACTCGTGAACGACGTGCAGGACGGCGTCTGGAGCGAGCTGAAGGCCGACGCCCCGAAGATCGACCCCCTGCGCCGCGGCCTGCAGCGGACCTACCTCGACCTGCTGAAGGCCGAGTTCGACGACAAGGACGCGGGCCCGGCGGCCCCGACCGGCCCCCGCGGCCGGGTGTCGGACGACGGCGACGGCGGGAAGTCGTCCGAACTGCGGGCGGTGGCCCGGGTCAGCCTCCGCGAGCTGAGCCGGCAGATTGCGGCCGCGTTGCCGAAGGTCAAGGACGCGATCACGAAGGACCACCTGGAGGACTGCAAGAGCGAGATCGAGGACGTGCTGGCGGGGAAGAAGAAGTGACACGGGTCGGTGTCCGTCGGTTTTCGCCCCGGACGGGGCGGCCGTTCGTAGCCTGGGGCGGGAGCCCCAGGTCAGGAGCTATGACGTTGAGCCCCGGAGGGGCGACCGTGGTGACGGTCGCCCCTCCG
>JANPKP010000016.1:0-35240 GCA_031426095.1 Gemmataceae bacterium
CGGAGAAGGCCCCGCCGCCGGGGGCCGGGAAGTCCCCGTTCGCGTCCGCCGGCAACCGGGTTTCGACCTCGCTCGACCCCGGGATGAAGCCGAACGCGGCCCCGGGCGAGAGCTGCGCGACCGTCTCGGGGGTGGGCGGAGCGTCCGGCGAGTCGGGGCCGCCCGGCGGGGCCTCGAACCCGTCCGGCGGCGGGGGCGGGAAGAACGAGACAGGCGGCGTCAGTGGCACCGTCGGGGGCGGGGGCGGGGGCGTCGTCCGTGGCGGGGACGTCGGCGGCGGCGAAGCCGGGGACTCAATCGTCACGCCGGTCAACCCCTGGGCGGTCGCGTCGTCGTCGCTCACCGACAGAACGACGTTGAACACGCCGGCCGTGGCGTAGACGTGGCTCCCGGTCCCGAGCGCCCCGGGGGCGTTCACCATCCGGTTTTCGACCGTGCCGTCGCCCCAGTTGATTTGCACCGCCCACTGCCCCTCGGCCCCGGGGTCGGCGAACGACCCGAAGTCGATGGTCGCGGTCGTGCCCGGCTGTGCGGCGACCGACTGGGTCTGGCCGGACAACTGCGGCGGGACGTTCTGAACGGTTAGGAAGAACGTGGCGATGTCTTCCTGGTACTGCCCGAACCCTTCCGACTCGGACGGCCCGATGTCGAACGCGGCGAACGAAGCCCCCCCGCTGGAGAATTCTCTGTAGAAGAAGTCGGCGACGGCCGTCAGTTCGACCGGCAAGCCGTTGGTGTCCTGCGGCGTGAAGGCCGCGAGCCCGACGAGCTGGTCGGTCGTCAAGAGCCATTCGCCGGTGTCGGCGTCGAACGTGCCGGCCGACAACGTCACCCCCGCTGGGACGCCGAGGATGCGGAAGGTGGCGTAGTCGTACTCCGAGTCGGCGTAACCGGACTCCACCCCGGCCGGGATCACGCCGCCCTCGTTCCCGGCGAGATTCTTGAACGCGACCACCTCCACGATCATGTCGTCCTGCCCGAACCGGCCGTCCGGGGTGGTTAGCGAGAACGTGACCGGGGCGTCGCCGCCGAACCCCGCGACCGGCGTGAACGCCACCTCCCCGTTGCCGAGGACGTACTGGAGGTCGTAGTAGTCGCCGCTGAGGGTCAGGGTACCGGTCCCGTTCCCCTCCACGTTGACGCCGTATTCCTCTTCGAGCAGTTGCTCGAGCACGTCGAACCGGCCGTTCGGGGAGGTGACGACCATCACGTAGTCGGTGGCCGGGACGACCGAGGCGTCGGGGGCGGGGGCGTTCGGGTCGTAGATGTACGGGTAGAGGGTGACGGCGTTCGTCGGCGTCGGCCCCACGACGACCACCTCGGGGCCGCCGGCGTACACCTGCGGGGGGGCCGTCGCGGTCAGTTCGAGGGCGGCGACGGTGTCGGCAGAGTAGTCCGAGGCGTCGACGCCGAAAAGGGGGTAGTACGCCACGTCGCCGGTGGACGCGCGGATTTCGAGCGAGTAAGAGCCGGCCGCGTAGGACGGCACGTTGATTCGCAGGCCGACCAGCTCGTCCGGCGAGAAGTACCAGATGCCGGTCTGGTCCAGAGACCCGACCGCGTCGCCGGCGGCGTTCGTGAACACGGCCCCGGAGGGCACGCCGTCGATCGACACGCTCCCGGCGACGAACTCGGAGCCGTCCGTGTCGAGCAGGCTGACGGCGATGTCGAGCGGGATCGCCTCGCCCGCCGACCCCCTCGCGGGCTGGGTGGCGATCGGCGGCGGGTCGGCGATCGGGCTCACGAAGACGTTCGAGGTCCCCGCCCCGGTCAGCCCGTCGGGGTCGGTCACGTCGAGGGTGACGAAGGTCTGCCCGCTGTAGAAGGCGGTCGGGGTGTACGTGAACCCCGTCGAGTCGAGAAACGAGTTGATCGAGCCGAGCGTCCCCTTGAGGACCAACCGCGTGGCATTCGACGACGGGTCAACGACCGAGTTCGGGGCGTTGGCGACCAGGGTGCCGGGCATGACGTTGCCGGACTCGTCAAACGCGGTCAGCGTGACCGTGTACTCGCTCTCGCCGTCGTCGTCGGCGTCCGTGACCGCGAAGAGGGCCGACCCGGAGACCGACGGGCCGGTGAACACGACGAACGTCGGCGGATCCGACACTTCGTGGTCGAACGGGGTGGCTAAGAACTCGTTGATGTCGCCCACGTACGGGGAGCTCACCGACGGGGCCTGCGTGACCCGGAACGAGAACGGGGCGGTGGCCGGCGCGGACGGGGCGGACGTGACGAACCCGCCGCCGAAGGCCGTGATCGGGCCGCGGAACGACTCCTCGCCGCCGCCCCGGAGGTCGAGGGCCTCGTCGATCGTCCGCGCCTCGGCGTACCAGTTGTAGGTGCCCGGGGCGGTGACGCCGAACGTCAGCCCGGCGAGGTCGGCCCCGGTCAGATCCCAGTAGCCCAGGCCCGAGTCGGTGCCGGCACTGAAGGTGACCGTGCCCGTCAGGCCCGGGGTGTAGACGCGGACGTAGTCGAAATACTCGGAATCCACGTCCACGAGGGCGGCCGTCAGGTCGAGGGGGATTTCGTCGCCGGCCCGGAAGGGCGTGCCCGAGATGGTGGCCGACAGGTCCGGCGTCTGGGCCACCGGGGCGACGAACACGGTTGTGGTGTCCGACCCCCGCGAGCCGTCCGGGGCGGTCAGCGTGAGCGTGATGCCGTCGCCCCCGCTGTAGTAGGTGTCCGGCGTGTACGTCAGGGTGCCGTTCGCGATGTAGTCGCTGAAGAAGCTGTTGAGGAAGTTCCCCGTGATCGTCAGGGTGTGGCCGCCGTCGCTGACGACGGGGTCCGAGATGTCGATCCCGGCGCCGACGGGCGGCGGGCCGAGGGCCAGCGTCCCGTGGTCGGCGTGGAGGACCACGGTGTAGTAGTCGGAGTCCTGGGCGACCCCGTCGAAGACGGTGAAGTATCCCGGCGACGAAAAGTCCTGGAGCGTGTTCCCGACCGAGTTCTCCTGGTATTCCTGGTACCCGCTGGGCGCGTACGGGGCGTACACCTGCGGCGGGTCGATCGCCGCGACGACGATCGGCGGCCGCTGGTTGGGTACGGTCGAGGCGTAATCGAGGTACAGGTTGCTCTGGCCGGCGAACAGGACCGTGTCCGCGGCCGTGGCCGACACGAACAGCAAGTAACTCCCCGAGTACGGCAGGTGGATTTCCAGCCCCGCCACGTCGGCCGGGTCGAGGGGGCCGGACGACAGCCCGGGGTAGTTCACGATGAAGGTGAACGTGCCATCGTTGTTGTCGGTTCCGATGGGGTCCGTGCCCCCGGCCTTGGTGAAGTACGCCCCGCCCGGGACGTTTAAAACATCGTAGCGGAACACGTACTCGGACCCGTCCGGGTCGTAGGGGGCGGACGTGATGCCGAGCGGGATGCCGACGTCCACGCGGGCGGACGCGGACGGCCCCACGCCGAGGGTGGGAGCGTCGGCCTTCGGGTACACGTCGACCGGGATGGTCGCCTGCCCGGCGTCCGAGTCGGCCTGGGACGTCACCTTGAGCGTGACGCCGGTGCTGCCGCTGTAGAACTCAGTCGGGGTGAAGCGGAACGAGCCGTTCGTCAGGAACTGGTTGATCTGGGCGAGCGTGCCCGAGTAGACGACGGCCGTGTTCGAGGCGTCCGCCGATACGAACGTGAGGGCGCTCAAGAAGACGGACGGGTCGAACGTGAGCGAGCCGTTCGTGGTAACGAACTCGGCCGTGTACGGCCCATTGACGTCGGTGTCGGTGACCGCAAACGACCCCCCGCCGGAGCCGGCCCCCCCGCTGAAGAGCAGCGCCGCCGAGTGCCGCGGGTTCGACTCGTCCACAAACCGGCTCTGGTTGTAGACGACGCCGACCGTCGGCACCTCTCGCTTCTCCAGTTCTTCCAACAGGAGGCGGACGCGGCCGGAACGCCGCCGGCGGGTCCGGGAGGCGGGGGCGAGCCAGTTCGTCAGAGGTCGGGTCGCGGGCATGCTCGCCTCGGCGGGACACTACCGGGTCGGGCCTGCGGGCGGGCACGTGCTCGCCGTGGGGGTGGCGGGACGCGGCCGGGGTTGCCCGGAGGTGACACGACCGGCGGGACGGTCGGTGAGGGGGGTCATCTGAAGATAGCACGGGTTCCGGCGGGGACATAGCCCTCACCCCCGCGATCTTCGGACCTTTTCCCCCCCGCCTGCCGGATGTACGCCGTGAATCGGTCGGTTCTTGCATTGACACGAACCGCTTTCCCGTGCTTCACCCGCCGCCCCGCCCGACTCCAGCGATTCCGCCGCACTTTCAGCTCGGAGCGTAACCCTGCGGCCGCACGACCCGCACGGCCGAAGCGGGGCATCGCTCCCGGCGTTGCACAAGCCGCCGGCCACCCGAGTTCCGCCCCATCATAAGTCCCGTTAACACCTTGTTACACTTCCGGCCCCCGCTCGCACTCGCACCGACCGGGAAAGCCTGGCACATTCTTGTGCAACACCCGGGGCGTTGCCCCGCTTGCCCCGGCCGTGGGGCGGTCATTACAACTTCCCCACCCCGCCAGCCCTTCCCCGGTCGGAGTCCGCCGATGCCCACCCCGCGAGCGGTCCTCGCCGCCGTCCTCCTTCTGACCGCTGCTACCGCGACGGCCGCCGACGCCCCGCCGAACCCCGAGTTGCCGAAGTGCCCGCCCGACTGGAAGGTCGAGTTGGTGGCCGCGGTGCCGGAGCTGAAGCACCCGTCGGTCGTCTGCTGCGCCCCGGACGGCCGGGTGTTCGTCGGCGAAGACCCGATGGACATGGGGAACGACTCGAAGGTGCCGACCGACCGCGTCCTCTGCTTCCACCCGGACGGTAAGGTGACGGTCTTCGCCGACAAGTTGCACGCGGTCTTCGGCCTCGCCTACCTCGACGGCAAGCTCTACGTCCACCACGTCCCCGTGTTCAGCGTCTTCACCGACGACAACGGCGTGGGCAAAGACCGCAAGGACCTGATCGCCTGCACGAACCCGAACCCGGCCCCCGGGTTCAACGACCACGTCCCCGCCAACATGCGGCTCGGGATGGACGGCTTCTTCTACATGAGCACCGGCGACAAGGGGATTTACGGGGCGGTCGGCACCGACGGCAGTAAGGCCGAGATCCACGGCGGCGGCGTCCTCCGCTTCCGGCCCGACGGCAGCAAGCTCGAAGTCTACTGCACCGGCACCCGCAACCACCTCGACGTGGCGATCAACAGTGAAGACGAAATCTTCACCTACGACAACACGGACGACGGCAACGGCTGGTGGACGCGGGTGACGCACATGGTGGACGGCGGGTTCTACGGCTACCCGTGGGACTACAAGCCGCAGCGGCCGTACACGCTGTGGAAGATGACCGACTACGGCGGCGGCTCCCCGACCGGGGCCGTCGCCTACAACGAGGACGCCCTGCCGGCCAAGTACCGCGGCAACCTCTTCCTCTGCGAGTGGGGTCGCAAGCAACTCCTCCGCCTCACCGTCGAGCGGGACGGGGCCACGTACAAGGTCGTGAGCCGCGAGGACTTCCTGACGAGCGGCACGAAGGAGTTCCGCCCCGTCGGCATCGCCGTGACGCCGGACGGCCTGGGCTTTTACGTGACCGACTGGAACTACGGCGGCTGGAAGGCGAACGTGCCCGCCGGCCGACTGTTGAAGGTGACGTACACCGGCAAGAGCGAGGCGGCCCTAAAGCCGGCGTGGTACGTGCCCGCCACGATGGGTAAGAAGTTCAAGGCGACGACGGCCGAACTGGTGGACGGCCTGAAGCACCCGGCCCAGAGCGTCCGGCTCGTCGCCCAGCGGCGTCTGGCCGAACGCGGGGCGGACGCCGTGAAGCCGGTGGCGGCGCTGCTCGCGGACAAGAAGGCCCCGCCGTTCGCCCGCTGGAGCGCGATCTGGACACTCGACGGGATTGACAACCCGGAAACGGGCCACGACGCGATCATGAACGTTGCCCGCGAGGATGCCGACCCTTCCGTCCAGATGCAAGCCATCCGCCAACTCGGCACCCGTCGCATCATGGCTGCGAGATGCGGCTTTCTTCTCGGCCATGACCCTGACCTACCGCCCTCTGCGCCGTTACGCACCAGCATCGTGACGGCCTGTGGTCGCATCGGGAGTTCAGATACGGTCAACCATCTCGTCAACTACCTCGACACCCGAGTACCCGGCGGTGATCTGTTCACACGGTATGCAACCTTTACCGCACTCAACCGCATCGGCAGGGCCGACCCCCACGGCTGGCCTGCGATCGTCGACAGCTTGAAGGACGAGAGGCCCGGCGTTCGGGAAGGTTTGATGTTCGCACTCCGCGACACCTACGAAACGAGTCTGACCTCCGAGTTGGCCGAAGCGTCCTCCGACCGGAAGAACTCGCCCGCCATGCGTGTCGCCGCCCTCACGGCACTGGCCGCCCTGCACCGCAAGCCGCCGGCGTGGGACGGCAAGTGGTGGGGGACGCAGCCGGTCAAGTCGCCGCGGCCCGAGAAGACCGTCGAGTGGGAGGGCACGAAGGCCGTCGTGAATGCGGTGGCGGCCGCGTTCGCCGACCCCGACCCGGCCGTGGTCGAGGCCGCCGTCCAGGCCGCCGGGGTCGTGCGGGACGCGGAGTTCGTGCCGCTGCTCGTGTCCCTCTACGGCAAGCCGAACGCCAACCGCGGGCTGATCCTCCAGAGCCTCGCCGCGAACCGGGAGCCGGCCGCGGCGCTGCCCCTCGCCCTCGCCGTGCTGGAGAAGCCGGCCGAGGGCGGGAACGCCGAGCGGGTGATCGACGCCATCCCGCTCGCCGAACGGGTCGGCGGTCCGAAAGCAACTGCGGCACTCGCCGGCGTCCTCGACGCGAAACTTCACCCCGAGTCGCTCGCCCGTGCGATCACCGCCCTCGGCACACTCAAGGCGGTGGACGCCGTGCCGGCCATCGCCGCCCGGCTCGCCGACCCGGACGCGCGAGTCAAGGCGGCGGCATCGACCGCACTCACGACCATCGGCGGGCCGGCCGTGGTCAAGGGCCTCGCCCCGCTCCTCGCCGACCCGAAGGCCGACACCCGTCGGCAGGCCGTCGTCGCCGTCGGCAGCCTCAACACCCCGGCCGCCATCGACCCGCTGGTGAAGGCGTTCGCCGACCCCGAGACGCGCTTCGAGGCCGTCGTCGCCCTGTCCCGGTTAACGCCCGACGCCCGGGCGGGGGAAGCTTACCTCACCGGGCTGGAGTCGAAGAACGCCACCGCCCGCGAGGCCTGCCGCAAGGCCGTGCTGGCCCTCCGCCGCGAGGTATACCCCGTAGTGGAAGCCAAACTCGCGGCCAACGCCCTGTCGGCGGACGCGGTCGGCGAGTTGCAGGCGATCTACGCCACCCGCGTGCCGCTCCGCTGGGAGGCGGTCGGCCCCTTCCCGGCTGGTTTCCAAGCCCCGCCCGACCTCGCGGCCGCCCCTGTTAAGGTGGATTTCGCGGGGGCCGAGGGCAAGAAGGTCCGCTGGAAGGCCCCCGGCGGCAAGGACCGCGACGGGAGCAACATCGACCTCCGCAAAGATCTGAAGCCGTCCGAAAAGGCAGTCGGCTTCGCCCGCGGAGAGCTGTTCACCCCCGTGGCCGGCGAGGTCGAGTTGGTCGGCCGCGTCGAGGGCGGCGACCTCACGCTGTGGGTCAACGGCAACGAGGCGTTCGCCACCCCGAAGGCGGACAAGTTCGCGGTGAAGGTGCCGCTCGCCGCCTGCCCGAACGCGGTGTTCGCCCGCTCGACGTACCTCCCTGGCGGCGACCCCAAGTGGAACGTCGGGCTTTCCGCCCCCGCGGCGAAGACCGGCCCACTGTTCACCGCCAAGTCGGTGAAGCCGGTTGATGCGAAGGTGTACGCCTCGTTCGCCGACAAGACGCCCGGCGTGGCCGACCGCGGCCGGGCCCTGTTCGCCGACCTCAAGGGGCTGGCCTGTGCCCGCTGCCACAAGGTCGGCCCGGCCGACGGCGGCGACGTGGGGCCGGACCTCGCCGGCGTCGGGGCCAAGTACAACCGCGCCCAGCTCATCGAGTCCGTGCTCTACCCGTCGAAGCAAATCCTCGACGGCTACCAGCAGACGCGGATCGTGACGGCCGACGGGCGGGCGCTCAGCGGCGTCGTCCGGGCCGAGACCGCCACCGAGGTCACGCTGGCCGACGCCGACGCCCGCCGGCAGGTGGTCAAGAAGGCCGACATCGAGGAGCGGAAGGTTCTCGACAAGTCGCTCATGCCCGACGGGGTGCAGGCCGGCCTGTCGCCGCAGGACTTCGCCGACGTGATCGCCTTCCTCGAAGGGCTGAAGGAGAAGCCGCCGGAGAAGAAGTGAGCCGCGTGCCACACCGCCCGGCCCCGGGACGGCCGCCCCGGGCCTTTCGCGAAATCACCGCCCGACTTTCTACAATGCCCCCGGCGTGCGAACGTCTACTCCGCCCCCGTTCCGGGACCGTCATGCCCGCTCACCGCCTCCTGACCGCCGTCACGCTTCTCGCCGCGGCCGTCGTCGCGTCCAGCGGGTGCAACAAGGGCGGCCCGCCCCAGACGCCCGATGGCGGGGCCCCGGTCGTCACCGTCGCCCACCCGATCCTGGACAAGGTCACGCTCTACACCGACCTGACCGGTAACGTCGCCCAGAAGAATTCGGTCGAAATCCGCCCGCGCGTGAGCGGGTACATCAAGGAGGTGAAGTTCCAGGAGGGGAAGGAGGTCGCCAAGGACCAGGTGTTGTTCGTCATCGACCCGACGATCTACGAGGCCCTCCTGAAGCAGTCCGAGGGGCAGGTGAGGAACTACCAGGCCCAGCTCGACAAGGCGAAGGCCGACCTCGCTCGAACGCAGGAGACGTACAACAAGGGGGCCACCGCCAAGACCGAGCTCGACCAGAACGTGGCGAGCGTGGCGGTCGCCGAGGCTCAGTTGTTCACCGCCCGGGCGAGCGTCGATCAGGCCCGGCAGAACCGCGAGTGGACGGAGGTCAAGTCGCCCATCGCCGGGCGGACCAGCACGGCCAAACTGACCGTCGGCAACCTCGCCACCCAGGACCAATCCCTCCTGACGACCGTGGTCGGCGTCGACCCCATGTACGCCTACTTCGACGTGGACGAGTCGACGGTGCGGATGTACCAGCGGCTGATCGCCGAGAAGAAGCTCAAGTCGGTCAACGACGGGGCGAAGGTGGTCGCCGAGATCAAGCTCAAGGACGAACCCGGCTACCCCCACAAGGGGTTCCTGGAGTTCGTGGACAACCGCCTCAACCCGTCCACCGGGTCGCTCACCATCCGCGGCGAGTTCCCCAACCCGCTCGTCCCCGGCACCGACTCCCGCCCGCTGACGGCCGGCTTCTACTGCCGCGGCCGCATCCCCATCGGCAACCCCTACGACGGCATCCTCATCCCGGACGCGGCCGTGGGCACCGACCAGGGCAAGAAGATCGTGTTCGTGGTCGGCGGCGACAACCGCGTGGAGGCCCGGCCGGTCGTCCTCGGCCCCCTCTTCCGCGGCCTACGGCTGGTCGAGAAGGGGTTGACGACGAGCGACCGCGTCGTCATCAAGGGGCTCGGCCGGGTGCAGGCGGGCATCATGGTCGAGCCGCACGATGGGACGATCCCGAAGCCGTCGGACACGCCCGACCCGGCCGGCGACGCGGGCCGGACGCAGTCCGCCGAACCGGCCCCCGCCCCGAAGAAGTGATCGGCCCGAGCCCACCCGACCCATCCGGTGGGCTTTTCTCATTCACCCGCATCGCCCCCATCCCCCGAGGTGCCGCGTGCTGGCACGGTTCTTCGTCGACCGCCCGGTGTTCGCCTGGGTCGTCTCCATCGTGATCGTTCTGGCCGGGGTCGCGGCCGGGTTCACCCTGCCGATCGCTCAGTACCCCGAGATCACCCCGCCGACGGTGACGGTGACGTGCGCGTACCCCGGGGCGAACGCCCGGGTGGTGGCCGAGACGGTGGCGGCCCCCATCGAGCAGCAGGTGAACGGGGTCGAGCGGATGCTGTACATGTCGTCCCAGAGCGGGAACGACGGGAGCTACGCCCTCACCGTCACGTTCGAGCTGGGGACCGACCTGAACATCGCCCAGGTGCTGGTCCAGAACCGCGTCGCCCTCGCCCAGCCGCAGCTCCCGTCGGAGGTCCAGCGGCAGGGCCTGACGGTCAAGAAGAAGTCGCCCGACATCCTCCTGGTGGTCAACCTGTTCAGCCCCGAGGACGCCCCGCCCGAGTACCGCCGTGACCAGCTGTACATGAGCAACTACGCGACGATCTTCCTCCGCGACGAGATCGCCCGGCTCACCGGCGTCGGCGACGTGACGATCCTGGGCCAGCAGGACTACTCGATGCGGGCGTGGCTCGACCCGGACAAGCTGGGGAACTACGGCCTGTCGGCCAACGACGTGGTGAAGGCCATCCAGGAGCAGAACGTCCAGGTGGCGGCCGGCCAGATCGGCCAGCAGCCGAGCCCGTACCTCGCCTTCCAGTACACGATCAGCACCCTCGGGCGGCTGGTGGACGAGGAGCAGTTCGGGGAGATCGTGGTGAAGACCGCCAACCCGACCGGGTCCGCCGCCCCCGCCGGCGGCACCGGGCCGGGGGCCGCGCCCCAGCCGGCCACGCAGGCGGCCGGGGCCGGGGCGAACACCACCAACCCCTCGACACGGGTCCGCGCCGTGGTCAAGCTCAAGGACGTGGTGCGGACCGACCGGACGGAGATGGTGCGGGGCCCGGACGGGAAGTCGACGCCGACGCAGTACCGCGGCATCGAGCTGACGGCCAAGAACCAGGACGTGCGCAGCACCCTCAACGGCAAGCCGTCGGCCGGGCTCGGCATCTTCCAGCTCCCGGGGTCGAACGCCCTCGCCACCGCCGACAGCGTGAAGCGGAAGATGAAGGACCTGAAGGCCCGCTTCCCCCTCGGCCTCGACTACACGGTGCGGTACGACACCACCCCGTTCATCCGACAGTCGGTCGCCGAGGTGTTCAACACCCTCCGCGACGCCATCCTCCTCGTGGCCGTCGTCGTGCTGCTCTTCCTCCAGGACTGGCGGGCGATGATCCTGCCCATGATCGACGTGCCGGTCGCCCTCACCGGCACCTTCGCGGTCATGTGGGCGGCCGGGTTCAGCCTCAACAACCTCACGCTCTTCGGGCTGGTGCTGGCCATCGGCATCGTGGTGGACGACGCCATCGTGGTGCTGGAGAACATCGAGCGGCACGTGGCCGAGGGGATGGACGCCCGGTCGGCCACGATCAAGGCGATGGGCGAGATCACCGGGCCGATCATCGCCATCACGCTCGTGCTGAGCGCGGTGTTCATCCCGAGCGCGTTCATCTCGGGGATCAGCGGCCAGTTCTTCCGCCAGTTCGCCCTCACGATCGCCACGGCCATGCTCATCTCGGCGGTCAACGCCCTCACGCTGGCCCCGGCCCGTGCCGTCGCCATCTTCAAGGGCCGCGAGAAGAAAGCGTCCGGCTCCCCGGCCGAGGGTAAGCAGGGCGACCCGGGGCACGGCGGACACCTCGACCAGGCCCGCGGGGCGACGGGCGACCCCGCCCACGACCCGCACGCCGGCACGGAGGCGCTGCCGTGGTGGGGCTGGGGCGGGCTGTTCGCGTGGGTGGCGTACGAAGTCGTCCACGCCGCCAACGCCGGCCCGCCGGTCGCCGCCGACCCGACCGCGCCGCCGGCCCCGTTCGACCTCGCGGCCTTCGGCGAAGGTGCACTGCACTTCGCCCCGTACCTCGGCGGCGGGCTCGTCCTCGGGTGGTTCCTCGCCAAGTACCTGAACCGGGCGGCGGCGTTCGTGTTCAAGTGGTTCAACAAGGGCTTCACCCGGGCCACGAACATCTACGGGCGGGCCGTCGCCGGCCTCCTGCGGGTCACGGCCGTCGTCCTCGTGGTGTACGCCGGGCTGCTCGTGCTCACCTACCTCGGCATCACGAAGACGCCCGTCGGCTTCATCCCGATGCAGGACAAGGGGTACGTCCTCGTCAACGTCCAGCTCCCGGACGCCGCCTCGCTGGACCGCACCTCGGAGGTCATGGCGCGGATCAATACGATCGTGAACAAGACGCCCGGCGTGGCCGGGAACGTGGGCATCACCGGCCAGTCGATCCTGCTCGGGGCGGTCGGGCCGAACTTCGGCACCATGTTCGTCACCTTCCAGGACTTCGACGTCCGCAAGGAGGACAAGGAGCAGAACGGGTTCCGCATCCTCCGCAAGCTCCAGGGGGAGTTCAACAGGGAGATGTACGAGGCCCAGGTGGCCGCCTTCCCGGCCCCGCCGGTCAGCGGGCTGGGCACCGCCGGCGGGTACAAGATCATCGTCCAGGACCGGGCCGACCAGGGGCCGCAGGCGCTCCAGGCGGCGACCGACGCCTTCGTGGCCAAGCTCCGGGAGACGCCCGGTGCCGGGAGCGCGTTCACCCAGTACCGGGCCACCATCCCGCAGTTGTACGCCGAGATCGACCGGACCAAGTGCAAGCAGCTCGGGGTCGCCCTGGCCGACGTGTTCAACACCCTCCAGGTCTACCTCGGCGGGGTGTACGTGAACGACTTCAACAAGTTCGGGCGGACCTGGCAGGTGAACGTCCAGGCCGACGCCCCGTTCCGGATCGACCGCGAGTCGGTCGGGAACCTCCAGGTCCGCAACGACCAGGGCTCGATGGTCCGCCTCGGGGCGCTGGCCCGGATCGACGACACGGCCGGCCCGGTGTCGCTCCAGCGGTACAACATGTACGCCGCCGCGTCGGTCAACGGCAACCTGCCGAACACGACCAGCACCGGCCAGGGCATCACGCTGGTGAAGGAGGCGGCTGGCTCGCTCCCGACCCAGATGGCGACCGAGTGGACCGAGCTGTTCTTCCTCCAGACGCAGGAAGGGAACTCGTCGCTGTACGCCTTCAGCGGGGCCGTCATCCTCGTCTACCTGATCCTGGCCGCCCTGTACGAGAGCTGGACGCTGCCGCTGGCGATCCTCATGGTGGTGCCGATGTGCGTGCTGTCGTCGGTCGCCGGCATCCGCCTCGTCGGGCTCGACATCAACATCTTCACCCAGGTCGGGTTCCTGGTGCTGGTCGGGCTGGCGAGCAAGAACGCCATCCTGATCGTGGAGTTCGCCGAGGACGAGCGGCGGAAGGGGGCGAACCTGTGGGACGCCACGATGGCCGCGGTGAAGACCCGCCTGCGGCCGATCATCATGACGAGCCTGGCGTTCATCCTGGGCGTGGTGCCGCTGGTGCTGGCGACCGGGGCCGGGGCGGAAATGCGGATCACGCTCGGCATCGCCGTGTTCAGCGGCATGATCGGCGTGACGATCTTCGGCGTCTTCCTGACGCCGGTCTTCTACTACGCCATCGAGCGGTGGGTCGTGGGCGACAAGCCGAAGGGGCCGAAGAAGGACGCGGCACCGACGCCGCAACCGGCGGTAGGTTGACACCCGTCGTTGAGCGCGTTTTAAAACAGCCCCGGGATCGGGCTCGTGTTCGTCACTGTGTTCACAACGCCCGTGGGCACCCCGCGGGCCACCCGCAGCGTCCCGACGTCGAACAGGAAGTGCATCACCGTCGAGAGCAGGTTCGCCGTCGAGACCGGGTCGGCGGCCGGCACGTCGTTGCCGCGGGCCGACTTGCCGACCACCTGCCCCGTCTTGAGCCCGCCGCCGAAGAGGGCGAGGGTGCAGAGGTTCGCCCAGTGGTCGCGGCCGCCGTTCTTGTTGATCTTCGGCGTGCGGCCGAAGTCGCCCGTCACGACCACCAGCGTCTTGTCGAGCAGCCCGCGGTCCTTGAGGTCGTCGAGGAAGGCCGACAGCCCGCGGTCGAGCGGCCGGCCGAGCATCTCCATGCCCTTGTCCACCGGCGGGTTATTGCCGTCCGCGTGCATGTCCCACCCGGCGCTCTGCACGGTCACGAACCCGCACCCGGCCTCGACCAGGCGGCGGGCGAGGAGGAACTGCTTGCCGAGGATCGACGGCTCGAACACCTTCTTGCCGCACTTGAAGGCCGAGGTGTCGTACCGCTCCACCACGTCCTTCGGCTCCTTCGACAGGTCGAACGCCTTGCCGGCCCCGTTCGTGAGCAGGTCGGCCGCCTGTCGGTCGAACTGGTCGAACCCGGCGGCCGCGTCCCGGGCGTCGATCCCCTGCTTGAGGCCGTCGAGTTGCTTGAGCAGCGCCCGCCGGTCGGCCAGCCGGTCGGCGGGCACGCGGAGGGTCATGTTCTCCAGGGCCGTCCCCTTCCCCGTGGGCACGAACGGCTCGAACGTCGCCCCCAGCGCCCCGGCCCGCGACCCGCGGACGACGCGGTCCATCTCGCGGTTGTACTGCCCGTCCTTGTGCGGGGCGGTGAGCAGGGCGTAAGTCGGCAGGCCGGTCGCGGGGTGGTTGGCCCCCCGCAGGCGGGCGTAGTACGACCCCAGGCTCGACCCGTCGTTCCCCTGCCCGGTGGCGTCGGTGCCGCCGGTGAGGACGTGGCTGATGGCCTGGTCGTGGTTGCCGACCGGGTGGCGGAACGACCGCACCACGGCCGCCAGCCCGGCCCGCTTCGCCAGTTCGGGGAATGTGCCGCCGAAGGTGACGCCGGGGATGCTCGTCTTCACCTCGCCCGTGACGCTGCGGCTCGGCTCCGGACCGTCCATGTTCGGGTTGAACGTCTCGATGTGGCTCGCCCCGCCGGCGAGGAAGACCATCACCACCGCCCTGTCCTTCACGAACGCCGGGTCGGCGGACGCGGCTTCGGCACGCGCCTGGAGGAGCCACGGGAGCGACAGCCCGCCGAGGGCGAGGGAGCCGGCCCGGAGGAAGTCGCGGCGGGCGAGCCCGGAGCAGTCGCGGGTCGGGCGGCCGGAGGCGAGGGTGAGCATGTTAGGCACCACGATCGGGGAAGAAGCCCAGGGATGGCCATCCCTGGGCTTTCGCCCGGGGACCGTGATCCACTCTCAATGGTTGAACAGAAACTCCTTCATGTTCAGCACCGCCCAGACCACGTCCTCGTAGGCGGCCCGCGTGTCCGCCTTGCCCTCGATGAACGCGACGAGGGCGGCCGTCTCCTCGGCCGACGGCTTGCGGCCGAGGGCGACGACGTACAACTCCCCGAGGCGCTCGGGGTGCGGCCGCTTGTCCCGCGCCAGATCCTGGGCCCGCTTGCCGGCCACCTTGGCGGCCATCTCCTGCGAGTTGAACATGTGCAGCGCCTGGGCCAGGCTCGCCCCGCCGTTGCGTTCGCACTCGCACGCGCTCGTGGCGTCCGGCTTGCCGAACACGCTCAGGAAGTAGGAATCGACCATGTTGTCGGGCAACTGCACGGCCCGGGCGTCGGCGGGGGCCTTCTTGAACTTCGTCCGCACCCCGGTCACGTCGTCCACCGCGTCCAGCAGCACTTCGGCCGGCAGGCGTCGCGGGATGAACCGCGAGTAGTTCTGCGTGTCGCCCGCGTTGTGGGCGTTCGCCACGGCGCTCAACTGGTACGTCTTCGAGTTGCAGATCGTCCGCACGAGGGCTTTGAGGTCGAACTTCGAATCCGCGAACGACTTCGCCAGCGCGTCGAGCAACTCGGGGTTGGTGGGCGGGTTGGTGGCCCGCATGTCGTCCTCCGGGTCGACCAGCCCGCGGCCGAGGAAGTGCTTCCAGTAGCGGTTCACGAGGGCCTTGGCGAAGAACGGGTTGGCCGGGTCGGTCATCCAGTCGGCGAGCTTGGCCCGCGGGTCTTCGTCGCTGCCGACGGCGACCGGCGCCGCCCCCAGCCCGGTCGGCGGCACCGGCTTGCCCGTGCGCGGGTTGGTCGCCTGAGGCTTGCCGCCCTTGAGCAGCACCCGCGTCGGCTCGGCCGGGTTCTCGACGCCCTTGTTCTTCTTCGCCGCTTTGGCCTCCTTCACCTCAAAGGTGCTGAAGAATGCGGCCATGCCCCAGTAGTCCTGTTGGCCCCACCGCTCGAACGGGTGGTGGTGGCAGCGGGCGCAGCCGATCCGCTGGCCGAGGAAGAGCTGGGCCGCGTCCTCGACGGCCGCCGTCGGGTCCTTCACCTCCCGGTACCAGACGACCGGCGGGGCCTCGACTTCCGCCCCCGTCACGGTCAGCACTTCGCGGACGAACTGGTCGTAAGGCTTGTTCGCGGCCAGCCCGTCCTCGATCCACTGGCGGAAGGCGGCCGTCGGCCTGGGGTCGTCCTTGTCGCTGCGGCGGCGGTTGCGGAGGACGGCCCCCCACTTGTTGGCGAAGTAGTCGGCGTAGTCGGGCGACGCCAACAACGCGTCCACGAGCTTCGCCCGCTTGTCGGCCGCCGAGTCGGTGAGGAAGGTTGCGACCTCGGCCGGCGTCGGCAGCCGGCCGGCGATGTCGAGTGTGACCCGCCGGAGGAAGGTGGCGTCGTCGCACACCGGCGACGGCGGCAGCCCGAGTTCGACCAGCCGCTGGAACACGAGGGCGTCCACGAACGAGTCGGACTTCGGCAGCCCCGCGACCACTGCCCCGAGCGGCACGGTGGCCCGGAACACGTCGGACTGCGACTGGTAACGCACCATGACGGCGGCCGTGCCGAGCACCTCACGGGCGGTGACGAGGCCGGTCGGCGAGACTTCCGCAAGGTCGGGGGCGTTGGTGTCGAACTGCGTCATCCGCGTCACGTCGGTGGTGGTCCCGTCGGCGTGGCGGGCGAGGACGACGAGTTGCTGCGATCCGCCGCGGGCCAGCAGCCGGGCCTTCGGGAAGACTTCGACCTTCGTGACGAGCCCGCCGTCGGTGGTGCCGTACCCCGCCCCCTGGCTCACCCAGCGTGCGAGGACGCGGTAGAACGGTGAGCCGGGGTCGAGCTTCTTGCCGCCGCCGTGGGGGGCCGCCCCGGTCGCCTTGCGGAGCAGCAGGCTGTTCTCCGGCGAGGCGGCGAAGAGCCGGCGGCCGCGGGACTCCTTCGCCACGAACTCGTAGTCCTCCCGCGGCTCGAACCCGAGGAGCGAGAGCTTGAAGCCGTTCTGCCCGTCGGCCTTCCCGTGGCACCCGCCGCTGTTGCACCCGAACTTGGTGAACACCGGCACCACCTGGTTCTCGAAGTGGACCGGCACGTCGTCCACGAACCGCGACACCGTGACGGCGACCGACGCCGAAAGCCCGCCGGCCGACGCGGTGACGGTGGCCGTGCCGTCCGCAAGCGGGGTGACGAATCCAACCGCGTCCACGGCCACGACGCCGGCCGGGTGTGCCGAATACGCGACGCCGCGGGTGAGGTCGCGGGCCTTGCCGGCGGCGTCCAGGCCGGTGACGAGGAGTTGGCGGGTGCTGTCGGTGCCGGCGAGCGTCACGCCGGCGTCCGGCCCGCCCGTCTCGAAACGCAGGGCAGTGAGCGGGGGGTCGGCAGCGGCGAGCGGCCCCGCCACGAGCGCGAGAATGGCGAAAGCCAGGAATCGGGCGGCGGACATGGGCACGACCCGGGGCGGGGGAGAACGGGGGCGGGACCGGCGGGCGGGCTTTGGCGGCGGGGCGGACACTGATTCAACCCCGCCGCGTCAAGAAAGGATTAGCTTGGGGGCGAGATATCTGCCGGAATTCGGCAACTCCCCCACTTTACCGGGAAATATGGTAGCGGTTGACGCAAAGGCATAACCGACCTAATCTTGGACGGCCTGCAAGTCGCGTTGTGCGGTAAAATCCGGTAGCGTTCACGGCTTTCCGGCCGCCTGGAGCCACTGGACGGCGTCGATCACGACGTGCCCATCTGCCCCTGCGTTCGAGACGGTGACGGCCCCGCCCTTCCCCTTCTCGAAGCGGAAGGTGCCGAGCGACACCCAGGCCCCGTCGATAGGCCCGGCCTTCCGCTGGTTCACCACCACGTCCGCCTTTCCGCCGGCGTGGCTGACGCTGACGGCCACGCGGGTCGAGCGGTTCGAGGAGGACGTGTACGACAGCCGCACTTCGTAGCTGCCGGCGACCGGCAGGTCGGGGGTGAAGGTGGCCGACTGCTTGCCGCGGTCGGTGCCGCCGTCGTGCCGGTAGCCCTCGCCCACGAACGGGCCGACGGTGCTGCTCTGCCCCTCGAACCCGACCCGCACGGCCGCGCCGTCGTCCACCAGCACGCCGGCGAGCTTGGCCGGGTCGATGGCCCCGGCGTTCGCCCCCGGCACGCCCTTCGCGGATTGAAGCACCTGCTTGTCGGCCAGGAGCCGGGCGCGGAGCTGGTCGTAAGGCACGTCCTGCACGTCGAGCTTGCCGTCGAGGGCGAGGGCGGCGGCGGTGGCGGCGCTCTGGCCGAGGATCATGAACACCGGCTCCATGCGGATCGACCCGTAGGCGATGTGCGAGCTGGACCCGCACACGGGCACGAGGAGGTTCGGGCACTCCCCCTTCTTCGGCACGATCGACTGGTAGCTGATGCGGTACGGGCCGCCGGGGCTCTCCTGCACGTCCCCCTCGTTTTGCACGGCCCCGTCGGGCGTCACGATCCGGGTGCAGTTGTGCGAGTCCATGTTGTACGAGCCCATGCCCACGGACATCGGCGTGTCCCGCTTCCGCCGGCAGTCCTGCTCGGTCGCCACGTAGTCGGCCACCATCCGCCGGGCCTCGCGGACGTAAATCTGGTGCGGCCACCCTCCGTTGTCGGTGAACTCGTCCTTCGGCAGCCCCCACTTGGCGAACTGGGCGCGGACGGTGGCCGGCACCCGGGGGTGGTTGGCGAGCGCCCACATGAGCCCCTTCTGGTACGTCTCGTGGGCCTTCAGGATGGCGCCCCTCTCGGCGTAGCTCGCCTCCGGGTACTTGTAATTCTGGCCGATGAAGTCGGTGCTGACGGCGTGGTTGTTGTTCGTGTCGGTCTTGCCGTTGGGCATCATGTCCGGCTTCATCGGCACCCGCAGGTCGCCGGCCTCGAAGTTCCGGAACAGCAGTTCGTACTGGCTCTCGTCGTACCCCTCGGGTTTGGGGAACGGCACCCGGTTGGCCGGGTCGAGGCTCATGCACATGCGGTAGCAAAAGGCCTGGAGCCGGTGGTCGGCCTCCCCGTCGGCCGGGTACGGGCCGGCCTCGATGCCGAAGAGCAGCCCGCTCTTGGGGTCGCCCGGCTTCACATACGGGTCCACTTTCTTGACGAACTTGTGGGCGTGCGTCTGCCACTTCAGCGCCCATCCGTCGAGCGTCTCACCGTACTTGCTGTTCGCCTCCCGGCCGACGGTGAAGCTCACCCCGGCGGCGGCCATCAGGTCGCCTTCATACGTGGCGTCCACGAACATCCCGCCGGCGAACGTCTTGCCCGACTCGGTGACGAAAGCGGTAATCCGCTTGCCGTCGAGCTTCACCCCCTTGCCCGGGGTGCGGTCGAGCCGTTCGCCCAACACCAAGGGGACTTTGGCCTCGGCGAGCATCTCCCGCAGAATCTTTTCGGCCACCTTCGGCTCGAAGGCCCACAGGGCGTCCTCGTCGGGGCGGTAGGGCTTGTAGCTCCTGGCATCGCCGTAGGTCCAGGCCTTGGGGTCGTCGTAGTGCTTCTTCACCCGCTGGTAGAACTCGCGGGAGACGCCGCCGATGACGGCCTTGTTCCCGGTGTCGGTCCACCCCAGCCCGCCACTCGTCAATCCGCCAATGTGTTGGCCGGGCTCCACGACCACGGCCGTCTTGCCCATCCGGGCGGCCTGGACGGCGGTCGCCACCCCGGCCGCGGTGCCGCCGTAGATGACAATGTCCGGGTCGGCGGCCGTCAGCGGGGGGGTGAAGCCGACGAGGGCTGCGAGGAGGCCCGGGAGAGAAAGCCGACGCCGCATGGTCCGACTCCGACGTGCGTGGGGGAGGGAAGGCCGAGCGACATCGTAACACGCCGGCGGCGGCCGGGGAACTGCCTTGTTTCACGGCCGGCCGCTCCCACCGATAAACTGCACCGGGTCGCCCCGCTCTTTTACCACGGAGCCGTCATGTTCGCGCTCACCCTCGCCGCGCTCGCGGCGGCCGCCGACCCCGCCCCTGGGCCGGCCGCCCCACCACTCCCCGCCCCGTTCGCCACCCCGTCCGTCACCCACCGGGCGAAGGTCGTCGGCTGGCCGGAAGGAAAGATGCCCACCGCCCCGGACGGCTTCCGCGTCAGCCTCTTCGCCGACGGACTCGACAGCCCCCGATGGTTCCACGTCCTCCCGAACGGCGACGTGCTGGTGGCCGAGGCGCGGACGGTTCCGTCGGTCCAGGCCAAGAAGGAGGGGAAGAAGGCGACCGAGACGCCGCCCCCGCCGCCGAAGTCGGCTAACCGCATCACCCTGCTCCGCGACGCCGACAAGGACGGTAAGCCGGAGGTGCGGGAGGTGTTCGCCGAGGGGCTGAAGCAGCCGTTCGGCATGTGCCTCGTGGGCGAGAAGCTGTTCGTCGCCTGCACCGACGCCGTGTGGGCGTTCCCGTACAAGACCGGGCAGACGGCGCTCGGCGTCAACGGCCTGAAAGTCCTCGACCTCCCGGCCGGGGGTTACAACAACCACTGGACGCGGAACGTGGTGGCGAACGCCGACGGGTCGAAGCTGTACGTCACCGTCGGGTCGGGCACGAACGTCGGCGAGCGGGGGACGGCGAACGAGGTGTTGCGGGCGAACGTGCTGGAAATCAACCCCGACGGCACCGGCCTCCGGGTGTTCGCCGGCGGCCTCCGCAACCCCGTCGGGCTCGCCTGGGAGCCGGCCACGAAGGTGCTGTGGACGGCCGTGAACGAGCGGGACGAACTCGGCGACGAGCTGGTGCCGGACTACATCACGAGCGTCCGCGACGGGGCCTTCTACGGCTGGCCATTCGCCTACCAGGGGGCGAACGAAGACCCCCGCCGCAAGGGCGAGCGGCCCGATCTGGTGGCGAAGTCCGTCGCCCCCGACTACCCCCTCGGCTGCCACACGGCCTCGCTCGGCCTTTGCTTCTCGACCGGCGAGGCGTTCCCGCCGAAGTACTGCGGCGGGGCGTTCGTCGGCCAGCACGGTTCCTGGAACCGGGCCGCGTTCGCCGGCTACAAGGTGGTCTACGTCCCCTTCAAGGACGGCAAGCCGGCCGGCCCGGCGGGGGACTTCCTCACCGGCTTCATCGCCAACGAGAACGAGGTCCACGGCCGGCCGGTGGGCGTGGCCGTCGCCGCCGACGGGGCGCTGCTGGTGGCCGACGACTCCTCCGGCAAGGTGTGGCGGGTGGCGGCCGCCCGCTGACGCTCGCCACGCCGTCCAGGTACCCCCGGATTCTCCCGCTTTTAAACGACCTGTTTCGCCCCAACCCGCGGCCCGTTCACGGGTTGACTTCTCCCGCTCCCGCCCCCCCCGGTAAAGCGGGAGCGGGAGCGGAGTTCGCCCGCTTTCCCCGACCCGACCTTGCCCCCGCCCCCGGAGGCCGCCGTGATCCGCCGCGGCTTCACCCTCATCGAACTGCTCGCCGTCGTCGCCATCGTGGCGGTGTTGATCGGCCTTTTGCTGCCGGCCGTCCAGAAGGTGCGGGCGGCGGCGACGCGGGCGAAGTGCCAGAACAACCTCAAACAGGTCGGCCTCGCCCTACACGCCCGGCACGCGGCGGTCGGCCGCTTCCCGCCCGGCCGGGGGTCGCCTCAGCCGGCCATCTTCTCGGCCCACGCCCACCTGCTGCCGCACCTCGAACAAACGACCGTCGGCTCGCTCCTCGACTACACGGCCGCCCCCGCGACGTACTCGGCCCCCGGCGTCACTTACGACGGGGGGCGGAACTACGAGGCCGTCACGAAGGTGATTCCGACCTTCGTCTGCCCCGCCGACCCTGCGGCGGGCCGATTGCCGGGGTCGGCCTACGGCGGTACGAACTACGCCGCGTGCGCCGGGAGCGGAAGTGACGGCGGCAGCCTCGCCACGGCCGACGGCGTCTTCTTCCTCGGCACCGGCGTCCGCGTCGAAGAGATTACCGACGGCAGCTCGAACACGGCCGCGTACAGCGAACGCCCCCTGGGCGGCGGCACCGGCGGCTTCTCGGACGCCCGCCGGTCCATGTGGATGATCCCCGCCGGCAACGACCCCGCCCCCGCCGCCTGCGGCCCCCCGGCGGCGGGTTCCTGGAACGACGAGCGGGGGGCGAAGTGGGCCGTCGGCAATTACGGCAACACCCTGTACGACCACGCCGACGCCCCCAACCCGGCCGGGTGGGATTGCCTGAACACCCAGCAGCAGAAGGCCCGCGCCGCGGCCCGCAGCCCCCACCCCGGCGGCGTGTCGGTGCTGCTGTGCGACGGCGGCGTCCGCTTCGTCCCCGACGGCGTCTCCGGGCAACCGTGGGCGGCCCTGGCGACGCGGGCCGGCGGTGAGCCGGCGGGCGGGGAATAGCCGTCGGGTCGCGCCGGGGCGGCCACCCGCCCCTACGATTCCGGCGGCCCTCCCCTTCCGCCCGGTGCCGCCATGCCCGCCCGAAACTCCGACCTGCACGGGTTCGCCCCCGACACCTCGCCCGTCGCCCTCCTGCTCATCGACTTCATCAACCCGCTCGACTTCCCGGAGGGGGACCAGCTCCTGCCGTTCGCCCTCGAAGCCGCCCGCCGGGCCGCCCACCTGAAGGCGGGCGCGAAGGCGGCCGGGGTGCCGGTGGTGTACGCCAACGACAACTTCGGCCGCTGGCGGTCGGACCTGTCGGCGGTGGTCGATCGCTGCCTCGAAAGCGACTGCCCCGGCCGCGAGCTGGCCGCCCTCCTGAAGCCCGACGCGGACGACTACTTCGTCTTGAAGCCCAAGCACTCGGCGTTCTTCTCGACGACCCTCGACACGCTCCTCGGCTACCTCGGGGCCAAGACGCTCGTGATGGCCGGGGTGGCCGGCAACATCTGCGTCCTCTTCTCGGCGAACGACGCCTACATGCGGGACTTCCAGATCGTGGTCGCGGCCGACGCCACCGCGTCGAACGCGGACGCGGACAACCGCGCCGCCCTCCACCAGATGCGGCAGGTGCTAAAGGCCGACGTGCGGCCGGCCGCCGAGATCGACTGGGCGACGCTGAAGGAGTCCCCGGCTCGGGAGAAGCCCTCGCGGCCGGCGAAGGGGTGACCCGATCGCGAGGTACAATGGCCGACGGCTCACTTCAAAACGGTGTGGGGATGACGACGCCGTCCGACTTGCCGATGCGGCTCGGGTTCGCCGTCAAGGTGCTGGGCCGCCCGGACCTCAAGAGCAACGACGCCCGGAAGTGGAAGAGCGAGCCACACCTGCGGGTGTCGCTCGAATACCTCCGGGCCATCTTCGACTACCTCGCCGCCATCGACGTGACGATGTACCGCATGTCGTCGGACGTGGCCCCCTACGTCACGCACCCGGACATGCCGCAGTTCCACGACCAGGTGGCCGAGTGCAACGCCGACCTGCGCGACCTCGGGAAGCTCGCCACCGGGCGGAAGTTGCGGCTGTCGTTCCACCCGTCGCAGTACATCATCCTCAACAGCCCCGACCCGAAGGTGGTCCGGCAGAGCGTCAAGGACCTGGCGGCTCAAGCCGACATCCTCGACCGCATGGGTCAGGGGCCGGAGGCGGTGTTGGTGATCCACGTCGGCGGCCACTACGGCGAGCCGGCCGCGAGCCGCCAACGGTGGGTGGAAACGTACCGGACGCTCCCCGAGCCGGTTCGCCGGCGGCTCGTGCTGGAGAACGACGACATCCGCTTCTCGGCCGCCGACGTGCTCTCGATCCACGACGAGACGGGCGTGCCGCTGATCTTCGACCACCAGCACTTCTGGTGCAAGAACCCCGAGCGGCTCGACCTCGCCGGCACCGTGCGGCGATTCGTCCGCACGTGGCCGGCGGGGGTGCGGGCGAAGGTCCACTACTCGTCGCCCCGCACCGAAATGCGCGAGGTGAAGCGGAAGAACAGGGCGACCGGCAAGGGCGAGACGGCCCTGATCCCGCCGATCTGGACGGGGCACGCCGACTTCGTGAACCCGTTCGAGTTCGGCCTCTTCCTCCGGCTCGCCGGGGGACTGGTGTTCGACGTGATGGTGGAGGCGAAGGCCAAGGATTTGGCGGTGCTTCGGCTGCGGAAGGACCTCGCCGGGTACGTCCCCGATCAGGCCGGCCGCTTCGGGCTGACGCCGGTAGCGGCGGAAGTCGCGGACGAGCCGGACGCGGAGTGAGCCGACCGCTCCCGCCCCGTCGGACACAGGTCGTTCAGCACGCAGCGGCCGCACGCCGGGTTCAGGTACGCGCAGCACCGCTGGCCGTGGAACATCATCACCTCGTGGTGGTCGTACACGTCCTGGGCACCCCAGTCGGGCGGCAGCAGCCCGGCGAGCAGGTCGTGGGCCTTCGCCTCCGTGACCTTCGGGCCGATCAGTCCGAGGCGAACGGCGACGCGGTGGTGGTGCGAATCGACCGGCATCGCCGGCACGCGCAACGCGCTGAAGAGGAGGACCGCGGCGCTCGTCTTGGGGCCGACGCCGGTCAGCCCTTCGAGCCAGTCGCGGGCCTCGCGCACTTGCATCGTCGCCAGGAAGGCGAGCGACAGTTCGCCGCGGCGGGCGGTGATCTCGCGGAGGACGCCCTGCACCCGCGGGGCCTTCAACTCCGGCCACGTACACGCCATCACGGCGTCCTGCACGTCGGCCGTGGGGGCGTCACGCACGCCCTCCCAGGTGGGGAAGCGGGCCTTCAACCCGTGAAACGCCTTCGCCGACGCCGCGTTGCGAGTCCGGTGCGAGAGCATCGCCGACACCAGCTCGCTCAGCGGGTCCTTGTCGCTGAAGAACGGCACCGGGCAGCCGTACTCGCGGCAGAGACGGCCGTGGACTTCAAGGGCGAACGCGGCCGTTCGCTCCGGGGACCGCGGTAACACTTCGGCCAAGGCGCACCTCCGCGTTCCGGTCACTTCTTCGCGGCGTCCTGGTCGCCGCCGGAGCGGGGGTCGTCGTCGTCGTCGCCGGTCGCCCCGGGTACGGGGCCGTCGTCCTGCCCGCCGCGGGCGATCCGCCGCCCCTCGTTGACGCGGTCGCCCCACTCCTCGGCGTTCGTCGTCGGCTTCTGGTCGGGGCCGCCCTGGAGCGGCGGCTTCGGGTCGTTGTCGGGCATGGCGGTCCTCGCAAGGGGAAAGGGCGGGTCACGACTCCCCGGGCGGGGCGGCGTTGACCAGGTCGGGCTCCGACACCGCCGGCTTGTTCGCCACCTGGTGCACCCCGGGCCTCGGCTTCATCACCGTCGGCTGTACCGGCACCGCCACCCCCTTGAGGGCGGACGCCTGGATGGCCTCGATGATGCGGAGGTCGATCAGCCCCTCGTGGCCGTCCGGCCCGGGCGTCTTGTCGTCGAGGATGCACGCGGCGAGGTGTTCGATCTCGGGGGCGATCTGGTCGACCGCCTTGAAGGTCTTCGCCTTCGTCTTGCCGCCGACGGTGGTGTACAACGTCCGCTCGCCGACGAAGGCGAAGGCCGGGTCGAGCCGCAAGTCGCCCTTCGTGCCGACGAGTTGGCAGGCGGAGACGCTCGCCTCGCCGAACCCGCAGCCGATCGCCGCGAGCCGGCCGCCGGGGAACTTCAGGACCGCCGAGGTCATCTCGGGCACGACCTCGAAGCGGGGGTCGTTCCCGTGCGTGCTGTAAGCGATGACTTCCTCCGGCTCGGCCCGGAACAGGTACCGGGCGGCGTTGATGCAGTAGATGCCCACGTCGCTCAGCGGGCTGCTCTGGCAGGCCGGGTCGAGCCGCGACGCCCCGGGGCCGACCTGCTGGGCGAGGGTGGCGGTGAAGAGGCGGGGGTCGCCGATGGTGCCGTCGTGGGCGGCCTCGACGGCGGCCATGTTCGCGGCCTCGAAGTGCTCGCGGTACGCGGTCATGAGCTTGACCCCGGCCGCGGCACAGCCGGTGACGATCGCCTCGGCGTCGGCCGCGGTCCCGGCCAGCGGCTTCTCGCACAGCACGTGCACGCCCCGCCTGGCGGCCGCGAGCGAGTGGGCCCGGTGGTGGGCGTTCGGGGTTACGATGTAGACGGCGTCCACGGTGCCCGAGCCGAGGAGGGCGTCGTACTCCTCGTAGGGGTGGGCCGGCACCCCGTACTCCTTCGAGAGCGCGGCCCGCTTCTCGGCGTCGCCGGAGACGATGGCCGCCAGCACCGCGTTCTTGGCGTTGGCGAACGCCGGGAGGACGGCCGCCTGCCCGAACCACCCGGCCCCGACGACCGCGAACCGCACCTTCTTGGACCGCGACAAGAGCATGATGAACCCCCGGTGTTCGACGCCCCCGCCGCGGGAGAGTGCAATTCCGGGTCCAAAACCCTCAGGGGGCCGGCGGGCCGCTGCCGATCTCGACGCGGACCTCGTGTTCGCGGCCGTCGTCGGTCAGCGGCAAGGCCGCGTCGGCGAGCGCCTGCCCGTCGACCCACACCCGCGGCGGGCCGGCGGCCGACGAGCGGGACACGACCACGCGGTACGTCGAGTTGTGGTGCCGCAGTCGCACGGTGAAGCCGGGCCAGCCGGCGGGCACGCACGGGGCGACTCGGAGCTTGCCGTCGGCCACAGTGACGCCGAGCACGTCTTCGAGGCCGACCCGGTAGAGCCACCCGGCCGACCCGGTGTACCACGTCCACCCGGCCCGCCCGACGTGCGGCGGGCGGCCGTAGACGTCGGCGGCCACCACGTAGGGTTCGCCCCGGTAGCGGTCCACGGAGGCCGGCGTGTCGGCCGCCCGGACGGGGTTGAGCAGGTCCCAGGTGGCGTGGGCGGCCTCCGTGCGGCCGAGGCCGGCGAGGGCCTTCACCACCCAGCAGGCGGCGTGCGTATACTGCCCGCCGTTCTCCCGCACCCCGGGCACGTACCCCTTGATGTACCCCGGCCGCAGCGGCCCGGCGTCGAACGGCGGGGCGAACAAGAGCACCAGCCGGCTCGCCGGGCGGACGAGCTGCATCATCACCTCGTCCATGCCGAGGGCGGCGCGTTCGGGGTCGGCCCCGCCGGCGATCACGGCCCACGACTGGGCCAGCGAGTCGATCCGGCACTCGTCGTTCTGGGCCGAGCCGAGCGGGGTGCCGTCGTCGAAGTACGCCCGCCGGTACCACTGCCCGTCCCAGGCGTGTTCGTCCACGGCCTTGCGAAGCTCTTCGGCCCGGGTGCGGCAGGTTTCGGCGCGGCCCGTGTCACGCTTGAACGTGGCGACGTCCGCGAACTGGGACAGGCACACGACCTGGAACCACGCCACCCACACGCTCTCGCCCTTGCCGCCGACGCCGACCGCGTTCATGCCGTCGTTCCAGTCGCCGACGCCCATCAGCGGCAGGCCGTGCGCCCCGAGCTTCCAGCCGTGATCGAGCGCCCTCACGCAGTGGTCGTAGAGCGTGCCCGATTCCGAGGAGACGCTCGGGACTTCGTACCGCTCGTGTTCGTCCGGGCCGAGCGGGGGCGACTGGAGGAACGGGACGCGCTCGTCGAGCACGCCCGTGTCGCGGGTGGCGCTCACGTACTGGGCGACGGCGTACGGGAGCCAGAGGAAGTCGTCGCTGAAGCGGGTGCGGACGCCGTTGCCGGCCGGCTCGTGCCACCAGTGTTGCACGTCCCCCTCGGCGAACTGGTGGGCCGCCGCCCGCAGCAACTGCGCCCGCGTCAGGTCGGGGGCCGAGTGCAGCAGGGCGAGAACGTCCTGCAACTGGTCGCGGAACCCGTAGGCCCCGCCCGACTGGTAGAAGGCCGAGCGGCCCCACACCCGGCAGGCGAGCGTCTGGTACGGCAGCCAGCGGTTCATCATCACGTCGAACGCCGGGTCGGGCGTTTCCACCCGCACCGCGTCCGAGACGTGGTCCCACCGGCCGATGACCGCCTTCAGGGTTTCAGACGCGGTCGCAGCGTCGGTGTAGAGCCGGGCGAGCCGCACGGCCGCGTCGGCGTCGGCCGCCTGCCCGAGGGCGAACACCACCGTGCGAGTCTCCCCCGCCGGAACGTCGACGGCCCCGTGCAGGGCGGCACACGGGTCGAGCCGCGGCCCCACGCGGCCCGAAAGGCCGGTGCGGTCGAGGGCCGCCGGGTATGACAGCGAGCCGTTGCGGCCGACGAACTCGACCCGGTCGCCCGTCACCGTCACCGGCCGCAGGCTGACGGCCGCGAACGCCACGGCGGCCCCCGCGTCCGGGCTGAACGGGTTGCGGGCCAGGACCACCCCCGACCCCGGATACCACTCGGTCACGACGTGCTGGGCGTTCGCCTCGCGGGTCGTACCCAGCACCCACTCGGCGTAGTAGGCGAGGTTGAAGCGGACGGCCTTCCCCGAACCGTTTCGCAGCCGCAGGACCGACACCTTGACCGGGTCGGCGAGCGGCACGAAGGCGGTGAGGCGGTGTTCGACGCCGTTCACCGTCCGCTCGAAAGCCGTGTACCCCTGGCCGTGTCGGACGACCACCGGGCCGCCGTCGCGGATTGGCAGCGGGGTCGGGCACCAGACCGCCCCGGTGGCGTCGTCCTGCACGTAAATCACGTCGCCCGGCGGGTCGGCGACGGGGTCGTTGCTCCACGGCGTGAGGCGGTTCGACTGGCTGTTGCCGGCCCACGCGAACCCGCCGCCGGCGTCGGTCAGGAGGAAGCCGGCGGCCGGGTTGGCGACGACGTTCGACCACGGGGCCGGCGGGGCCAGGTCGCCGGCGTCGGTGGCGATCACGTACTCCCTGCCGTCGGCCGAAAAGCCGCCGAGCCCGTTCCAGAAGCTCAGGCCGAGCGGCCGGTCCGGCCGTCCGAACTTCGGCCGGGCGGTCGCCGAAGGTCGCCGCGGGGGCAACGTCCGGGGCGGATCGACGGCGTCCGCCTGGGCGGCGAGGGTGCCGGTCCGGTCGTCGATCACCGCCCGGGCGGACGCCAGCAGGAGGACGCGGTCGGCCTCCGGCATCTGGCTCGTCTTGCGGACGAAGATCCCGGCCGACTTGTCGAGCAGGTCGCCGAACCCGGCCGCGCGGACGACGTTCACGGCTTCCGTGAACAGGTCGTCCTGATACCCGCTGGCGGCGTCGAGGAGGACGGCGAAGTCGGCCCGAAGCCCCTTCGCCCGCCAGTAGGCGTGGGCTTTGAGGAGGTGCCGCAGGTGGTCGAGCCCGCCCGGCCCGTTGAGCCGCAGGAGGGCCACCGGCAGGTCGCCGGAGATGCCGAACTTCCAGAGCCCCGGCTGCCCCTGGCGGTTGGCCGCCAGCACCTCGGACGGGGCCCGGAGCGGCCCCGTCGGGTAGAGGAGGTGGCCGCCGAGCCGCTGGAACAGGTGGACGTCGTCCGGCGTCGTCCCGGCGTGTTCGAGCTCGATCCGGGCGTGGGCCCAGGCCAGTTCGAACGCCCGGGTGACGGCCTGGCCGGTGTGGTACTGGTCGGCCCGGGCGACCGCCTCCTCTCGCGACGAGGCGACACAGGTGGAGAAGGCGACGGTCGCCCGGTCGCCCGGCTTCAGTTTGACCGCGGTGCGGATGGCGAAGACCGGATCGAGGACCGGGCCGGCGCTGCCCGAGAGGGCGTCGCACCGCGGCTGCAGCGCCGCCGGATCGGCCGGCGTGCGGCGGCGGCCGACGAACCGCGAGCGGTCGGTGTCGAAGCTCACCGCCCCCGGGTGGTCGGTGTCGCCCGCGAACACGTGGACGGCGTACGCCGGCGGCTGGTCGGGCGACCGCGGCCGCCGCCGGCAGAGGATGGCGGCGTGTTCCGGCAGCCACTCGGTTTCGAGGAAGAGCTTGCCGAACGCCGGGTGGGCGGCGTCGGCCGCGTGCGGGTTGAGGACGACCTCCACGAAGCTCGTCACGTCCAGCTCGCGGGTGCGGTCGCCGTGGTTCGTGAGCGTGACCCGGCGGACTTCCACGTCCTGGTTGGGGATGACGGTCACCTCCGTGAGCGTCTCGATCCCGTCGTCCACCCGCCGGAGGTCGACCTTGTCGAGGGCGAACGTCACCTCGTACCCGTCAGGCCGGCGGCGGGTCGGCTGGTAGCCGGCCGACCAGAAGGTGCCGGCCTTGCGGTCGCGGACGTACACGGTGGGGCCGCAGTCGTCGGTGGTCCGGTCGGGCTTCCAGCGGCTCACGTCGTGGTCGCCGCAGCGGCTGAACCCGCCGCCGGAGTTCGTGACCATGACCGTGTACCGGCCGTTGGAAAGCAGGTGGGTGCGGGGGTTCGGCGTGTCCGGGGTGGTGATCCGCCGGCGGGACGGGTTCTCGGCCGTTGCCGCCGCCCGTTCGACCTCGGCCGACGGCTCCCCGGTCTCGACCTCCGCGGCCTCGTAGGGCACCCGCTCCTCGAGCAAGAGTTCGGCCGCCCGCACGGCCGGCTCGGCCCCCAGCCTCTTGCGGGTGATCCCGCCGGTGAGCCGGTTCACGACCGCGAGGAGGGCCATCCCCTGGTGGTGCGCCATGTACGACTTGACGACCTTGTGCCCGCCGCCGGCGCGGATCGGGTCGTAGTCGATCGCCTCGTGGAAGCCGTACCGCCCCTCACCGCCCTCGGACCGCAGCCGGGCGAGGTTGGCGACGGCCTCGTGCGGGAAGACGTCGGCCGCGAGGAGGGTGGCGTAGGGGGCGACGACGTGGTCTTTCTCTAGCCCCCGCTTCAGCCCCAGCCCGGGGACGCCGAACGACTGGTACTGGTACACCTGCCCGGCGTCGAACAGGTAGAAGCCGGACTCGGACACGCCCCACGGCCGGCCCTGCTCGCGGCCGAAGCCGATCTGCCGGCGGACGGCCGCCCGCTGGGCCTGGTCGAGCAGCACGCCCTGCGGGGCCGGCAGCAGTAGCCGGGGCATGAGGTACTCGAACAGGGTGCCGCCCCACGACACGAGCCCGGGCTCGCCGGCCGACCACTGGACGAGCCGGCCGAGGCGGAACCAGTGCTTCCGCGGCACCTGCCCGCGGGCCACGGCGAGGAAACTGGTGATGCACGCCTCGGACGCGAGCAGGTCGTAGTGCGACCCGTCGAGCCGGTCGGTGACGGCGTTGTAGCCGATCGAGAAGAGTTCGCGCTGCGGGTTGTAGAGGAAGCGGAAGTCCATCGCGGCGGCCATCCGGTCGGCCCGCCCGGCGACGGCTTCGAGGGCGACCGCGAGTTCGCCCTTCGCTTCCGCCGACTCGGCGGCCGCGTCCCGGTGGCGGCGGGCGAGCGCGGCCAGTTTGCCGGACCAGCGGGCGGCGTCCGCGTCGGCCCGGACCGCGCCGTGGACGAGGGCGTCGAGCGCCTCGGCCCGCCCCACGAAGTCGCCCACCGACTCGCCGCTGCGAACCGCCGCGTCGGCCTCGCGGACGGCGTCCGCGACCTTCGCGCGGGCGGTGCCGGCCGCCGCCCCGGCGACGCTCTCCCACTCCCGGCGGAACACCGCGAGCGTGTCGAGAAGCCCGTCGGCGACCGGCGGCTCGGGCTCCTTCACCTTCTCGGCGATGCCGTGCTTCAGGGCCAGCAGGCACGCCAGGAGGTTGCCGCTGTCCACCGTCGAGACGTAGGCCGGCGGCAGCGACCGCAGCTCGGCCGTGTCGTACCAGTTGTGGAAGTGGCCGCGGTGCGTCTCCAGCTTGTCGAGGGCGTCGAACCCCTTCGCGAGCCGGTCGGCCACGTCGCGGAGCGGCACGTAACCCATGTCGTGGGCGGCGAGCGTCGAGAGGAAGTAGAGGCCGATGTTCGTCGGCGACGTGCGGTGGGCGACGACGCCGAGGGGGTCTTCCTGGAAGTTGTCGGGCGGCAGCCAGTGGTCCGCGGGGCCGACGAACGTCTCGAAGAAGTCCCACGTCTTGCGGGCCACCGCCCGGAGTTCGGCCCGGTCGGCGGCGGTCAGCGGTTCCACCGCCGCCGACCGCGGGCGGCTCACGGCCCACGCCACCAGCGGCGACAGGAGCCAGAGCAAGAGGAATGGCCCGGCGACGACGAGGTTGTCGGCGTCGGACCACCACACGAGCGCGACCCCGGCGGCCGCCGTGGCGACCGCCGGCCACATGGTGCGGACGAACGACGACGCCCCGGCCCCGAGCCGCGACTCGGCCGCCGCCGCCGTCTCCCATTCGAGCATCTTCCGCCGCGACACGAACACCCGGTGCAGGGTGCGGCCGACGGCGTCGAGCAGGAGCCAGGCGTGGTTGGCCAGGAAAACGACCGTGAGCGCCGCCTGCCCGACGGTGCCGAGCAGGTCGGCCCGCACCCGGGCGTACAAGGCCCGCGACGTGCCCGTGACCGCGTTCAGCGCCGTCTCGCTCACGAACAGCGTGGTCGGCAGCAGGAACGGGGCGAGGGCGATCAGCGTCCACGCCCACGCCGGCCCGGGGAGGACCGACCAGCCGAGGAGCAGGACCGCGACGGCCGCCGCCGGCACGAGGCTGCGGCGGAGGTTGTCGAACACCTTCCACCGTTCAAGGAGGGGCAGGACGTTCGGCCCGCGGCCCCCGGGCGTCGGCACCGTGCGGCCGAGCCACGGGACGAGTTGCCAGTCGCCGCGGGCCCAGCGGTGGTCGCGCTTGGCGAAGGCGTGGTACCGGGCGGGGAACTCGTCGAACACCTCCACGTCGCTCGCCAGGGCACAGCGGCCGTAGTTCGACTCGATCAGGTCGTGGCTGAGGATGGCGTTGTCCGGGAAGGCCCGCCCGGCGGTCGCGCGGAAGGCGTCCACGTCGTACAGCCCCTTGCCCGTGAAGGTGCCCTTGCCGAACAGGTCCATGTACGTGTCGGACACGGCCGCCGAGTACGGGTCGACGCCGGCCGACCCGGCGAACACGCGGGCGAACCACGAGCGGAAGCCGGTGCGGTAGAGGAAGCTGACCCGCGGCTGGAGCACGGCGTACCCGCGCTCGACCCGCCGGCCGTCGGCCGACAACTGCGGGCGGCTGAGCGGGTGGGCGAGTGTGGCGATCATCTGCCGGGCGGCGTCCCGCGGCAGCACCGTGTCGGTGTCGAGCGTGAACACGTACCGCACCTTCGGCAGCGCCCCCGCGGGGTGCGACTGCACGGCGTAGGTCGTGTCGGTCGCCCCGCGGATGAGGGCGTTGAACTCGTCGAGCTTCCCCCGCTTCCGCTCGTGGCCCATCCACTTCCCCTCGGCCGGGTTCCACAGCCGCTTGCGGTGGAGGAGGAAGAACCGCGGCGGGCCGCCGGCCGCGTAGAGGTCGTTGAGCCGCTTCACGCCGTCGAGCGCCGCCCTCACGCACGCGGCGTCCGTCGGCATCGTCTCGGCCGGGGCGTCGGCGAAGTCGGTCAGCAGGGCGAACCAGAGCCGCGGGTCGGGGTTCGAGAGGTGGTGCTGTTCCAGTCGTTCCAGCACGTCGGCCGCGTGTTCCGGCTTGCCGATGAGCGTCGGCATGACCACGAACGTGGCGCACCCCTCGGGCACCCCGGCCCGGAAGTCGAGCCGCGGCAGCACCCGCGGCGGCACCAGACGGGAGGTCATGAAGTTGGTCGCACCGACGCCGACCTCGCTCGCCAGGAACAGCGAGAACAGCCCGGCCGCGACCGCCGCCCCGACCCCGCCGGGGAGTGCGAGCCACACGGCGAGCGCGACGCCGCCGGCGGTGAACGCCGCGAGCAGTCCGAAATAAACGAGGTGGGGGTGCCGCAGCACGAACTCGCGCCGCCGGTCGGCCCACTTGGGGCGGTAGCCGACGGCCGCCTCGAACGCCGGGAGGCCGTCGCCGATGAGCGGCCAGCTGACGTGCCCGCGGACCGGGTCGCCGCCCGCCTCGGCCGCCGCCTTCACGGCCCGCCGGGCCACGTCGTCCTCACGCTTCTTACACCCCTTCGCCAGCCGCTCGACGGCCCGCCGGCAGCGGTCGCGGGTGGCGAAATCCTGCTTCACGTACCCGGGGTCGTCCCGGAGCACGCACTCGACGGGGCTGACGGCTTCGAAGAAGTCGGCCCACTCGACCACGTTGAGGAGCCGCAGGCTGGTGACGGCGTTGCCGATGCTCACCTGGTCGGCGGCCTGGCGGACGTGGACGCTGCGGAACACCTGGGCCGGGTCGGCGAGGTGGCGGGCGGCCCATTCCTGCACGGCGTCGGCGGCCGGCCCCGGCGGCGGCTCGTTGTCCCGCAGCCCGTCCCAGACGGCCGCCGCGTAGGCGTCCGACGGGGCGGCGGGGAGCGCCGGCCGCCCGCCGGTGCGGACGGCGGCCAGCGCGGCGGTCACGGCGGCGCGGTCGTCGAGCCCGGCCAGGATGGCGTCGGCCAGCCGCCGCAGGTTTTCCAACAGGGCGAGCCGGAACACCGTGGGGACGGCCCAGATTTCGCCCGTCGTCAGCGGGGCCGCCTCCTGGTACGCGGCGACGGCAACCCGAATCTGCGCCTCGGTCAGCGACGAGTCGGTGTACGCCAGCACGGTGGCGGCGAGCGGGTAGATGCGGGGCAGGCCGGCGTTCGGGCCGGCGGCCAGGGCGGGGAGTTCGCGGTAGTAGCTGGCCGGCAGGTCGGTCTTCACCTCCCGCACCACGTCCTCGACGACGTAATAGTTGTCCAGCAGCCACTCGGCCTCGGCCGGCACCTTGCCGCCCACGTCTCCCAGCCGGGAGAGCCGGCGGTAGGCGTCGCGGAGGACGCGGGCGTTTTCGGCGAAGCGGCGGAGAACCAGCCTGCTGCCCGGCGGGCCGGCGCCGGCCGCCCCGGTGGCCATGTCGCGGACGACTTGTAAAAGTGAGGCGTGGCCGGCTGTCTCGACCCGGAACGGCAGCGACCCCCTACAGGGATGCCCGCCCGCCTGGGCGGACGGCGGGGCGTCGCGGTCGGTGAACGAGTCGGGCATCTGCGGACCTCGGGGCGGGGGCGTGCCAGTTGTTATAGGGCAACGGGTGTGCCGGGCGCGGTCCGCCGCGCCCGGCCGAGGCTCGAGCTTCGTGGGAGAGTAATCGGGGACGAATCCGGACGGCAGCGACGTTCAAGGCACCCGACGTGAGTAAAGTGAAGGCGGCTCCCGTCGCACCTCAGCGGAACGCCTCGGGGCCACCCTCAAGGAGCACCGGCTATGAAACTCACGGTCCTCGGCGCGGCGTTGGCCCTCGGTCTTTCTCTGGGTTCGCCCACCCGGGCGGACGCCCAGGTGTACTACGGCACCCCCTACGGCTACACGTCGGGCACCTACTACACCCCGAGCCTGCCGGCGTATTCGGCGGGCTCGTACTACGCCCCCGTCCCGGCGGTGTCGAGCAGCTACTACTACCCGGCGGCCCCGGTCGTCACCCCCGTCCTCGGCGTCGGCCGCGGCGTGCTGGTGACGCCCAGCGTGTACACGTACAACCCGTACGCAGGCACCGGGTACAGCTACGCCCCGGCGATCGTCACGCCCGTCGTATACGGGACGTCGCGGCGGTTCTGGCGGTAAGCTTCTTGTGTCTTTTAGGGTGGTGCCGAGTCCGCGAGACCCACTATCGGAGGGCAATGCTCCCCAATGGTGGGCCTCGCGG
>JANPKP010000017.1:0-2488 GCA_031426095.1 Gemmataceae bacterium
CCCCACCCCGTTGCCCACGAAGGTGGCCCACCACCTGGCGGCCCGGGCGGCCGGGGCCCAGCCGCCCGCCCGCCCCGCCCCCGAGCCGGGCGCGGACCGGCCCCGGCGGCGGGCCCGCTGGGCGGTGCGGGGGGCGGTTGCGGCGGCCGTGCTGGTCGGGGTCGCGGCCGCCGTGGCCTGGCGGGCGGGGGGGCCGGGGCCGACCGACGGGCCCCCCGGGGCGGACGTGGCCTGGCTCGTGAACGCCCGCGACTGCCGGTGGGCCGACGGGGCCGGTCCGGACGGCGGGATGCGGCCGGGCCGCGTCCTCCGCCTCGAAAGCGGGCTGGCCGAGGTCCGCTTCCGGCGGGGGGCGACGGTCGTCCTCGAAGGGCCGGCCGGGCTCGAACTGCTCTCGGACAACGCGGCCCGGCTGGCCCGCGGGCGGCTCGCGGCCCGGGTGCCCGAGGGGGCCAAGGGGTTCCAGTTGTTCGCCCCGAGCGGGCGGGTCGTCGACCTGGGGACCGAGTTCGGGGCGGCCGTCGGGGACGACGGGGTGGCCCGGGTGTTCGTGTTCGCCGGCGAGGTGCGGGCGTTCGGCCCGAACCAGCCCGGCGGCGGGCTCGAACTCCGGGAGCGGCAGGCGGCCCGGATCGGCCCGGGCGGGGTGGCCGTCGAGGCGGGGGACGGCGGGCGGGGGTTCGTGCGGTCGCTCGTGACGCGGCCGGCCACGAAAGCACTCGACTTCGGCCGGCCGGCCCCGGGCACCCTCGCCGACGCGGCCGGCCTGGGGACCGGGTTCACCCACCGCCTGCCCGGGACCGGGGCCGCCCTCCCGGCCGCCGACCCCCACCTGCGGCTCGACGCCGGGGCCGGGCGGTTCGAACTGACGACCACCGAGAGCGACCTGAACACGCAGTACAAGCTGCACCAGGCCGAGTTCCCCGGGTTCCGGCTGGCCGACCTGGGGTTCACCGGGGCCGAGGACTTCGAGATCACGGCCACCCTCACCGACATCCCGGCGCTCAAGGCCGTCGGCCAGTTCGGCCTCTACGCCGGGGCGGCCGGGGACGCCGCCGTCCGCGGCGGGCTGGTCGGCCAGAAGGACTCGGACCAGTACCGCCAGTTCCTCGTCAACACCCGCGGCGGGCGGGACACGAACGCCTTCTTCGTCGGGCTGGTGTCGGCCGGCAACGACCTCCGGATGACCCTCGCCCGGCGGGGCGGGAAGTACGGCCTGACGATCGAAGACCTGACCACCGGGTCGTCCAGCACCCTCGGCATCGCCCACCCGGACCACCTCGACGGGCGGCCCGACCTTTACGCCGGGCTGTACGCCGCCAACCCCCGGAACAAGGACCACAAGCCGATCACCTTCACCCGCGTGGCGGCGACGGTGTGGGCGGCGTCGGCCAAGCCCTGAGCGGGCGTGGCCGACTTACGTCCGGCGGGTGAATCGCATCCAGGGGTGCGAGCGTTACCGGATTTTACCACCTCAGGGAGGTTGCATTTTCCCCAACACAATGACCGTCAACGGGTTGCGAATCCCGCCCCGGAGCGATGCGGTAAAATCGAGTGTCACTTCCGCCCCAAATCGTTCCCTCATCGTCACATCGGCCACTATCACTGCCACGCCGGTTAACGACTTGCGACCGAAAGCGTCGGCGGGGCGGTTGGGCCGGATTCGCCGTAAGTCCTAATCCGGTCCCGACCGCAGTCGGCCGCCGGCCGACGTTCACGCCCCCGTCGCCCCGCCCGGCCGACGAACGGTGCGGCGGGCGAACCCGACCGCCCCCAGGCCGACGGCCGCCAGGCCCAACGCCGTCGCCGGTTCGGGGATCGGTGTTGCCGTCAGCACCAGGGCGTTCCCGAAGACGTTGAGCGACACGGCGTCGAAGCTCGCAAAACTGGCCGACGACAGGGTGAAGTCGCTCCCCGGGGCGTACCCGGCCCCTACCGCCGCCCCGTTCCGCTGGAAGTTGGTCGCCCCGTTGGCGACCGTGGCGACGGTGACGGCGAACGGCGTTCCGATCGTCAGCCCGGCGTCGTTCGAGAGGCGGAGGGAGACGGGGCCGCCGGCCGCGACGAAGTTCAGGTTGCCGGCCGCCCCGGTCAGGGCGAGCAGGCTCGCCGGGGTGGACGCCGGGGTCGGCCCCGTGCCGACCGGGGTCGTCGGGTTGCCGTTCAGGTCGATCAGGAGGGCGGCCGGGTTCGCCCCCGAACCGGTGAGGACGACCGCGTTCCCCACCGTCAGGGTGCCGGTCGGCGAGGCCGCCGACCCGCCGCGGACGGTGCCGCCGGCGGCGACCGTGACGGCGTTCGCGGCCGCCGGCGTGATGAACCCGGTCCCGCCGAGGGTCGCCCCGGCCTGCACCGCGACCGCCCCGGTCCCGGTCGCGCTCCCGGACGGGTTGTTCGCCAGCAGGGTGCCGGCCGCCACCGTCGTCCCGCCGGCGAAGTCGTTGGCCCCGGCGAGGACGACCGTGCCGGCGTTCCCGGCCGACCCGAC
>JANPKP010000018.1:0-9044 GCA_031426095.1 Gemmataceae bacterium
CTCCGTGCCCTCTGTGACTCTGTGGTGAATTCTCTTTGCGTCTACCCGGTTGCGGGCGGGCGGTTTTCGTTCTAGGTTGTGTCTGCGCGAGTCGTGCCGGGGTCGGCCCCGCCCGCCGCCCTCTCCCCTCCCCACGTAGCCCCGGCCCCGCCCGCCGGGGCTCCCCCGCGCCCGGAGAGGTCCCCCCTGCCATGACGCCGGAAGTCAAACTCCTCCTGGACACCGTCTGGGTCACGGCCGCGGCCGCCCTGGTGTTCTTCATGCAGGCCGGCTTCGCGCTCGTCGAGAGCGGGATGGTGCGGGCCAAGAACGCCGTCAACGTGATCCTCAAGAACTACTCCGACATGTGCGTCGGGGGGCTGGGCTTCTGGCTCCTCGGGTACGGCATCATGTTCGGGGCCAACCCGTCCGGGTGGTACGGGACGACCAAGTTCGGGATGAACGGGGCCGACCCGTGGGAGTACACCCTGATGTTCTTCCAGATGATGTTCGCGGCCACCGCCGCCACCATCGTCAGCGGGGCCCTGGCCGAGCGGATCCGCTTCCACGCCTACCTCGTCGGGTCGTTCGTCATCACCACGTTCGTGTACTCGCTCTACGGGTCGTGGGCGTGGAACGAGACCGGGTGGCTCAAGCAGGCCGGGTTCCTCGACTTCGCCGGGAGCACGGTCGTCCACACCGTCGGGGCCACCTGCGCCCTGGCCGGCATCCTGGCCCTCGGGCCGCGGACCGGCCGCTACACCCGGGACGGCAAGCCGCGGGCCATCCCCGGGCACAACCTCCCGTTCGTCGCCCTCGGCGGCCTCATCCTGTGGCTCGGGTGGTTCGGGTTCAACGCCGGGAGCACCACCGCGGCCGACCCCCTCATCGGCAAGATCGCCCTCAACACCCACCTGGCCGGGTGCGCCGCGGCCACCGCCACCATCGTGTTGCGGGGCTGCCTGGGCGGGGTGGCCAGCCTCGGCCAGATCGTCAACGGCAGCCTCGGCGGGCTGGTGGCCGTGACCGCCGGGTGTGCCTACGTCAGCCCCGGGGCCGCCGTCCTGATCGGGGCCGCGACCGCCCTCATCATCCCGGTGGGCGAGAAGATCCTCGACGCCTTCCAGCTCGACGACGCCGTCGGGGCGATCCCGGTCCACGGCTTCTGCGGGGTGTGGGGCACGGTCGCCGTCGGCCTCTTCAAGGACGGCAAGGCGGACCTGACGCAGACGCTCATCCAGTTCGGCGGGGCCGCGACCGCGGTCGTGTTCGTCTTCCCGGTCGCGTTCGTCATGTACAAGGTCATCGGGGCCGTCATGCCCCTGCGGGTCGGGAGCATCGACGAGCAGCGGGGGCTCGACTTCGCCGAGCACGGGGAGGTCGGCTACCCCGAGTTCCAGGAGGGCCTGCTCCACGCCGGGGTTCACGCCCCGGCCGAGCGGGCGGCCGTCCCGCCCGCCGTCGCCGAGCGGGCGGCCTACGCCAAGTCGGGGAGGAACTGACCCATGCTCGACCCCCTCGAAGCGTCCCGCCGCCGGCGGATCGTGTACCACGGGCTCCGCGGCCGGCTGACCGACCCGGAGGTGGCTGCCGCCGTCCGCCTGTGCGACCGGGAGTTCACGGCCGAGCCGGTCTTCTCGGTCCAGAAGTTCGTCGCCCGGCTGGCCCAGGTGGTCGGCCCGGCCCGCAACACGGGCGAGCTGTTCGCCTCCCTCACCCGCCTCCGCATGGTGGCCAACACCGACGCCATCGGCCCCGACCCGTCGGCGGGCGAGGCGCGGGACGCGGGACACGCCCGGCAGGACACGGGACGCGGGACGCGGGACACGGGATCGAACGGGAACGGCCACGGGCGGCCGGTGGCGGCGTCGTCCGAAGGGTGGCCGGAGGTGTTCGCGGCGGTGGTGGAGGAGGTGGCCCGGGGGCTCACGCGGGTCAACCCGCGGGTGGCCGACGCCGCCTTCGCCTTCCTCGGCGAGCGGCTCCCGCGGCTGAAGCTGACGCCCGGCGGGCAGGCCGAGGTGGCGGCGTGGGCGGCCAACCGGACGGCCGCGTTCACCGCCCGGACGGCCAAGCCCGACATGCACGCGGTGATCCACGCCCTGTACGTCTGGACGTGCCAGGAGGTCGGCCCGATCGACGCCGACAAGCTGTTCGCCCGGGCCGTCCGCGAGGCCGACCGGGTGCCGTCCGCCGCCCAGTGCCCGCCGCAGGGATTGCTGTAGAAGCGGACGCGGGACCGCGGGACACGGGACACGGTTCGGTGGATTCGCGGCCCCAACGGGGCCACCGTCAATAGCCAGGGGTGGAGCGAAGCGGAACCCCTGGAACCACCCCCGCGAGTCGGGAGAACCCCGAAGGGGTGGCAGTCGCCCACGCGAGGCGTACTGCCACCCCTTCGGGGTTCCGCCCATTGGGGGTGGGCCTCGGACCAGGGGTTCACACCCCTGGGTATTGACGGTGGCCCCGTTGGGGCCGCAAACGCAGGCTTGCCCGCGTCCCGCGTCCCGCGTCCCTCACCGCCGGACGTGTGTCACCAGATCGAATTCCCGCACGAGCGCGTCGAGCCGCGGCCACGCCGCGTCGAACGTCGCCGCGTCGGCCACCAGCGTCACCTCCACCTGATCGTTCGCCGGCTCGTCGGCCGTCACGCCGGCCGGCTCGAAGCGGAGGGCGGCGAGCGTCTTGCCGTCGAACCCCGTGAGGCCCATCTCCAGCGTGTCGGCCAGCCCTTCGAGCAGGTCGGCCAGCTTCGACGGGTCGTACCGGCTCTGCGCCTCCTGGTTGTTCAGCACCACGTTCAACGCCCGCTCCCGCTCCTCCGTGAGCCGGACGACGGACACCGGCACCTCCGCCACGCCCAGGTCGCGGAGGATGCGGAGGCGGGCGTGGCCGCCGACGACGCGGCCGGTGAGTTCGTTCCACACCAGCGGCTCGACCAGCCCGAAGGCGGCGAGGCTGGCCTTGAGCTTGCGGTACGCCGGGTCGGTCGGCTTCAGCACCCGGCGGGGGTTGTACGCGGCCGGCTTCAACTCGCCGACGGGCAGCACGCGGTGTTCGAACGGGGTCATGGCGTCTCTCCGGGCGGTTGTCTCGGGCGCACGACTCAGAACGCCCGTACACCATGTACGATCCGCTTCCGCGTCCGTCAAACGAAAGGGGGCGGAATCCGCGAACGCTCCCGCTTTACCGGGGGGGCTGGTAGCGGGAACGGGTAAGTCGTTCGCCGTCCACCGGATCGGGCCAAACGCGCCATTTAAAAGCGGTAAAAAGCGGGGACGGCGGCATGAATTCGGCCGCGTTCGGGATGCTAACGGTAACGCCCTGGGCGGCCGCGCCGTTCGCGCTGTTGCTGGCGGCCGTGGCCGTGATGCCGCTGCTGGCCCCCCACTGGTGGCACGTCTCGCACGCCCAAACGGCCCTCGGCGAGAACCGGCACAAGGCCCTCGTCGCCGCCCTCCTCGCACTTCCGACGGCGGCTTACCTCCTCACCCTGCCCGGCGGGGCGGCCGCCCTCGGGCACGAGGTGGAAGGGTACGTCTCGTTCATCGTCCTGCTCACCGCCCTGTACGCCATCGCCGGCGGCGTCCACCTGCACGACACGCTCCCGGCCACGCCCCTCGTGAACGTCGGCTTCCTCCTCGCCGGGGCCGTGCTCGCCAACGTCATCGGCACCACCGGGGCGAGCATGTTGCTGATCCGGCCGTTCCTCCGCGGCAACCACCGGCGGGTGCGGCGGGTCCACCTGCCGGTCTTCTTCATCTTCGTGGTGAGCAACACCGGCGGTCTGCTCACGCCCATGGGCGACCCGCCGTTGTTCCTCGGCTTCCTCAACGGCGTCCCGTTCACCTGGACGCTGGGCCTCTGGCCGCAGTGGCTCCTGGTGAACGGGCTGGTGCTGCTGGCGTTCGTGGCCGTGGACGCGTACCAGGGCCGCCGGGAGAAGCCGGAGGCGATCCGCCCGCACCCGGGGCTGGCCCGGGGGGTGAAGGTGGAGGGGCTGGGGCTCAACGGCCCGCTCATGGCCGGGGTGGCGGCCGCGGTGCTGGCGAAGGCGGTGCTGCCGTTCCCGCTCGCGGAAGGGGTGATGGCGGGGTGCGCCCTGGCGTCCGTGCTGTTCACCCCGAAGGCGGTGCGGCACGCGAACCAGTTCGCCTGGGGGCCGATGGCGGAAGTGGCGGTGCTGTTCGCCGGCATCTTCGTGACGATGGTGCCGGCCCTGGCCCTGCTCGACGCCAACGGGGCGGCCCTCGGCCTGGGCCGGCCGTGGGAGTTCTTCTGGATCACCGGGGTGCTGTCGTCGGTGCTGGACAACGCCCCGACGTACCTGACGATCGGCACCCTGGCGGCGAACGGGCAGGGGCTGGCGGCGCTGGCGGCGACCCGCCCGGACCTGCTGGCGGCGGTGAGCTGCGGGGCGGTCTTCATGGGGGCGAACAGCTACGTCGGCAACGGCCCGAACTTCATGGTGAAGGCCATCGCCGAGGCCAACGGCTACCCGATGCCGTCGTTCTTCGGGTACGTCGTGTGGGCGGCGGTGGTGCTGGGCCCGGTACTCGTGCTGGCGACGGCGGTGTTCTTCCGGGGCTGACCGAAGCGGGGCGACGGGTGAAGTGTTGCACAAGAATCGGCCCCCGGACCCCCGGGGCGGGGCAGGCGATGGGGGTTTTGCGGCCCCGACGGGGCCACCGAGAATAGCCAGGGCCGTCAGGCCCTGGACCACGAACGCCTGTGTGCATGTAGCCCCAACGGGGCGACCCGGTGACGCGCACCGGGTCGCCCCGTTGGGGCTACACATCCATCTCGTTGACGTGGTCCCAGGGGTTGCGCTCCGCTCCACCCCTGGCTATTCTCGGTGGCCCCGTCGGGGCCGCAAATACCCGTGGCCCGTGTCCCGCGTCCCGCCGCTTACTGCACCTTCACCCCGCCCTTGTACCGCGAAATCTCGGCCGTCCGGGACGGCGGCGGCATCGTCTGGCGGTCGGCGTTCAGCTCGCGGGAGAGCCGCTGGACCGCGTCCTGGTGGTTGGCGGCCGACACCTCGCCGGGCGTAATCATTTCGGCCGGCGGGATCGGGGCCGGGGCCGGCGGCAGGTCCGCGAGCGGGTCGGCCCCGGGGGCCGGCGGCGGGGCCGGTTTCTTGCCGACGAGGCTGATCGGCTGGTTGCCGTAGGTCTTCACCAGCGGGCCGAGCGGCGTGACGGTGACGCACCCGACGCTGCTTAACAAGGCGAACCCGGCGAGGAGGAGGGGGCGGCTCATGGCGTCACCTCCCGGGCGGCCGGGGCGGCCGGGGCCGTCGGGCCGGCCGAGGCCACGTCGTCCGAATCGGTGCCGACGGTCGCGGCCGGGGGGCGGGCCTTCACCTTCTTCACCCCGAGGGCGGCCGTCCGCTGGTTGTACAGCGTGCTCGCCTGCCGCTCCAGCTCGTCCACCTGGCGGGCGAGGCCGTCGTCTTTGGTTTCCTCGGCCACGCGGCGGAGTTCGGTGCAGACGTCCATCCGGCGGAGGTAGGCGTCCTGCTCGGCCCGGAGGGCGTCGGCGACGACCTCGGGGGCGAGCGGGGCCGTCGGCCGGGTGGGGGCCGCACTCATCCCCCGTGTGGGGGCGGCCGCCGGCGGCTTGGTGTCGGCCCCGAGAACCCGCTTGTACCACGGCCGGTCGTCGGCCGGCCGGGGCAAGTCGGCGGCCGGTGCGGAAGGGGCCCCCGCCCCCGCCAGCACGGCGACCGACAGCCCGAAGGCCCGGAATCGGTGCATGTCATCCCCCCCTGTCCGCGGCAACGGCCCGGCCCCGCCATTCCCCCGGCGGGCCGACCCCTCTTCGCTCACGTGTGTGCGTTGGACGGGCGGCTTATGCCAACCGAAACGGGCCGTGTCAAGGACGACCGGGGCGTACACTTGGGTGGGGAGTTGCTCCACCCACGAACCCACAAAAACCCCGGTGCCCCATGCTCACCCTCGTGGCGCTCGTGGTCCTCGCCCAGCCGCCGGGGCCGTCGCCGAAGGCCCGGGCGGCGGCCGACCGGCTGCGGACCATCGGCGTCAACGCTAACCCCGGCGGCGTCGCCGGCGAGGCGGGGTGGGACGTGAGCCTGGCGTTCGCCACCGACTACCCGGCCGCGAAGGCCCTCGTGCCCGACCTCGAACTCGTCCGCAGCCTGCGGCTCGCGGACAAGACTTCGGACGCCGACCTCGCCGCGTTCGCCGCGCTGCCGGGGCTGGAGAAGCTCGACTTCGGCTTCGGCGACGCGATTTCGGATGCGGGAATGGCCGGGCTCAAGGCCGCCAAGGGGCTCAAGTCGCTGACGTTCGGCTCGTCCGAGGCCCGCACCCCCGCCGCCCTCGCGGTTGCAGGCGAGCTACCCACGCTGGTCGAACTCCGGGTCAACGGCGTGAAGGTCGGCCCGGCCGGCCTCGCCCCGCTGGCGAACCTCAAGGCCCTGGCCCGCCTCGCCGTCTCCGGCTGCGACCTGTCCGACGCCGACGTCCGCCCGCTCGCCGGCCTCACCGGCCTCACCGACCTGAACCTCGGGGCCAACCCCCGCCTGTCGGCCGCCGGCCTCGCCTTCCTGGCCGGGCTCACGAAGCTCGAACGCCTCAACCTCGACTACGTCGCCCTCGGCGACGACGGGGCCAGGCACCTCGCCGGCCTCACCGCCCTCAAAGACCTCGACCTGTCGAGCAGCGAGATCACCGACGCCGCCCTCGCCTCGCTCGCCGGGCTGACGAAACTCGAACGCCTCTCGATCAACAACACGGAGGTGTCCGGCGAGGGCTTCAAGTCGCTGGCCGGGCTCACGCGGCTCCGCGACCTGGGGGTGAACAACCTCCTGGCCGTCACCGGCGAGGGGCTCGAACACTTCGCCAACAGCCCGGCCCTCACGCGGCTCGACCTGACCACCACGGGCATCACCGACGCGGGGCTGGCGAAGGTGAAGGCCCTGAAGCAGGTGCGTTACCTGTCCTTGCCTTACTACGGGCAGAAGGGGGCGTTCGCGTTCTGGGCGAACGCCGGCCCGAAGCGGCTCACCGACGTGGGCCTCGGGCACGTCGCCGAGATGACGAACCTGGAAGTGCTGTCGGTGAGCGGCAAGGGGGTCACGGACGCGGGAATCGCCCGCCTCGGGGCGCTGACCAAGCTCGTCACGCTCACGCTCGGCACCCTGCCGAACGTCCACGGCCCCGGCTTCGCGGCCCTGAAGGCGTGCCCCAAGCTCTACGGCCTGAACCTCGAAAACACCCGCGTGGCCGACGCCGACCTGAAGCACCTCGCGGGGCTGACGCTCCTGCGGTCGTTGAGCCTGCCGGCGGGGGCGTCGGACGCCTGCGTGCCCCCGCTCAAGGGGATGACGAACCTGTTCACGCTGCGGCTGCCGAGGGGCGTGAGCAAGGCCGCCGCCGGCGAGCTGAAGGCGGCGTTACCGCGGACCGACGTGAGCCGGGAGAGCGACGAGTGAGGTGATGAAGGGATGGGACGCGGGTCCCGCGGGACGGACGCGGGAGAAGAGGATAACCGCGTCCCGTCTTGAGCCCCGGACGGGGCGGCCGTTCGTAGCCTGGGGCGGGAGCCCCAGGTTCGGGGCCACCACCAAAAGCGTTGAGCCCCGGAGGGGCTCATCCTTACTCACCAACGCACACCTGGGGCTCCCGCCCCAGGCTACGAACGGCCGCCCCGTCCGGGGCTTGAAACCAATCCGCCTCCCTGCCGATCCTCTGCATCCGCGTCCCTTTACTTCTCACTCCCGTGTCACGACCGCCAGCAGCTCCTCGTCCGTCACCAGCCGCTCCTTCGCCGGGACGCGGGCGGCGTCGGTGACGGCGTCGCCGAGCTGGACCCACGACCGGGACGCGGGGGAGTAGCGGTAGACGACGACGAACCGGCCACGGGAGCCGGCGTCGAGGGGGTTGGCGGTCCGCAGGTAGGTGAAGGCGATCCGCCCGCGGTGGGAGAAGTGGTCCCGCCACCGGGGGTCGGTCTCGTCGGCCACGTCGGCCCGGAAGTCGTCGGCCTCCGACCCCTTGGCCGCGAGGAACGCCCGCACCCGCGGCTCGGTGGCGGCCGCCAGGTCGCGGAACCGCTCGGCCGGCGTCGCCTCCGTCTTCCCGTGCCAGAGCGCGACCCCGCCGGCCGCCAGCAGCCCGACGAACGCGACCTTCAGTAACGCCCCCATGCCGACGCCCTCCCCCGGTGGGCGCGCGGCGTCGTCGGAAGGACCGCCGCCCCGCCCCCCCACAGGATACCCCCGCCGCGGCGGGCGGTGCAAGCGTCGAGACGACCGGGCGTCACTCTTCGCGGGCGGCGACGTAGTAAAAGTTCATCGGGTCGTGCGGCAGCGATTCGACGCGGACCCGGCCGAACCCGGCGTCCCGGAGCATGGCGAGGGCCGTCCGCTTGCCCCACATGGCCCCCAACCCCGGGCCCCCGCAGGCCAGCGACACCGACATGCAGTGCAGGCACGAGATCGAGTAGAGCAGCGGCCCGAACGGGTGGCCCACGTCCTCCCCCACGTCGCCCGACCCGCTGATGTCCTGCATCAGGAACACCCCGCCCGGCCGCAGCGACCCGGCCACGTTCGACAGCACCCGGGCGGGCTCGGCCTGGTCGTGGATGGCGTCGAACGCGGTCACGAGGTCGAACCCCGGGCCGGCAACCAGGGCGGCCACGTCCTTCACCTTGAAGCGGGCGTTCGGGAGTCCGCGGGCGTCCGCCTCTTGCGACGCGGCGGCAACCGCTTCCGGGGAGAAGTAGTACCCGGCGAAGCGGCTGCGGGGAAACAGTTCGGCCATGCGGAGGACGGCCCGCCCGCTCCCGCAACCGACGTCGAGGACGTCGATCCCGGCCGCGAGCCGCGCGGGCAGCCCGGGGACGAGCGGCAGGATGTGATCCGCGAGGGCGGCGACGACCGACTGTTCGCTCTCCTCGGCCATGACTTCGTGGAAGCGGTGGTACGCCTCGTAAGGCACACCCCGGCCGTGCCCGAAGGCCTCGACGACCTCGTCCTCGACGCCGCCGAGGACGGCGACCCACTGCATCGACGCGGCGAAGTTGTTCGGGCTGGCCGC
>JANPKP010000019.1:0-1702 GCA_031426095.1 Gemmataceae bacterium
GCGCGGGAGATCACCGGCGTCACGCGGACGCGCCGCTCAGGCACGCGCTCCGCTGCGAGGACTCCGCGTCGCGGCTACGCGGGGCTTTCTCCCACCTTCCGAACCCTCCGCCGGTCGCCGCCCCTCCAACCCCGCGGCTATAATGGCCGCTCGCCCGCACCCGCCGACCTCACGGCCCCCGCCGCATGAAGCCGACGCACCACGCCCCCCCGGCACCGCCCCACCGCCCGCCCCCGCCCGAGACGCGGCCCACCCACGACCACGCCCCGCCTTCGACCCCGCCCGTCCACGGCCGGCTCGCCCGCTTCGTCGGCCGCAACTGGGCCCGCCTGGGTTACGCCCGGCACGTCGAACCGACCTGGCTCGAAGTCAACCGCCACACGGTGATGGTCCGCGACCTCGGGGCCGGGGCCCACGGCCTGAAGGTGGCCCACCTCACCGACTTCCACCACGGCCCGCAGGTGCCCGCCGGCTACCTCGAAAACGCCATCGAACGGACGATGGCCGAGGAGCCCGACCTGATCGCGCTCACCGGCGACTTCGTCCACAAGGGGCACAAGCACGTCGCGGCGGCGGCCCGCCTGTTCCGCCACCTGAAGGCCCCGCTCGGGGTCTTCGCCGTCCTCGGCAACCACGACTTCTCCGTCCGCAACGCGCTGGGCGTCCGCCGCTACCCGGACCTGCACAGGGCCGTCGCCGACGCCCTCGCGGCCGAGGGGGTGCGGGTGTTGCGGAACGAAACGCGGTACGTCGAGCGGAACGGGGCCGGCCTGCTCGTGGCGGGGGTGGACGACCTCTGGAGCCGCGAGTGCGACGTGGCCGGCACCCTCGGCGGCACCTGCCCGGACACGCCGCGGGTGGTCCTGAGCCACAACCCGCAGTCGGTCGAACTCTTCGGCGACCACCGGTTCGACCTGATCCTCAGCGGCCACACCCACGGCGGGCAGATCGACCTGCCGAGCCTCGGCCGGGTGCTGCTGGGCAAGAAGGCGAAGCGGTGGGCGGCCGGCCTGTACGCCCACGGCGGCGGCCAGATGTACGTCAACAAGGGCGTCGGCTTCGGGTGGAAGTTCCGCTACGGCGTGCGGCCGGAACTGGCCGTGTTCACGCTCCTTGCGGGTGACAAGGTGACACGGTGAGGGGGTGACACGGTGACGGAAGAACGCACCCCGTCCTCGTCACCGTGTCACCCCCTCACCGTGTCACCTTGTCATCCCGGTCGCACGACCGTCACCGTCGGCGGCGGCGGGGCCATTTTCCGAAACCCGCCCGGCCCCGGTCATTGCACCGCCCCGCGGGTGGCGTATAATCCGCGCAGAGGCCACGCGGGTCCCCTCTCATCCCGCCGACCGCCGTCCCCACCCTTCGCGCCCCGGGGAACGCCGCCATGCCGCATCCCAGCAAGCGCCCCAGCCAGACCGGCGAGTCGTTCGCCCCCGGCACCGTTCTCGCCTTCCTGGCCGAGCGGAACCAGGTCGATTTCGAGGTCGACTTCTTCGCCCGCCTGCTCGACAAGGTGCCCGACTTCCACGAAGTCCTCCGCGCCCAGGCCAGCAACCTGACCACCAAGGGCAAGCTCCAAGAAGGGCTGATGGTGGTCAGGTTGCTGGCCTGGGCGCGGAGGACTTCGTGGAAGTCGGGCACCTTGTCGAGCAGGCGGGCGAAGAAGTCGACCTCGAAATCGACCTGGTTCCGCTCGGCC
>JANPKP010000020.1:0-2534 GCA_031426095.1 Gemmataceae bacterium
GCCCCGCCGGCTGCGGGGGCGGTCGTCGTCGTAATCGTCGTCGTACTCGTCGCGGCGGCGGGAGCGGGCCGGCGGCTCGTCGATCACCTCGAAGTCGTCGTCGGGCGGCAGCGGGGCGGGGCGGCGGGCGGCCGGGGTGGACGTCCGGACGGGGCCTTCGGCTTCACCGCCGGCTTCGTCTTCGTCTCGACCGCGTCCTCGACCACCTCGAACGCCGGCTTGGCGGCCGGCTTCGCCGGCGGCCGGGAAGCCGCTTTCGGGGCGGCCGCTTTCGGGGCGGCCGGCGGGATCAGGGTCTTGCACTTGGGGCAGCGGACGGTCGCGGTCGACCCGTCCGGGACGCGGAGGTTGGACGCGCAGTTCGGGCACGAAACGATCGCCACCGGGCGGGCCTCCGGTCGGTGTCGCGGGAGAGATAACCGAGCCCCGGGGCGGCCGCCCCGGGGCTCCCGACGGGGTTCACGCCGTCCCGAGTTCGGCCAGGATGGTGGCCGCCCGGTTGCCGTCCTCGACCGTGTCGAACGTCACGTACCCGACGAAGTCGGCGTCGTGGACGGCCAGGACGAGGCCGTGGAGGTTGATGCCGGCCTTCTCCCACGCCTGGGTCAGCCGGCCGGCGAGCCCGGCCTTGTTCCCGCCGATCACCCGCATGACGACCGGCTCGCTGACCTCGCACATGCCGATGGCCTTGGCCGTCTTGATGATGTCCGGGGACCCGAGGGGGGCGACGAACAGCTCGCCGACGCCCGGCTTGGTCGACCGCTGGCTGTGGATGTATTCGAGGTTGGCCCCGGCCTCGGCCAGCACCTTGAGGGTGGACGAGATGCCGCCCGGCTCGTCCCGGACTTCACCCCGGTAGACGTGGACCCGCTGCATTTTGAAGCTCATCGGAGGTTCTCCTTCGACCGGGCGGGGGCGGCCGACGCGGCCCCGTTCGGGTGCCCGAATCCCCCGGATCATACCCCTGGCCGGGCCGTTTGCAAATGGGTAGCCTGGGAGAATCTGCCGACGCCCGGCCCGCCCGCGAGACCCGCATGTTCCGTCCGCTCCGCCTCGCCGCTGTCGTCGCACTCGCCGCCGCCACGCCCGCCCCCGCCGCCGACGAGCCGGCCCCGTTCGCGCTGCTCAACGCCACCGTCCACACCGGCACCGCCGACGCCCCGCTGCCGAACGCCACGGTCGTCGTCCGCGGCGGGAAGATTCTGGCTGTTCACGCCGCGGGTGCGAAGGTCGATCTTCCCGCCGACCGCCGCGACCTCAAAGGCGCGGTCGTCATCCCCGGGCTGGTGGACACGCACTCGCACGTCGGCATCTACCCCAAGCCGGCGGTGCCCGCCCACTCCGACGGCAACGAGATGTCCGGCCCCGTTCAGCCGGGATTGCGGGCCCTCGACGGCTTCCTGCCCGACGACCCCGGCGTCCGCATGGCCACCGCCGGCGGGGTCACGGTCGCCAACATCATGCCGGGGTCGGGCAACGTCATCGGCGGGCAGACGGTCTACGTCAAGCTCCGCGGCCGCACGGCGGAAGCGATGCGGATCACGGGCCAACTCCCCGACGGCACGGACGTGCTGGGCGGGCTGAAGATGGCCAACGGCGAGAACCCGAAGGGGTACGGCCGCAACAAGGGGCAGGCCCCGTTCACCCGCATGAAGGTGGCGGCCCTCCAGCGCGAGCAGTTCGTGAAGGCCCGCGAGTACCAGCAGAAGTGGAAGGCGTTCCGCGACGCCCCGGCCGACAAGAAGCCGGCCGAGCCGGAGCGGGACGTGAACCTCGAACCGCTCGTGGAAGTGTTGGAACGCAAGCGGACCGTCCACTTCCACTGCCACCGGGCCGACGACATCGTGACGGCCGTGCGGCTCGGCGAGGAGTTCGGCTTCGAGCTGGTGTTGCAGCACGCCACCGAGGGCTACCGCGTGGCCGACGTGCTGGCGAAGAAGAAGATTCCCGTGTCGCTCACCCTGCTCGACAGCCCCGGCGGCAAGGCCGAGGCGATCGGGCTCCTGGAGGAGAACGCGGCCGTGCTGGACAAGGCCGGGGTGGCGGTGGCGATTAACACCGACGACTCCGTGACCGAGTCGCGGTTCTTCCTCCGCACCGGGGCCATCGCCGTCCGCGGCGGGCTGAGCGAGGTGGCGGCCCTGCGGGCGCTCACCCTCACGCCGGCGCGGCTGCTCCACCTCGACCACCGGCTCGGCTCGCTCGAAGCGGGCAAGGACGCCGACTTCGCGGTACTCAGCGGGCCGCCGTTCTCGACCTACACGCAGGTGTTGGAGACGTACATCGATGGCCGGAAGGTGTTCGACCGGGCCGAGAAGCGAGACTGGGCGTATCAGGCCGGCGGGTTCGCGTTGCCCGATTTGAACGACCTGCCGGCCCCGTTCACGCCGCTGAAGCCGCCCGCCGCCGCGAAGGTGCCGGCGGTGCCGGAGCCGAACGCCGACGCCGCGAAGGCGACCGTCACGGTGGTCCGCGCCGGCCGCGTCCACACGGCGGGCGGGCCGCCCATCCTCGACGGCGTGGTCGTGATCGAG
>JANPKP010000021.1:0-19912 GCA_031426095.1 Gemmataceae bacterium
CGAGGGCGTGAGGCCCACGCCCTCGCTGACGCTTCGGGTTGGTGGGTAGTTCCTACAAAGGGCGACCGATGCGAAGCGAGTCGTGGCTGCTCAACCGCCGGCACTTCCTCCGCGGGGCGGGGGCGGCGGTCGCCCTGCCGCTGCTCGACTGCATGACGCCGTTGCGGGCGGCCGCGGCTCCGGCCGCCGCGCCGCGGCGGAGCGTGTTCGTGTACATCCCGAACGGGGTGAACGTGCTGACGTGGCAGATCACCAGGCCGGGGGCCGGGTACGAGTTCAGCGAGCCGCTCAAGCCCTTGGAGCGGCACCGCGAGAGCGTCACGCCGATCAGCGGGCTGCACCACCCGAACGGCATCGGGCAGGCCCACGAGTGCGCCAAGATCTGGCTCACCGGGGCGAAGGTGAGCCAGGAGGGCGGGGCGTTCCGCAACACCGTCTCGTGCGACCAATTGATGGCCGAGAAGACGGCCCCGCACACCCGCTTCGGCTCGCTCGAACTCTCCATCTCCCGCGGCGACACCACGCTCGGCTGGTCCCGCGACGGGGTGCCGCTGCCGGCCGAGGACAACCCCAAGACGGTCTTCAACCGCCTCTTCGGGGCCGAGCCGGGCGGCGTCGACGCCCGCCGCCGGCAACTCACCCGCCGGCACAGCGTCCTCGACGCGGTGCTTTCGGACGCGAAGTCGCTCCGCACGAACCTCGGCGGCGAGGACCGCTCGAAGCTGGACGAGTACCTGCACTCGGTCCGCGACGTGGAGGTCCGCACCGAGCGGCTCGACGCCTGGCTCAACGTGCCGAAGCCCGTCGTCGAGAAGGGCACGGGCGAGAAGCTCCAACGCAACGTCTCGAAGGCCGAGGCGGGCGAGTACTACCGGACCATGTACGACCTGATCGTGCTGACGCTCCGCACCGACATGACGCGGGTGGTGACGTACATGAGCGGGAGCGAGAGCAACGGGCTGGCGATCCCCGAGATCGGCATCCCGCAGACGCGGCACGAGCTGAGCCACCACAACGGCGACCCCGAGCAGATGGTTCGGCTCTCCCGCAGCGACGCCTTCATCGCCGAGCAGTTCGCCTACTTCCTGGACGAACTCAAGGCCGTGAAGGACGGCGACGGCACGCTGCTCGACCAGACGATGGTCCTCTTCGGCAGCGGCATGGCTTACGGCCACAGCCACGGCAACGCCAACCTGCCGCTCGTGCTGGCCGGCGGCAAGAACCTGGGCCTGAAGCACGGCCGGCACGTCGACTTCAACCTGCCCAAGATCGGGGCCTACGACCTGGCGACGGCCGGCAAGCACTACGGCGTCTGCTCCCGCCCGGCGGACGAGAAGGCCCGCCTGTCGAACCTCCTCCTGACGATGGCGAACAAGATGGGCGTCGAGGGCGAGCGGTTCGCCGACAGCACGGGGCCGCTTACGGAAGTGCTGGCGTAGGAGGCAGGGACACGGGACACGGGACACGGGATATTCTTCGGCCCCAACGGGGCCACCGTTAATAGCCAGGGGTGTGAACCCCTGGTCGGCGGGCTACCCCCGATGGGTGGAACCCCGAAGGGGTGGCAGAAGCCCACGCCACACGTACTCCCACCCCTTCGGGGTTCTGCCTTCTCGCGTCGGTGGTTCCAGGGGTTGACACCCCTGGCTATTAACGGTGGCCCCGTTGGGGCCGAAGAATCGACCTGGGAACCGACGCATGGCCCGGCTCCTCTCCGCGACGTTCCTTCTCGCAACGGCCGTCGCCGCCCCCGCCGCGGAGCCGCCGTTCGCGCTCAAGCCCCGCGAGTTCCCGCCGCCCGGCACGGCCCACGCCGTCAGCGGCGAGCTGATCGCCCTCGACCACGTCAACCGCACCGGCCTCCTCCGGCCCGACCGCGACGACACGCAGCGGCGCGGCGACTGGGACATCGCCCGGCCGTTCGTGCTCCTGCCGTTCGGGTCGCTCGCCTTCCACGGGGCACCGGCCGAACTCCGCGACATCCCGCTCGGCACCCACCTCCACGGCCAGTTTTACGCCGACGACGTGCCCGACGAGCCGACCCCGAAGGGGGCCAAGAAGAAGCCGGCGGCGGACAAGCCGCCGGTGTACACCCGCGTCCTGCGGCTCGAAGACGACTTCAGCTTCCACGCGGGGCAGGGGCGTGCGTGGCGGGTGGACGCCGTCGCGGCGGACGCCGGCACCCTGACGCTGACCGGCGTGAGCCGCGAGGGGAAGGCCGACCCGAAGCCGACGGTATTCAAGGTCGGGCCGACGACGCGGGTGTGGAAGGGCCGCGGCCTCGGCACCCTCGCCGACGTGACGGCCGGGCTGAGCGGCGTGCAGGTGAACCTCACCGTCTGCACGCTGAAGGGGCCGGGCCGCGTCACCGACGTCTGGCTCGACGCCGAGAGCCGGGAGGTGGCGGCCGCGCACCAGCGCGAGGTCCACCGCCTGTACCAGACGGAACACGGCCTCGCCGGCTGGGTGACGGCCGTCGACAACAAGACCGGCGTGGTCGAAGTCACGCTCTTCGACGGCTTCGAGCCCAAGTTGCTCGACCGCTTCACGCCGCAGGACGCCGTCGCGGCGGCGGTGGCGGAAGCCTCCCTGCGGACCTACGACCAGATCAACGACACGAAGCGGGGCCCGATCGTGGGCGTCGAGCGCGGCCCGCCCGGCCCGGGGAACAGCGGCGTGCGGGTGCGGTTCAAGCCGTCGGAGTTGCTGGAAGGCTTCCGACCGGGCCGCGTGGTGCGCTTGTTTTCGGGGGCGTGGAAGGTGGACGACCTGCCGCGGGAAGAGCACCTGTACCCGTGACCGCGGTGCGACATCTTCGCGTAGCCGCGACGCGGAGTCCTCGCAGCGGAGCGCGGAGTTAAGGGGTGTCACGCGGACGCGCCGGCGCCTTCCGCGCTCCGCTGCGAGGACTCCGCGTCGCGGCTACGCGGGGGTTAGTCGCGTCGTTGACGGCCCCACCCCGCCCGATTCGGTTCCACCCGAAGGCCCCTCCCCATGCTCCCGCTCGTCCTGCTCGCCCTCGCCGCCGACCCGACGCCCCCGCCGCCGGCGAAGATCACGCCCGGGAAGGTGGTCATTCCCACCGCCGCCGGGCAGATGCGGCGGCCGTGGGGCGAACTCGTTTCCCTCGACCCCAAGACCCGCACCGGCACCTTCCGCAACGAGGGGGACGACGCGGTGATGCCGTTCACGGTGCTGCCGTACGCGGAACTCCTGCACCACGGGGCCCGCGGCGACCTGCAAGACTTCCGCGTCGGCGAGCGGCTCATCTTCCGGCTGCACGAGGACGCCGGCGGGAAGTGGACGAACCTGACGTACATCCAGGACGAGATCAACTTCCAGGCCGGGCACAAGGAGTACTACTGGGTGGACGCCGTCGACCCGGCGGCGAAGTCGCTCACCTTCACGCAGGCGAACGCCGACAAGTCGTTCGTGCGGCAGAAGGACTTGGTCCTCGAAACGGACGCGAACACCCGCTACTGGAAGGCGGGCAAGCCGGCGGCGTTCGCGGACATCAAGGTCGGCGACAAGCTGCTGGCCAAGACGCACGGGGTGGGCAAGGGGAAGCACCGCGTCTGCTGGGAGGTCTACCTCGACGACGCCAGCCGGGACGCCGTGCGGGACGAGCAGAAGGCGGCCCACGCCCGGCGGCTGGCGGCCGACGGGCTGCCCGGGTACGTGGACGCGGCCGACGGCACCACGCTCCGGTTCACGCTCTTCCCCGAGGGGCAGGACGCGGCGAAGGCGTTGAAGCCCGGCCAGGCGGTGACGGTGGCCCCGGCCGGCGTGGACCGCGCCCCGACCGCCGCCCCCGTGGCCGGCACCGTGACCGCCGCGAAGGCGGGCAAGGGGAACACGACGGAGGTGGCCGTGACCGTGCCCGGCGGGAGTGCCGGCTTCGCCCCGGCCGGCGTGCTGCGGCTGTGGCCGGGTGGGGCGAAGTGACGGCGGGTGCAAGGTCGGAGCGGGGAATCGCGGCGAGGTGTTGGGATTCCCCCGCTTTACCGGGGGATGTGGGAGCGGGAAGCGGATGTCGTTGGCCCGCCGTCTGATGCGGCGATTGCGTTGTTTAAAAGCGGGAGAATTCGGGGGCACTTGGACGGCGGCCCGAGTGTCCGCGGCCCCCGAACCGGCCCGAGCGCGAATTTTAGCGGAACCTTCCCCCGCCCGCCGGCCATCGGATAGACTCAAGATGACCCGCCCGCGCCCGCCCTTCCCGAGCGTCCGCCGATGACCCGCCGCCCGCTCGCCGCCTGCCTCGCGCTGGCCGCCGTCGCCACTCCAGCCGTCGCCGCCGACCCGGCGGGGTTCGCGGCCGTCCGGCCGTTCCTGGCCGCCCACTGCGTCGACTGCCACGACGCCGACAACCGTAAGGGCGGCTTGCGGCTCGACGACCTGCCGGCCGACCTGTCGAAGCGGGAGTCGGCGGCGGCGTGGACGGCGGTGTTGGACCGCGTCGAGGCCGGGGAGATGCCGCCCAAGAAGAAGCCACGCCCGCCGGCCGCCGAGACGAAGGCGATGACCGCGGCGCTGCGGAGCGCCCTGCACGCGGCCGACGCGGCCCACCAGAAGGCCGTCGGCCGCACGGTCTACCGCCGGCTCAACCGGGCCGAGTACGAGAACACCGTCCACGACCTCTTCGGCATCGAAACGCCGCTGCAAGAGCTGCTCCCCGAGGACGCGGCCGCCCACGGGTTCGACAACGTCGCCGAGGCCCTGTCGGTGTCGTCGGTGCTGGTCGAACGCTACCTGGAGGCCGCCGACGCCGCCCTCGACGCGGCCATCGTGAAGGGGCCGAAGCCGGAATCGAAGACGGTGCGGGTGTCGATGCAGCCGGTGACGACCAACCCGAACGACTACCGCCTGAAGTCGGGCATCCGGCAGCTGGGCGACGGCACCATTGTGTTCTTCAGCCCGCGGAACAACCCGATCAACCTCGACCGCTTCAAGGCCCCGGCCGGCGGGCGGTACGCGGTCCGCGTGTCGGCGTCGGCGTACCAGAGCCCGGGCGGGCCGGTGACGATGGCCGTCCACGCCGGGGGGTTCGACCCGAAGAGCCCCCGCGTCCGCCTCGTCGGCCACTTCGACCTCGAACCCGGCAAGCCCCGGGTGGTCGAGTTCGAGGAACTGCTGCCGGTCCGGGGGACGGTCAGGACGAGCGCCTTCCGCACCCCCGACAGCGGGGCGGGCCAGGACTGGGCGACCTACGCCGGCCCCGGGGTGGCCGTCCACTGGGTCGAGATCGAGGGGCCGCTCAACGGGACGTGGCCGCCGCCCGGCCACCGCCGGCTCCTGGGCGACGTGGACCTGAAGGCGGGCACCGCGGCCGACGCCGAGCGGGTGCTGCGGGCGTTCGTGCCGCGGGCCTTCCGCCGGCCGGTGGCCGACGCCGACGTGAAGCCGTTCGTGGACTTGGTGGCGGCCCGGCTGGCGGCCGGCGACCCGTTCGAGGCGGCGGTCCGCGTGGGGCTGAAGGCCGTCCTGTGCGCCCCCGAGTTCCTGTTCCTGACCGAGAAGCCGGGCAAGCTCGACGGCCCCGCCCTGGCCGCCCGGCTGAGCTACTTCCTGTGGAGTTCGACGCCGGACGACGCCCTCGCCGCCCTGGCCGCGAAGGGGACGCTCGGCGACCCCGCGGTCCTTCGCGGGCATGTGGAGCGGATGCTGGCCGACCCGAAGGCGGGGCGGTTCACGGACAACTTCACCGGCCAGTGGCTCGACCTCCGCAAGATCGACTTCACCCAGCCGGACAAGAAACTCTACCCCGAGTTCGACGAGTTGCTGAAAACGTCGATGGTGAAGGAGACGCACCTGTTCTTCGAGGAAATCCTGAAGGGCGACCGGAGCGTGCGGGAGTTCGTCCACGCAGACTGGTCGATGCTCAACGGCCGGCTGGCCGAACACTACGGGGTGCCGGGCGTGACCGGGGAGGCGTTCCGCCGGGTGCCGCTGCCGCCGGCCCTCCACCGGGGCGGGGTGCTGACGCAGGCGAGCGTCCTGAAGGTGACGGCCAACGGCACCGGCACCTCGCCGGTGATCCGCGGGGTGTGGGTGAACGACCGCATCCTCGGCCGGCCGGTGCCGCCGCCGCCGAAGGACGTGCCGGCCATCGAGCCGGACATCCGCGGGGCCAAGACGATCCGCGAGCAGCTCGCCAAGCACCGGGACCAGGCGTCGTGCGCCGGCTGCCACGCCAAGATCGACCCGCCGGGGTTCGCCCTGGAGGCGTTCGACGTGATCGGCGGGTGGCGGGAGAACTACCGGGTGGTGTGGGACTACCGGGTCAAGTCGCCGTTCAAGAAGTCGGCCGCGAAGGTGGACGGCAGGCCGGTCCAGTACGCCGTCGGGCCGAAGGTGGACCCCGTGGGCGAGCTGCCGGACGGCCGGGCGTTCGCGGACATCGACGGGTTCAAGAAGCTCATCCTGGCCGACCCGGACGCCCTCGCCCGGGGGGTGGCAGGCAAGCTCCTGACCTACGCCACCGGTCAGGGGCCGGCGTTCGCCGACCGGGCGGCCCTGGACGCCGTCGTGGCCCGGGCGAAGGCGAAAGACTACGGGCTCCGCACCCTCGTCCACGAGGTGGTGCAGAGCGAGACGTTCCGGAACAAGTGACGCCGGTCGTCCGGCTCCCCCTTCCCTCTTAGGGAAGGGGGCTGGGGGGTTAGGTTCTTCCGGAACCTCTCCCCCGGCCCCTCCCCTAAGAAGGGAGAGGAGGACGAACAGACGCCCGAACCCCGAGAGGCCCCCGCGATGCCCGCTTCCCCCATCGGCCGCCGCACCTTCCTCCGCGGGAGCGGGGTCGCCCTCGGGCTGCCGCTGCTCGACGCCATGACCCCCCGCGGGCGGGCCGCCACCCCGGCCACCTCCAAGCGGCGGATGGTCGCCGTCTGCACCACGCTCGGGATTCACACCCCGTACCTGTTCCCCGAGAAGGCCGGCCGGGAATACGCCCCGACGCCGTACCTCGACGCCATGAAGGACCACCGGGACGACATCACGGTGGTGTCCGGGGTGTCGCACCCGGAGGTGGACGGCGGGCACTCGGCCGAGGCGTCGTTCCTCACCTGCGCCCCGCACCCGGGGGCGACGGGCTTCCGCAACACGATCTCGCTCGACCAGTTCGCGGCCGAGCGGATGGACGCCGACACCCGGTTCCCGTCGCTCGTGCTGGGCACCCACGGGGGCGGCAGCCTGTCGTGGACCCGCAGCGGCGTCATGATCCCGTCGGACTACTCGCAGGCCAAGGTGTTCGCCCGCCTCTTCCTCGACGGGACGGCCAAAGAAGTGGCCGCCCAGGTCCGCCGGCTCAAGGACGGGCGGAGCGTGATGGACGCCGTCGGCGACCGGGCGAAGGGGCTGCAGAAGGGCGTCGGGCCGGCCGACCGGGACAAGCTCGACCAGTACTTCACGGCCGTCCGCGAGGTGGAGCAGCGGCTGGCCCGGGCCGAGGAGTGGTCGAAGAAGCCGAAGCCGAAGGTGGCCGCCAAGCCGCCGACCGACAACATCGACCGGGCCGACATCATCGGCCGCACGCGGCTCATGTACGACCTGATCCACCTGGCGTTGCAGACCGACAGCACGCGGGTCGTGACGCTCCAGGTGCAGTGCACCGGGTTCGTGCCGACGATGGTGGACGGGGTGACGCTCGGCCACCACGAGCTCTCCCACCACGGCAAAGACCCGGACAAGCTGGCCCAGCTCAAGGCGGTGGAGACGGCCGAGTTCGCGGCCCTCGGCGAGTTCCTGGGCAAGCTCAAGGGGTCGAAGGAGGACGGCGAGACGCTCCTCGACCGGACGGCCGTCCTCTTCGGCAGCAACCTCGGGAACGCGTCGAGCCACGACACCCGGAACATGCCGGTGGTGCTGGCCGGCGGCGGCTTCCGGCACGGCCAGCACCTGGCCTTCGACCCGGCGAACAACGCCCCGCTGGGGAACCTGTACGTCTCGCTGCTCCAGCGGCTCGGGGTGGAGGACGACAGCTTCGCGTCCGGCCGCGGCACGCTGCGGGGGCTGGAAGTAAAAGCGTAATGTCGGCCCGCCGTTCCCTCCCCCACGAGGCCCACCCCGTGAAGCGGCTCGCCACGCTCGCGCTCGTCGCCGCCTGTTCCGCCGCCCCGGCCGCCGAGCCGCGGTCGGTGTCGGGCGTCTACCCGCACCTCGCCATGTTCAACGACGAGGGGGAGTGCGGGACCGGGGCCGTGGTGCCGTGGGCCGACCGCCTGTGGGTCGTCACCTACGGCCCGCACCTGCCGTTCGGGTCGTCCGACAAGCTGTACGAGATCACGCCCGACCTCACGCAAACCGTCCGCCCCGAGAGCGTCGGCGGCACCCCGGCCAACCGGATGATCCACGCCGAATCGAACCAGCTCGTCATCGGCCCGTACTTCATCGACGCCGGGCGGAAGGTGCGGGTGATACCCCCCAAGCTCATGCCCGGCCGGCTCACCGGCACCGCCCGCCACCTGTCCGACCCGGCCGGCAAGGTCTACTTCGCCACGATGGAGGAGGGGCTGTACGAGGTGGACGTGAAGACGCTCGCCGTCACCGGCCTGATCCGCGACGGGAACGGCACGGGGAAGCCGGGCCAGACGGCCGTCGAGCGGCCGGCGGCGCTCGCCTCCGGGCTCCCCGGCTACCACGGCAAGGGGCTGTACGCCGGCCAGGGCCGGCTGGTGTACGCGAACAACGGCGAGCAGAGCGCCGCCGCCCTCACCGACCCGACGATCCCGAGCGGGGCCCTGGCCGAGTGGACCGGCCGCGGCGACTGGTCGCTCGTCCGCCGCAACCAGTTCACCGAAGTGACCGGCCCCGGCGGCCTCCGCGGCAACGCCGACGCCACCGCCGACCCCGTCTGGTCCGTCGGCTGGGACGCCAAGTCGCTCATCCTCATGGTGGCGTCCGGCGGCAAGTGGCACGCCTACCGGCTGCCGAAGGCGAGCCACTGCTACGACGGGGCCCACGGCTGGAACACCGAGTGGCCCCGCGTCCGCGAGGTCGGCGACGGCGACCTGCTGATGACCATGCACGGCACCTTCTGGCGGTTCCCGAAGGGGTTCACCCCCGCCAACTCGGCCGGCATCGCCCCGCGTAGCACGTACCTCAAGGTGGTCGGCGACTTCTGCCGCTGGGGTGACCGGCTCGTACTCGGGTGCGACGACACGGCCAAGAGCGAGTTCCTGAACAAGCGGAAGGCCAAGGGCGACCTCGCCGCCCCGGGGCAGTCGCAGTCGAACCTCTGGTTCGTCGCCCCGGACACGCTCGACCACCTCGGCCCGCCGCTCGGCCGCGGGGCCGCCTGGCTCGACGAGCCGGTGAAGGCCCACGCCCCGAGCGAGCCTTACCTGTTCGCCGGCTACACGCACCGCTCCCTGCACCTGACGCACGACGGCGACGGCCCGGCGACGTTCGCCGTGGAGGTGGACGCGAAGGGGGACGGCACCTGGGCCAAGCTCCGGACGGTTGACGTGCCGGCGAAGGGGTACGCCTGGGTCGACTTCCCGGCCGGCGAGAAGGGCGTGTGGGTCCGCGTGGTCGCCAGCAACGACTGCCCGAAGGCGACGGCGATGTTCCACTACCGCAACGCCGACGGCCGCAAGCCGGAGGCCGACGCGATCTTCGCTGGCGTCGGCCCGACGGGCGAGAAGCCCGGCTCCGGCGGCCTGCTCCACGCCCGGGGGGCGAACAGCCGCACCCTCCGCGTCGTGGCGAAGAATGCCGGCGGCGACCTCGGGGCTTACGACTTGAACGACAAGCTCGAACTCGCCCCGGCGAACGACCCGGCCGGGGCCGCGTGGACGGCGAAGAACGCGGCCGTGCCGAAGGACGTGCTGACTGTCGATGCCGCTTCCATCCTGTACGCCGACGGCAAGGGGCGGTGGCGGCTGCCGAAGGGCGACCCGGCCCTCGACAAGCCCGGGCCGCTGGGGGCCGAGCGGGTCTGCCGCGAGGTCTGCACCGAGCGCGACCTGTTCAACGCCGGCGGCACGTTCTACGAGCTGCCGGCCGAGAACGCCGGCGGGTTCGCCAAGGTCCGCCCCGTCTGCACGCACAACCGCCGCATCACCGACTACGCCTCGTACCGCGGGTTGCTCGTCCTCTCCGGCCTGACGGCCGACGCGGCCGGCGACCACGTCGTCCGCTCGGCCGACGGCAAGTGCGCCCTGTGGGTGGGGGCGGTGGACGACCTGTGGAAGTTCGGCAAGCCCCGCGGCACCGGCGGCCCCTGGAAGGACTCCGCGGTGGCGGCGAACGTGCCGAGCGACCCGTACCTGTTCGCCGGGTACGACTGCCGGACGCTGACGCTCTCGCACGCGGCCACCGAGCCGGTGAACGTCCGCGTCGAAGTCGACATCACGGGCACGGGGAAGTGGGTGCCGTACCGCACGTTCGCGGTGCCGGCCGGGTCGCCGGTGACGCACGCCTTCGAGCCCGGGTACGGCGGCTACTGGCTGCGGGCGGTGGCCGACCGCGCTTGCACCGCCACTGCCACGCTCGTGTACGACTGACCGGCGGGCGACCGCCCCCGGATTCTCCCGCTTTTAAACGGTGCGTTTCTCCCGATCTCCCGGCGGGCGAACGACTTGCCCGCCCCCGCTCCCACCCCCCCTGGGAAAGCGGGAGCGTTCGCCCTTTCCGCCCGCCGGCCGCCACTTCGTCGTTCCGCCCGCCCCCTCGCGGCCGCATAATGGCCGCATGACCGCCCCGGCCCCCGACCCCCTGACGTGGCACCAGGCCCGCCGCGACGGCGGGGTGCCCACCGTGAGCGTCCTCGCCGGCCCCGTCGGGCTGGGGGTGCGGGCGTGGCGGGCGTGGGCGGCCGACACGACCCGCCCCGTGGCCCAGTCGCCGGTCGGCCCGCCGGAGTCCGTCGCCGCCGCGTGGGCGGCCGCCGCGTTCGCCGCCGCCGACCCCGCGAACCTCGCCGCCGCCTGGCTCCACGCCCGCGTTCGCCCGCCGCCCGACCTCGGGCGCATGACCCGCTACGACCTCGACCAACTCTGGCGGACGCTCCCCGCCGACCCCACCGCCCCGGCGTCGGCGGCCGCCCACTGGCTCCTCGCCGGCCGCCTGAACGGGACCGCCGCCGACCCCGCCGCGTTCGTTCGCGGGGTCGCCGTCGCCGCCCCCGGCCGGCCCGCCGAGTGGGGCCGCGTTTACCGGGCCGTCTGCGACCTTTCCCCGCCGCCCCCGTTCCCGCCGGCGCTGCTCGTCCTCCCGCCGGCCGCCGCAACCCCCGGGTGGTTCGCCCGCCTGCTCCGCGAGTTGGAAGCGGTCGTCGCCGCCGTGCCGTCGCTGCCGGTCGCCGTCGCCGTCCCGCGTGAAGACTTCGACGCGCTGCTCGCCGCGGAGCCGAACACGCGGGTGGCGGCGCTGGCCCGCGAGGGGCTGGTCGAAGTCCGCGGCGTGTCGGCGGCCGACCTCGCGGCCCGGCTCGCGGCGGCCGGGGTGGCCCCGCCCCCGAGTGCCGCCACCCTCCAAAGCCTGACGGCCGACGGGCTGGCGGACGAGGCGGCGGCCGCCTACGTCGCCGCCGCGAAGGCCGTCCGCGAGCGCGACCCGGCGGACCCGTTCCGCAGCGAACCCGAGCGCTTCCTGTTCGAGAAGCTGGAGTCCACGCCCGAGACGGCCGGCCTGTTTCGGCCCAACGTGCGGCTCCCGTTCGCCCACGGCCCGCGGGCGGCGGAGGCGGATTTGTTGGCCGCCGGGCTGAAATTGGTGGTGGAGATCGACGGCGGGTATTACCATCTCACGGAGGCCCAATACCGGCGCGACCGTGAGAAAGATTGGCTCTACCAGCGGCACGCCTATTGGGTCTTGCGGTTCCTGGCCGAGGACGTGGTCGACCGCACCGCCGCGGTCCTCGGAGCGATCCTGACGGCCGTCGCCGCCCGCCGGCCGGCCCCGCCCCCTCCCGCGTGAGGAGCACGCCCGTGACCCACCCCGCCCCCGCCCCCCGGCTCCCGGCCGTGGAGAGCCCGCCGGCCGCCCCCGACCCGTCCCCGCTCGCCGACCTCATCTTGGCCCGCCTCGTCACCGCGAAGCGGGAGGTCAAGTTGTCGATCATCGCGGCCGACCTCGCCCCGCTTTTCCACCGCCCGCCGTCGACCGCCGCCGTGACGGCCGTCTTCGACGGCCTCCGCGACGGCGGCCTCGTCTCCCGCGAGAAGGGCCCCCCGCTCACGGCCGCCGGCCGCGCCCGGGCCCTCGCCTACCTCGGGGCGGCCGACCTCCCCCCGCGGGCCAACTGGGGCACGGTGAAGGCCAACTACCTGACCCCGAGGGCCCTCGGGCTGCCCCCCAAGTCGACGGCCGTCGCCACCGTCAACAAGCTGGCAGCCGTCCTGCTCAAGCGGAAACTCGGGCTACCGGTCGGAACGGGGGCGACGCTCAACGCCGTGTTCGAGGCGGTCGCCTGCCGGGAACTCGGCTTCCGCGACCACGCCACGCTCAAGCCGCTGATCCCCACGCTCCTCGGCCGGGCCATCGGCGGCACGGACGCGATCGCGGGAAAGGACGCCGAGGCGGTGGTGCCGCGGGTGCTGCTCAACGCCCCCCGGGGCGGGGTGGCCGGCCTGCGGGCGGTCGCCCTCGCCGGCTTCGGGGACGGCGGCCCGTCCACTCCCCAGGTGCCGCCGGAAGCGCACGCCGAGGCGTTCGACCTGGAGGCGTTCGCCCTCACGGTCCGGTCGGCGGCCCGCACCTGCCCGACCGGCCGGTTCGGCGACAACAAGGTGTTCATCTCGCACGTCTGGCGGGAGCTGGAGGACGAACCCCGCTTCGCCCCCCTCGGCCTCCCCGGCTTCAAGGCCCACCTCGTGGCCGCCAACCGCGAGCGCCTCCTGAACCTCCTCCCGGCCGACCTGAACCAGGCGTTCGACCCGGCCGACCTGCGGGAGTCGGCCGCCACCCAGTTTCACTCCACGTATCACTTCATCGTTGTGGGGGACTGCCCGTGATCGCCATCGCCCAACCGGTCGTCACGCCCGCCGACCCGAAGGTAGAGGCGTTCTGTTCCGCGAAAGCGGACGTGGTGTTCAGCACGACTATCCACCCGGGCAGCCTGTGGCGGGCCGACCCGCTCGACGTGCGGACCATCCACGCCGACGCCCGGGAGTCGTTCGGCCGGCTGCTGGCCCGGGCCGGCCAAGCACCGCCGCCCGACCACGGCCGGATTCTCCTCGTCCGCGGGACCGGCGGGAGCGGGAAGACGCACCTCCTGCGGGCGTTCCGGCAGGAGACCCACGAGAAGGGGGGGTACGCCGGCTACCTCCAGATGATCTCCCAGTCGGAGGACTACACGCGGTACGTCCTGTCGTACCTCATCGACGCCCTCGACCGCCCGTACCTCACCCCCGAGTCGCCGGGGTCGGGCCTCGTCCGCCTGGCCCGCGGCCTGCTCGACTCGCTCGAACTGGTGTCGGCCGATGACAAGCGGGACTTGTGTGAGGCCCCGCTCGACACGCCGCAGATCGTGGCGATGGTCAACCGCCTGGCCGACCTCGCCATCCAGGAGGGGCGGTACGACGACCGCGACCTCGACCTGCTCCGCGCGTTGCTCTACCTCCTCCCGACCGACGGGCGGCTCAAGAGCCGGGTGATGAAGTGGCTGCGGTGCGACGACCTGATCCCGGCCGACAGCGACCTCCTCGGCGGCCTCACCACCCGCAAGGGGGACGGGGCCGCCCTCCGCGTGATCGCCGGGCTGGGCCGGGTGATGGGGGCCGCCCAGCAGGCCCCGCTGGTGCTGCTGGTGGACCAGCTCGAAGAAACCTTCGACATGACGACCGACGCGAAGGACGTGGGCCTCCGGTTCCGGCTGGCGATCGACGCGCTCGTGAACGTCGCCGCCCACGTCCCGAGCGCTGTCGTGGTGGTCGCCTGCCTGGACACGCTTTACGACATCTTCCGCCAACAGCTCCCGGCCCCGAAGCTGCACCGACTGGAGAACGAAGTCCCGCCCGAGACGCTGGCCGCGAACCGCTCGGCGGCCGAGATCGAAGACGTCGTCGCCCACCGGATGGCCCACCTGCTCGACGAGTGCGACGTGCCGGCCGACCCGGCTAACCGGCTCGCCCCGTTCCGGCCCGAACACGTGGCCCCGCTTGCCGGCCAAACGATCCGCAACGTCCTGCTCTACGTCCACCGGCACCACCTGAAATGCCGGAAGGCGGGCGGGTGGGTCGAACCGGCCGCCGGACCGAAACCAGAACATGCTCCGATGGCGGTGCCGCCCGAGATCGCCTGGGCGCAGAAGTGGAACGACTTCCGGGCCGAGTTTCAGGCCGCGATCCCCGACGACGAGCCGAGCCTGGCGAAGCTGCTCGCCTTCGCGCTCCGCGCCGCGTCGGACGAGATGCCCAACGGCGTCTACTTCGGCACCGACCCGGACGGGCGGTTCGTTCCCGTCGAGGTCCACGGGGCGGGGAACACCGTCGACAAGATTCTTGTCGCCGTGTGCGACCGGAACGCCACCGGAGGCGCTCTAGGCCGTCAAGTCGTGGAGGTATCCAAGCGAGCGGGGGAGATTCCCGCCGTGTTCGTCCGCTCGACGCCGTACCCGGCCCCGACCGCCGCCGTCTCGAAGGAAATCGCCAAGCTGACGGCCCCGAAGGGGAAGGGTCGGAAGGTCGTGATCGAGAACGCCGACTGGCGGGCGATGGCCGCGTTCCGGGCGTTCCACTTCCAGCGCGGCAAGGAGCCGGGCTTCGCCGCGTGGCAGAGGGCCGACCGCCCGCTCGGCGAACTGCACGCCGTCCACACGATCCTCGCCCTCGACACGCTGCTCGCCGCCCCGCCGGTGGTGCCAGCCGTGACGACGCCCACGCCGCCGGCGTGTAAGGCGAAGAGCGTTGACACCCCGCCGTCGCGGCCGCCGGCCGCCGGCTCGGTCCACCTCGGGGCAACCCGTGGCAGCACCGTCACGCCGTCTAAGCCGGTCGACCTCCGTCCGCTCGACCTCTGCCGGCACGCGGCGTTCCTCGGGTCGCCCGGCAGCGGCAAGACCACGGCCGCGCTCACGATCATCGAACAGCTTTTGATGAGCGGCGTGCCGGCCGTGCTGCTCGACCGCAAGGGCGATTTGTCTCGGTACGCCGACCCGGCCGCGTGGGACGAGCCGGAAGCCGACCCCGAGCGTGCCGCCCGCCGCGAGCGGTTGCGGGCGGCCGTCGAGGTGGTGCTTTACACCCCGGGGAGCGACGCCGGCCGGCCGCTGGCGATCCCCGTGGTGCCGGCCGACCTCGGGCAGTTGCCGGCCGCCGACCGCGAGCAGACGGCCCAGTACGCGGCCGCGGCCCTCGGCGGCATGATGGGGTACAAGGGCCGCGCCCCCGACCCCAAGATGGTGATCCTCCAGCGGGCCATCGAAGTCCTCGCCGACGTGCCGGGGGCGGCCGTCACCGTGAAGGGGCTTTACCAGCTCGTCGCCGACCTGGACGACGCCCTGACCGCGGCCGTCGGCGGGTTCGAGGAGAAGCACTACAAGAGGCTCGCCCAGGACCTGCTCGCGCTCAGCCACCAGCACCGCCGGCTGCTCGAAGGCGGCGACGTGCTGGACCTCGACTCGCTCCTCGGCCGCGGGCCGGCGGGCGTGCGGGGGAAGACCCGGCTGGCGGTCGTGAACACGCAGTTCCTGGGGGACGCGGGGACGACCGAGTTCTGGGTCGCCCAGTTCCTCCTGGCCGTGGGGCGGTGGCAGTCGAAGAACCCGACGCGGGACGGCTCGCTCCAGGCGGTGTTCCTGTTCGACGAGGCGGACCTGTACCTGCCGGCGGTCGGCAAGCCGGCGACGAAGGGGCCGATGGAGAGCCTCCTGAAGCGGTCGCGGTCGGCGGGCGTCGGGCTGTTCCTGGCGACGCAGAGCCCCGGCGACTTCGACTACAAGTGCCGCGACCAGGTGTTGACGTGGCTCGTCGGGCGGGTGAAGGAGCCGGTGGCGATCCAGAAGCTCCGGCCGATGCTCGACGCCGGCCGGCCGGACGCGGCCGACAAGCTCGCGGGGCAGGCGGCCGGCGAGTTCTACCTCGTCCGCGAGGGCGACGTGCAGCCCGTCCGGGCCGACCGCAACCTCATCCCCACGAGCCAGCTCCCGGAGGGGCGGATTCTGGCGCTCGCGGCGGGGAAGTGACGGCCGGCTGTCACCCCGCCGCGGCCGCACGCTTGAGGCGGTCGCGGACGGCCGCCCACTCGGGGGTGTCGGGGGGTAGTTCGACCACGAGGCGGTCGTACCCGGCGGCGTCGAGTTCGTGGAACGTCGCATAGAGGTCCGCGGCGTACACGGTCGGGTCTTCGATCATCGGGCGGTAGGCGTAGATCAGGTCAAACCCGACCGACATGACCCTCAAGCCCGCCCGCAAAAGTTCACCGTGGAGTCGGTCCGCTTCGTCCGGCCCGTTCGCCAACACCACCGGCGTCCGCGGGCTGTAGTGCTTCGCCATCTGCCCCGGGGAGCGGGCCGTTCCTGCGTCGTGTCCGCCCACAATCACGCGGCCGATCACGCTTTCCAGCATCGTCACGCTCACCAGGCCCGGCCGCAGGAGGCGGACGACGGGGCCGGTCACGTCCACCACCGTCGACTCGATGCCGCCGGGGCAGGGGCCGCCGTCGAGGATCAGATCGACGCGGCCGCCCAGGCTCGCGGCGACGTGCTCGGCCCGCGTCGGGGACAGCTCCGTCGAGCGGTTCGCGCTCGGGGCGGCGACCGGCACCCCGGCCTCGCGGATGAGCGCGGCCGCCACCGGGTGGGAGGGGACGCGGACGGCCACCGTCGGGCCGCCGGCCGTCACCGCGTCGGGCACTTCGGGGCGTTTCGGCAGCACGAGCGTGAGCGGCCCCGGCCAGAAGCGGGCGGCGAGCGCGGCCGCGACTCCGGGCCACCCGGCGGCGACGGCGTGAACGTCATTCGTGTCCGCGACGTGGACGATCACCGGGTTCGTCGCCGGCCGGCCCTTCGCTTCGAAGATCCGCCGCACGGCGGCCGCGTCGAGGGCGTTGGCCCCGAGGCCGTAGACGGTCTCCGTCGGGAAGGCGACGAGCCCGCCGGCCCGCAGCACGGCGGCCGCGCGGCGGATCGCGTCGGGGGTGGCGGGGAGGGTGAGAGTCATGAGTGACACGGTGACAAGGTGAGGGGGTGACGGGGTGACCGAAGACCACAATCGCATTTTGTCACCGTGTCACCCCCTCACCTTGTCACCGTGTCGTCCCGCCCCCGTCGCCCCCCGCCCCCCGTTATGGTACAAAGGATAATCCCCGCGCTCGCCGCCCCGGAGGACCGCCGCCATGGCCGACCGCATCAAGCCGACGCCCGCCGGGACGCCCCCCAAGGCCCCCACGGCCGAGCACAAGCAGGTCGCGGCCGGCAGCTTCACCCGGGCCAAGGAGGCCGCCGCGGGGGGGCAGTACGACTACGCCATCGACCTCCTGCTCACCTGCTGCCGGCTCGACCCCTCCAACTTCTTCTACCGCCAGACGCTCCGCAAGACGCAGAAGGAGAAGTACGGCAACAACCTCCGCGGCAGCCGCTTCGCCTTCTTCTCCGTCCCCCGGTGGAAGGCCAAGGTGAAGGCCGCCAAGCGGGCCGGGAAGTACCTCCAGGTGCTCGAACTCGGCGAGGAGGTGCTCAACCGCAACCCGTGGGACGTGGGCACCCAGATGGACATGGCCGAGGCGTTCGACGCCCTCGGGCTCTCCGACCTGGCCGTGTTCACCCTCGACCAGGCCCGCCAGAAGAACACGTCCGACCCGACCCTCAACCGGGCGCTGGCCCGCCTGTTCGAGAAGCGGGGCGACTTCCAGAAGGCCATCGCCCTGTGGCAGCAGGTGCAGGAGAAGATCCCGCACGACGTGGAGGCCGCCCACAAGGCCAAGGACCTGGCCGCCAGCGAGACGATCAAGCGGGGCGGGTACGAGGAGACGGCGGCCGGCAGCCGCGAGTCCCCGGCCCTCACCCGCATGACCGACCGGGCGACCGAGAGGCAGCAGAAGCTCGACCGCGAGGCCGACCCGCTCCTGAAGCGGATCGAGGCCGACCCGTCCGAGCCGACGCTCTACGTGACCCTCGCCGCCCTCTACCGCAAGAACGGCCAGGACGACCGGGCGCGGAACGTCCTCCAGCAGGCCCTCGGGGCGACCGGGAACGACTTCCGCATCCGCTCCGAGCTGATCGAACTCGACCTCGCCCCGGTCCGCAAGAACCTGGAGGCGGCCGAGGCGAAGGTGAAGAAGCTCAAGGAGCGGGCCAAGGCCGGGCACGCGGCCGACGACGGCGACGACGACACGACGCTGGAGGAGGCGACGCAGCTGCGGGCCAAGCTCGTGAAGGAGGTGAACGCCCGGGAGATCGACCAGTACCGGGCGAAGGCCGACCGCTTCCCGAACGACGCCTCGCACCACTTCGAACTCGGCGTCCGGCTCCTGAAGGCCGACCAGGCGGACGAGGCCATCGGCGAGCTGCAGCAGGCCCGCAAGGACGAGAAGTTCAAGTGGAAGGCGGCCCTGTACCTCGGGCTGGCGTTCAAGAAGCGGGCCAACCCCCGGCTCGCCCAGCGGAACTTCGAGGAGGCCCTGGCCGCCCTCCCGCCGACCGAGGAGGCCGGCCGCAAGGAGGTCCTGTTCCAGCTCGCCACAGGGGCGGCCGACGCCGGCGAGTTGCAGCGGGCGGTCGACCTCGGGCACGAGCTGGCCAACCTCGACTACGCCTTCAAGGGCATCGGCAAGCTGCTCGACGAGTGGCACGAGCGCTTACAGAGCGCTTAGCGCGAAAGGATGAAGGATGAAGGATGAAGGATGAAGGCGGGCCGAAAGACCGGGCGCGTCCCCAGCGCTGCCGACTTCGGTTCATCCTTCATCCTTCATCCTTCATCCTTTCTGATGTCCCACACCATCCGCCTCCGCGGGTTCTGGACCGCCACCCCCGCCGACGGCGGCCGCACCCGGCACGCCCGGGCGTTCGGCCGGCCGGGCACCCTGGGCCCCGCCGAGCGGGTGTGGCTCGTCGGGCCGGCCCTGCCCGGGGCGGGCGGGGTGTTCGTCAACGGCACCCCCGTCGGCACGGTCCCGGGGGCCGGGGGGGCGTGGGCGTTCGACGTGACGGCCCTACTGCTGCCGCGGAACGAGGTGGCCGTCGTTGTGGATACGGCCGACCCGATGGCGGACGTGGCGCTCGAAATCCGTACCGATGGGTAAGACTTCCTATGTTGTGGCCCGGGCTTTCGAGCCCGGGGTGTTGCACGAGCATGACCCCGGGCTTGGAAGCCCGGGCCACAAGAATGGAAATCCGCCGCTTGTGGACGCCTCCCTTCACACCCCGCCCGAATCGGGCCCGGGGATTCTTCCCGATTCCCGCCACACCCGGCCGGCACGACCGGAAAAATTAGTCTAGGCTTCCCGGGCGACGACCACGGGTTGGTCGGCCCGCGCCCCGCGACCAGGGAAGCCGCCCTCGATGGCCACGTGCCCCCGATGCCAGTTCGCAAACCCCGACGGGTTTGAGCGTTGCGCCGAGTGCGGCGCGCCGTGGTCCGCCGCCGAGCCGGCCGACTCGCCGGCCGGGCCGTTCGGGGTGTCGCTGTCGGCCCCGCTCCCCGCCCCCGAGCCGATGGTCGAGCCGGTCTACACCCCGTCCAAGTTCCCGCCCCGCGACGCCGGCGACGCCCCCGACTCCCCGACCCTCACCCGCTCGCTCCGCGACCCCAGGCCCGCCGCGGCCGCGGGCGAGGGCACGGTGGCCGCCCTGCCGGCCCTGGGCGGCGCGAACCCGAGCGCCATGACGGTGCGGAGCCGGCCCGCCCGCCCGGCCCCGACGACGGCCACCGACCTGCCGGCCGTGTCCAAGCCGGCGCCGCTGGCGGTGCCGGCCGACGCCACGCCGCTGCCCGCCGCCCTCCCGCCCGCGGCCGCCGCCCCGGCCGCCCCGCCG
>JANPKP010000022.1:0-1833 GCA_031426095.1 Gemmataceae bacterium
CCTACGGGGGCGACCGGCTTCACCCTACGGCCGCGGGTTCCCCTTGCGGCGGACCGCCGATTCGGCGTCTAATCCCGGGCCGCCCGTCACGGAGGACGCGCCTTGCGGACCGACACCCTCCCCCTCGGCGCCCCCGCGGCCGAGCCCGACCCGGCGTTAGCCGCCCCGTCCGGCCTCGTCCGCCTCCGCGACGCCCGCCGCGCCGCGGCCCCCGCCCGCGCCACCCGGCGGACGTGGAAGGAACCCCCCGTCTTCTTCTTCGACCCCGCCCGGCAGGCCGAACTCGCCGCCGCCCGCCCGCCGGCCCCCCCCTTCCCCGCCCCGTTCGCGGCCGCCGCCCGCCGGGGGCCCGCCGCCGCGTGGGACGGGCTGGCCGGCCGCGTCCGCGGCCTGTGGCCGGCCCTGGCGGCGTCCGCCGAGGTCCGCCGCGTCGCCCGGGCCGTTCCCGGGTTGCGGGACGCCGCCCACGCCCTCGCCGCCGACCACCCCGCCGCCCGCGACGTGGCCGACCTCCTGAGCATCGTCGACGAGGAAGTGGTCCTCGCCCTCGACCCCGCCGCCGGCACCGGCTTCCGCCTGGAAGTCACCGGCGTGGCCGACGTGAACCAGCTCCACGTCCTCCTCGCCGACGCCCTCCCGGGTCGCCGCCCGTCCGCCGCCGTCGTGGCCGCCTGCCGCGACCGGGGGGTGTTCGACGGCGAGCCGCCCGTGGCCGAGGCCCGCTTCCAGTTGTTCGCCGCGTCCGCCCTGCGACCCGACGCCACCCTGCCGACCGGGCTGAGCGGCTCCGGCCAGTGGCTCTGGGGGCACCGCCCGGCCGCGTCCGTCCCCCGGGTCGGCGGCGAGCGGGTGGTGCTGCTGGGCGAGCCCGCCTTCGCCGCGACGTGGGAGGTCGAACGCCGCTTCCCCGACGTGGCGGCCGACGCGCGGATCGTGGCCGCCCTCACCCCCGCCGAGGTCGCCGGCTGGCTGTCCGAACGCACCGGCCGGCCCGTGGCCGTGCCCGAGACGCCGGTGCTGGCCCCCGCCTGGGCGGCGTAGCGTTCCCGGATTCTCCCACTTTTTAACGGCGAGTTTCGACCGATCTCGTGGCCCGCGAACGACTTGCCTGCTCCCGCTCCCAGCCCCCCTGGGAAAGCGGGAGCTTCACCCGATTCCGCCGGCCGCCGCTTGCATTCCGCCCGTTCGTCGCGCCGAATCGGCCTGCTACACTAACCCCCATGACCGCACACGACGCCTTCGCCGACGGCGACCTGGCCGGGGCCGTCGGCCTCCAATCGGCCGCCGTCGCCGCACGCCCGGACGACCCCGCCGCCCGCCTCTTCCTGGCCGAACTCCTCGTCTTCGCCGGCCGCCTCCGGGACGCCCGCGACCACCTCCTCGCCGTCCCGTCGAACGACCCCCACTGGCCGGCGTGGCGGACGTTCTTCCGCCGCCTCCTCCGGGCCGAGTGGCGGCGGACCGTCCGCGGCCGCCGCCCCGGCATCGTATCGACCCCGCCCCCGGCCCACGCCCGCCGCCGCTGGAAGGCCGTCGTCGCGCTGAAGGCCGGCGACCCCGAGCGGGCCGTCCGCTGGGTCGACCGGGCGGACGACGCCACGCCCGAGGTCCGCGGGTTCGTGGACGGCCGCGAGTTCGCCGGCCTGCGGGACGCCGACGACCGCTTCGCGTCCGTCCTCGAAGCCTTCGCCGACGGCCGCTACCTCTGGCTCCCGTGGGAAGCGGTCCGCCGCGTCACGGTCGAGCCGCACGCCCACCCCCGCGACGGCTGGGTCCGGGCCGCGGCCGTGAAGCTGCGGGACGGGTCGGAATTGCGCCTCCACCTGCCGCTGC
>JANPKP010000023.1:0-3872 GCA_031426095.1 Gemmataceae bacterium
CAGCCTGCCGGGCCGGGGTATACCCCCGCCGCCGGGTCGAAGTACGTCCGCGGGGCCGAGGGATCGGCCGCCGCCCAGGGGGAGAACGCGCCGCCATGCCGAAGCAAATGGACCGCGACGACGAGCAGCAGAACCGGGGGACCGAACTGGCCGCCGGGCTGGCCGCCGCCGAGACGATGCGGAACGCCGCCCACCACCGGGACGAGGAGCACGCCAAGAGCGAGGAGAAGGTGTCGATCTTCTGGCGGGTGTTCGGGGGCACCATCCTGAGCATTGTGGCGCTGGCCGCCGTCACCCTGTACAACTCGCTCTCGTCGAGCATCAGCGAGCTGCGGAGCGAGCTGAACAAGGAGCGGGAGTGCCGGGCCGACCTGGTCAAGAAGGACGAGTTCAACGCCCGGATCACCAACCAGTACGAGCGGATCCGGGCGGCCGAGTCGCTCCAGAACTCGCTCACCGCCCTCAAGGGGGAGTGCGAGGGGCTCAAGGAGAAGGTGGCCGGCAACGCGACCGGGCTGGAGGCCGTGCGGAAGGACGTGGTCGGGCTCGACCTGATCCGCGAGCGGGTGACCACGCTGGAAGCCGTCAAGAAGGACCTCGCCGGGCTGGAGGTGATGCGGGAGAAGCTGACGGCCGTGTGCGGCGACCTGAAGACGACACGCGAGGAGTTCGGCAAGGTGCAGCACGAGATCGGCCAGAACCGGGCCTTCGACCTGGAGCGGAAGGCGTTCCGCGACAGCCAGATGAAGCAGTTCGACGACTCCGTCAAGGACGTGGCCAAGGGCCTCCAGGAGTGCCGGGAGAAGATCGCCCGGCTCGAAGGCCAGCAGCCGCCGCTGACGCTGCCGTCGCCGTCGGCCCCGAAGGCGGCCGCCCGCGCGGCGACCCCGGCCCCCGTGACGCCCGTCGGGTTCCAGAAGCCGACCCCCGAGAAGCCCACGCCGCCGGCCGACGACACGCCGTGAGGGGGCGGGCGTCGTTCGATCGGGCCAAGCCCGCCCGTTGCAACGGGCGGGCTTTTTCGTTCGCAACCCTCCCGCGTGCGGTCTCAGGGGATTGGGTGAAGACCGCCGCCCGGGCTGTCCGGCGTGGCAGAGTTACGTCGATTGGTGAAACTCGGACCGGGGTCCGAGCTTTACCGCATTCTCCCAACGCGGGGCGCTCAAAATCGCCGCAACCGATTGGCGGAAAGTACCTTGGGGAAACCGCCCCGTAAACATGCGGTAAAGTTGAACGTGTGATTGGACGCAACGCTATCCCGGAAAGCCACATCGGGCGTTACCGGGCGGGCGAGGCATAAGGGGTTACGGCGGGCCGCACGGGGGCATCGCGGGCGGCGGAATTCGACGCAAGTCCCGCCGCGGGGTGGGCCGCCGCCGGCGTCACACGGCCGCGAGTGGCACCCGTTCCGCGGCGGGGGCGAGGGGGGCGGGTTGACCCGGGGCGTCGGGGTCGGCCAGCAGCGCGGGCGGCAGCCGGCAGAAGTGTTCCACCAGTTCGGGGTCGAGCCCGCCGCCGGCCGCGTCCTGGCGGAGTACCGCCAGGCAGGCGTGGTGCGGCATCCCGGCCCGGTACGGTCGGTCGCTGCGGACCGCGTCGTACACGTCCGCGACGGACAAGAGGCGGACGAGCCGCGGGATGCGGTCGCCCGTGAGCCCATCGGGGTAGCCGCGGCCGTCCATCCGCTCGTGGTGCCAGCGGACCAGCGGGGCCACGTCGCGGACCGACTCCAGGGAGGCTATCGTCTCCGCCCCCCGGGCCGGGTGCTGCTTGACCAGCTCGTACTCGTCCGGGGTCAGCCGGCCGGGCTTGTTCAGGACGGCGTCGGGGATGGAAATCTTGCCGATGTCGTGGAGGGCGGCCCCGCGGCGGAGGACGCCGCGGTCGGCGGCCGACAGGCCGAGGCCGGCGGCCAGGGCCAGGGCGTACCGCCCGACGCGGTCCGAGTGCCCCTTCGTGTACGGGCTCTTGGCCTCGACCGCCCGGGCCAGCGACTGGACCACCGTCTCGCTCGTCTGCAGCCCGACGATCCGCCGCCCGACCCGCAGCCGGGCCCGCAGGACGGCCCGGTCGAACGGCTTCTCGACGTAGTCGTCGGCCCCGCTGTCGAGGGCGGCCACCACGCTCGCGGTGCCGTTGCGGGCGGTCAGCACGATCACGTAGGTCGGCTCGGGGGTCTGCAGGGCCCGGAGCCGGCGGCAGACTTCCGGGCCTTCGAGCTTGGGCATCTCCCAGTCGAGGATGGCGAGCTTGGGGGCGTTCCCGCCTCGCAACACGTCCCACGCGGCCTCCCCGTCGGGCACCGCCACCACCTCGTACCCCCACTCGACGAGCGTGGCCTTGAGGGCACACCGGTAGAAGTGGTTGTCGTCCGCGATGAGGACTTTCATCCGGCTGCTCGGGCTGTCCGCGGCGGCCGCCGGGGTGTACGACGGGCGGCGGTGGGGACCGGCTCGGGGCCGGCGGCGGGCGGGTGCCGGCGTGGGGGGCGGCCGCAGCCGCAACCGTAGGACACCCAGGCCGCGAGTTCAACCGAAAGCCCGCGTCGCGCCACGCCCGGCGACGCGGCCGTGGTGCGACGTTCGGACGCACGTCCATTTCCGCCGCGGACTCCCACCCGCCCAGAAGGCGTGTGCTAAGAGTTGGAGAATTGATACCGCCGGCACAACCCGGGCGGTCAGTCCCCGCGGCCGGGCCACCCGCGGCCGGCCGCGTCGCCCGGGCGGAAAGTAGTTTTCCATGTGCGACGGCGAGCGGTCACGGAACCCACGGTCGGCCGGGGAGCGGCTCGGCGGCCTCGTCGGCGGGCTGCGGCGGGCGGCCGCCCGGGCGCTCCGGCCGTCGGTCGAGGCCCGCCGCACGCTGCTGCTCGTCGAACAACTCGAAGACCGGTCCGTCCCCAGCGCCGCGTTCGCCGACCCGGCCTCCGCCCTCGCCCCCCCGGTCACGTCGGCCGCGGGGGTGCGGCGGGAACTCGTGGTGGTGGACGCCGCCGTGCCGGACGCGGCGGGGCTCGTGTCCGGCCTCACGGCGAACGCGGGCGGGGTGTCCTACGCGGTCGTCAACGACGTGCCGACGGGCGTCGACGGCACGGTGGCGACGGCCGAGGACACGCCGTACGCCTTCACGCCCGCCGACTTCCCGTTCACCGACGCGGACGCCGCCACCCTCGCCCGCATCCGGGTCACGGCCCTGCCGGCGAACGGCACGCTCCGGCTCAACGGCGTCGCCCTGATCGCCGGGCAGGGGGCGACGGCCGCCCAGACCGCGGCCGGTCAGCTCACCTTCACCCCCGCCCCGAACGGGAACGGCCTGCCGTACGCCACCTTCCGCTTCGCCGCCTCCGACGGCACCGCCTTCAGCGCCGGCGACTACGCCCTCGCGGTGGTCGTCACGCCGGCGAACGACCCGCCGGCCGCGACGGCCGACGCCTACGTGGTGGGCGGCCCGACCCTCGCGGTGGGCGGCCCCGGCGTGCTGGCCAACGACGCCGACCCGGACGGCAACGCCCTCGCGGCCGTGCTCCTGAGCGGCCCCGCCTCCGGCACGCTGACGCTCAACGCCGACGGCTCCTTCCTCTACATTCCGGGCCGGGCGTTCGCCGGGTCCGACTCGTTCACCTACCGGGCGTCCGACGGCCGCACCGAGAGCGGCCCCGTCACCGTCACCCTCACGGTGGTCGCGGCGGCCACCGCCCCCGCGCCGGCCGGCGTCGTGTCGCTCCCGCCGTTCGGCGTGAGTTCGACCGCGACATCCGTACTCACCCCGCCGGTCGCCGTCGGGCCCGTCGCGGGGCTGCCGGCGGCCGCCGGCGGGGGCGGCTTCACGACCCTGTTACCGCCCGCCCCGCCGGACGCGCCCGTCGCGTCCGG
>JANPKP010000024.1:0-1896 GCA_031426095.1 Gemmataceae bacterium
CACCCAACGACCCGCCCCCAAGCCTACAAACCAATAAAATCAAGCCAGTTACGCCAAATCAAAGCTCATCCACCGAGACCCTTCCGTCTCCAGGAGTGGGTTCGATCCGTCTCCAGGAGTGGGTTTGTTCCGTCGCCCAAAGTGGGTTCATTCCGAGTCCGGATCCGTGACGCGAACTTCTCCACGCCGTGCTTCCAGAAGCAGCCCGAGGCTGGACCGCAACGCATCGTTGATCATTTCGCGTCGCCTGGCCTCCGGGAACACACAAAATCGGGACGCTCCCGAATGCCACGAAGTTAGCTAGAAGCCTTTCATTGGCAACCGCTTGCGGAGATCGGCCCTAGGCTCAGTCATCCCAGGGCTTTGAAGGTGGAGTTATGTACTCGCTTTCCTCTTCTCCAGCAGTTTCGCAGTAGAGACGTGCTTGATCTTCGCCCCGCTCTCCCGCTTCGGCTGCGGACGCTTCGGGCCACGGACCCGCTTGCGGTAGGACGACAGGCGGACACCGGCGGCCAGGTCCAGCAGCATCCTGCCGAACGACGCCGCCGTCAGCCCGTGGAACACCGCCCACTCGTCCTCCGGGATGGCGATCATCATCCCCCGGTGCGTCCCGGCCACCTCGTCGGCCAGGTAGTAGAACGACAGCCCCTCGACCGCCTCCTCGCCGTGGGCTGAGCGTAGGGCCGCCTTCACCACACTCATCACGTTGTACGACACCAGCGCCACGCAGAAGGCGAACAACGCCGCCTTCGGGTAGCCCAGCGTGTCGATCTCGCCGTTGAGGCAAGTCGCCAACTCGCCGAAGGCGGCCTCCACCGTCCAGCGGCGTCGGTACAACTCGGCGATGGCAAGGGCGTCGGCGGCCTCGGCGGGGAGGTTGGTGAGGATGTGGACCTCGGTCTCGCCGTCACGAGTCGGCGTGTCCACCTCGACGGTAATCCGACGCACCACCATCGTCGCACCGTCGCCATCACCGAGCCGCATCTCCTGCTCAAACACGGCCCCGGTCTCGGACCGCCCGCAGGGCCGCCGCTCGCCTGTCCACTCGATGTGGAGGGTGGCCCCGTGCTGGCGGATCACGAAGTGACCGCCACGCCGGTCGATCCCGAAGAGGAAGCCGGTCGTGCAAAAGTTGCGGTCGGCGATCCACACCTCACCGGCCCGTATGGTCTCCAGAACCGAATCCAGGAGCGATCGCTCCTGGGCGTGGCCGTCCTCGCAGGGGAACACGTCGGTGACCAGCATCGCCTGCGGGTCGAGCACGACCAAGGCATGGCCGGGCAGTGCCCCGGCCCCGATGGTGCGAAGCTCCTTGAGCCGGGGCTCGGTACCGGCCAGGTGGTTGCCGTCGAGGATCTTGACCCGGTAGCCGGGCAGCCACGCCACTCGCTCGCCGCCCATGGCCGTGACGACCGGGTTGAGGGTGCGGGCGGTGTGACGGACCAACTCGGCGGACAGCCCCGGTTCCAGGCGTTCGAGCTTGTCGTAGACGGCCCGGAGCGAGACGCCGAGGGCCTCGGCCTTGGCCCGGTAGGCGGCGTTGACCGCAGGCTGGATCTTGGCGACGACCGAGCCCATCAGGTCCACGACTGAGGAGAACAGCAGGGTGCGAGTGTATTGCCGCCGTGCGGTCCGCTCGAAGAGGGCGTCGATGGCCTGGGGGGAAAGGGTGTGCTCCAAGGCGGCACGGGCCATGACGGTGACGGGGCTCTGCTGGGCGAATCGCTCGAAGATGTCGTCAAGGACCATGGTGCCGCCTCCGTGGAATGCCGCTATCTCCTGTTGTGGCGAAACTTTACCAGACCCAGCACTCCACCTTCAAAGCCCTGGCTCAGTCATCCTCATGTATTGCTTCGGCCGCCTCTTGACCACCCGAGGCTCGACCCGGCCCCTACG
>JANPKP010000025.1:0-24088 GCA_031426095.1 Gemmataceae bacterium
CGGCCGCCGTTCGCCGCCGGGGGCGGGCCCCCCCGGCCCGGGCCGCCCCAAACCCGTGGCGCCCGGGGGGGGCGCCCGACCCCCGGCGCGCCCCGCCGGGGCTCATGCCGTTTTCGCATACGCCAGCCTGGGGCTCCCGCCCCAGGCTACGAACGGCCGCCGCTCCGCGGCTCAAACCGGGACACGGCCGGACCGCGTCGGGCGTCATCCGATTCCCATCGGTTACAACCCCTCCGGCAGTTCCGGCGTCGCGCCCCGCTGCGTGCAGACGAACGCCGCCACCGCGTTCGCGTGGCGGTTGATCGCGTCGAGCGGGCGGCCGGCCAGCAGGCCCGTCACCAGGGCGGCCGTGAAGGCGTCGCCGGCCCCGACGGCGTCCACCACCTCCACCGGCGGGCCGCGGAACTCGGACCACGTTCCGTACGAGTAGAGGAGGCTGCCGGCCGACCCGCGGGTCAGGGCCACGAGCTTCAACCCGAAGCCGTCGGCCAGGCCGGCGAGGTCGGCCCGCACGTCGCCGCCGAGGCCGAACGCGGCGGCCAGCACCGATAGTTCCTCGTCGTTCAACTTCAGCACGTCGGCCAGTTCGAGCGACTCCTCCACGACGTGCTTCGACCACCACGGCGGGCGGAGGTTCACGTCGAAGACGCGCAACGCACCCCGGCGGGCGTTCGCCACCAGTTCGCGGACGGCGAGGTGGGAGCCTTCCGTCCGCTGGCCGAGCGACCCGAAGCAGACGGCGTCGGCCGCCGCCACCGCCGCCTTCGCAGGCGCGTCGGCTTCGAGCCGGTCCCAAGCCACGTCTTCCACGATCGTGTAAGTGGGCTGGCCGTGGTTCAGAGCCACTTCGACGGTGCCGGTCGGGGCCGCCGGGTCCACCTGGATCGTGTCGGCCGGGAGCCCACGCTTTCGCAGGGCCGCCACCGCCTCCCGCCCGAGGTCGTCGGCCCCGACGCGGGATACCAGGCGGGCGTCGGCCCCGAGGCCGCGGGCGTGGACGGCGAAGTTCGCCGGCGCGCCGCCGAGTTGCCGGCCGGCCGGGAGCAAGTCCCACAGCAGTTCCCCGATGGCAACGACGTTCGCGCGTGTGGCGGGCATTGGCGGACCTCGTAAGCTACCGCCACTGTAAACGCCGGCGGCCGGCCCGTCACGCGGCAAACGACGACAACGACCCGCGGGATGTCAAACGAATGGGGCGGATTCCGGCGACGCTCCCGGTCTACCGGAGGGGGTGGGAGCGGTAACCCCGAAGCGTAATGGAGCGAGGAGGTTACGCAGAATCACGCCGTTTAAAAGCGGTAATAACCGGGAACGGGTCAGGTGAAATGATGCTCCGCGTCACGCTGTTTGGCCTGCTCATGCTCGTCGCAGTCGCCCCGGTTGTGGCCGCCGACCCGCGGCCGAACGTGCTGTTCCTGCTGGCCGACGACTGGCGGTGGGACACGCTCGGGTGTGCCGGCAACCCGGTGGTGAAGACGCCCCACCTCGACGCCCTCGCGGCCGACGGGTTCCGGTTCACTCACTGCCGCGTCACCACGTCCATCTGCTGCGTCAGCCGGGCGTCGATCCTCACGGGGCAGCACATGGCCCGCCACGGGATCGACCGCTTCGGCGTCCCGCCCGCCCCGGCCGCGTGGAAGGAGACCTACCCCGCGGTCCTGCGGGCGGCCGGGTACTGGAGCGGGTTCGTGGGCAAGTTCGGGGTTGGCAAGCCGCCGGCCGGCGGGTTCGACTTCCAGCGGGTGTACGAGGGGAAGCACTGGCTCCCGTCCGGCGTCCACGTCACCGAGCAGAACGCCCGCGACGCCCTCGCCGCGCTCAAGGAGCGGCCGAAGGGCAAGCCGTTCGCCCTGTCGGTATCGTTCTTCGCCTCCCACGCCGAGGACAGTGCCCCGGAACAGTACCTCCCGCAGCCGTGGAGCGCGAAGCATTACGAAGGCGTGACGGTCCCCGTGCCGCCGACGGCGACGGAGGCCCACTTCAAGCGGCTGCCCCCGTTCCTGGCGACGGAGCTGAACGAGGGCCGGGCGCGGTGGCGGAAGCGGTTCGACACGCCGGCCAAGTTCCAGCGGGCGATGACCGACTACTACCGGCTGGCGACGGAGGTGGACGAGGCCGTCGGCCGGCTCGTGGCCGAACTCAAGGCGCAGGGCGTGTACGACACGACGCTGGTCGTCTTCACCGGCGACAACGGCTACTTCCACGGCGAACGCGGGCTGGCCGACAAGTGGTTCCCTTACGAGGAAGCCCTCCGAGTGCCGCTGATCGTCCGCGACCCCCGCATGGCGAAAGAGCGTCGCGGCAAATCGTCCGACGCGATGGTGTTGAACATCGACCTCGCCCCGACGCTGCTCGCGGCCGCCGGGGCGGCGTTGCCGGCCGGGATGCAAGGGGCCGACGTGAGCCCGCACTACCTCGCCGCCGGACCACCCGCGTGGCGGACCGCCTTCTACTACCAGCACCCGGTGATTCTGGGCAAGGACCGCATCCCCAGCAGCGAGGGCGTCGTCCGCCGGGACGCGACGTACACCCGCTGGCCCGACTTCGACTTCGAGGAACTCTACGACCGCTCGACCGACCCCCGCGAGGAGACGAACCGCGCGGCCGACCCCGCGGCGGCCGCCACCCAGGCCGCGATGCGGAAGGAACTGTCCGCCCTCCGCGACGGGGCGAAGTGACGAAAGCCGCGTGCATCCCGGCTTGGCCGCCGCTATGATGCACCTTCCCGCCGTTCCCCCACCGAGGCCCCTCCCGTGAGCAGCGACTACCTCTTCCCCGTCAAGCAGACCCGCCGCGACTTCCTCCACACGGCCGCCGCCGGGGCCGCCGTCGGCCTGACCGGGCTTACGGGCCGGGGTGACGACCCGGCGAAGAAACCCGTCACCATCGGCAGCGGGTCGCAGACGTTCACGCTCGACCCGGCGTGGGGCGCCCTCCCGGCCGGGATGAAGTACGGCCTCGGGTGCGCCGTAGTAGTGGACGGGAAGGACCGCGTGTTCGTCACGTCGCGGTCGAACAACCCGTGCGTGGCGATCTTCGACGCCGCCGGCAAGCTGCTCGAAACGTGGGGCAAGGACTTCGCCTCGAACGTCGGCCTCACGGCGGAACAGGTGGCGGCGACGGCCCACGGGCTCTACTGGAGCAAGGAGCCGGACGGCGAGTTCCTGTACTGGACGGAGAACGTCGCCGCCCCCAAGGGCCAGCCGAAGATCGGGGCCCGGGTGTACAAGACCGACCTCGCCGGGAAGGTGCTGTACACCCTCGGGAACGTGGCCACCGAGGACTCGACGCACCAGAAGTTCGACCTCACCAACCCGACCGACGTGGCCGTCGCCCCGAACGGCGACATCTACGTGGTGGACGGGTACGGCAGCCAGAAGCTCGTGCGGTTCGACAAGTCCTTCAAGCACCTCAAGACGATCGGCAAGAAGGGGAAGGAGCACGGCGAGTTCAGCACCAACCACGGCGTCTGGGTCAGCACCCTGCGGAAGGACCCGGAGGTGTACGTTGCCGACCGGGCGAACAACCGCGTCGAGGTCTTCTCCCCCGAATTGGAGTACAAGCGGACCATCGGCGGGTTCAAGCTCCCGTGCTGCTTCTACCAGCACGGCGGGCTGATCTACGTGCCCGAACTCGGCGGCCGGGTGACGGTGATCGACGCCGACGACAAGGTGGTCGCCCACCTCGGCGACGCGGCCGGGGCGAAGGACGCGGACGCCGACAAGAACCCGGACAAGTTCTTCAAGACGCACGCCCTCACGCTGTCGGCGGCCGGCGACCTGTACGTGCTGGAGTGGCTGCCGACCGGCCGGGTGCGGAAGTTCAAAAAGGGGTGACGGGGCCGGCGGGGCGGAGGCCGACCTCCGGTTGACACGGCGACGGCCGGCGGGATACCCTCCCGCCGAGTCTCGTCGCACCCGCCCGGCCACGGAAGGGCCGCCCCGCCATGATGACGCACCGCCCCGCCGTCGCGGACCCGGCCCCGCTCCCCGCCGACGCCCCCGTGGCCTGGGAAGAGGTCGATTGCCCGCTCTGCGGGCGGGCCGACGCCACCCTCCTGCTCGAAGCCCCCGACCCCGCCCCGGCCGGCGGCCGGGGCCTGCGGTTCGCCGTCGTCCGCTGCGACGGGTGCGGGCTGGCGTACACCAACCCCCGCCCGTCGCCGGCCGCCATCGGCCGCTTCTACCCCCCCGACTACCAGCCCCACCGCCGGCCCAAAACGGCGCGGCAGGCCCGCCAGGCCCGCCCGCTCTGGTCGCGGCTATTCGGCCGGCCGTGCAACGAGCGCCGCGGCGCGCTCCCGTGGCCCGGCCCGGGGCGGCTCCTCGACTTCGGCTGCGGCGGAGGCGAGTTCCTGCGGCGGATGGCGGAACAGGGCTGGCGGGTGACGGGCCTCGACACGGCCGTGGGGGCCGCCCGCTCGGTCCGCGACGACCTCGGCCTGCCGGCCCTCACGGGCAGCCTGCCGCACCCCAACCTGAAGCCGGGCTCGTTCGACGTGGTCACGATGTGGCACTCGCTCGAACACGTCCACCGGCCGCTCGCCGTGCTGCGGGAGGCGTACCGCCTGCTCGCCCCCGGCGGCCGGCTGATCGTCGCCGCCCCGAACATCGAGAGCCTGCCCTACTACTGGTTCGGCCCGAACTGGTTCGGCCTCGACCTGCCCCGCCACCTGACCCACTTCACCCCGGCGACGCTCGCCGCCATGCTCCAGACGGCCGGCTTCCAGGTGGACGCCGTCCGCATGCTCCGGCACAGCGACTGGCTGCGGTCGAGCGCCAAGCTCGCGGTCCGCAGCGGCCAGGGCGGCGTGTGGGCGAAACTGGTCCGCCGCCGGCCTCTGGCCCGCCTCGTCGCCTGGGGTTGCTACGCCGCCGGCATGAGCGACTGCCTCATGGCCGTGGCCGAGCGGCCGGCGTGAAACGCGGACACCCGGAGTCTTTCGACCCCGGGTGGTCCGCCCGTGACACTTCTTTGTTGGCCCAATTCCTATCGCTTGCCGCGGCCGATGCCGTAGTACGTGAAGCCGTAGCCGGCCATCGCCTTCTCGTCGTAGGTGTTGCGGCCGTCGAAAATGACCGGGGCCTTCAACAGCCGCTTCATCACCTCGAAGTCCGGGTTGCGGAACTCCTGCCACTCGGTCACGATCACCAGCCCGTCCGCCCCTTCCAGAGCGCCGTACGGGCGGTCGGCGTAGTGCAGCTTGTCGCCGTAGATGGCCTTCACGTTGGCCATCGCCTCGGGGTCGTGGACGCGGACGTGGGCCCCGGCGGCGAGCAGGCTGTCGATGAGCGTGAGGGCGGGTGCTTCACGGATGTCGTCCGTCCGCGGCTTGAAGGCCAACCCCCACACGGCGAACGTCTTGCCCGCCAGGTCGCCGCCGTAGTGCCTCGTCATTTTCTGGAACAGCACCGTCTTCTGGACGTCGTTCACCTCGTCAACGGCCTTCATCAGGGTCAGCGGCACGCCCGTGCGGCGGCCCATCGCCACGATGGCCTCCACGTCCTTCGGGAAGCACGACCCGCCGTACCCGGGGCCGGGGAAGAGGAACTGGAAGCCGATCCGCTGGTCGTGGCCCATCCCCTTCCGCACGTCGTTGATGTCGGCGTCGAGCCGGTCGCACAGGTTGGCCATCTCGTTGATGAAGCTGATCTTCGTGGCGAGCATGGCGTTGGCCGCGTACTTCGTCATCTCCGCGCTCTCGGGCGTCATCACCAGGAACGGCCGCTCGGTGCGGAGGAACGGGGCGTACAGTTCCCGCAGCACGTCGCCGACCTCCGGCCTGCGGACGCCGACGACCACCCGGTCGGGCTTCATGAAGTCGTCGATGGCCGCCCCTTCCTTCAGGAACTCGGGGTTGCTGGCCACGTCCACGTGCGGCACCCCGGCGGCGGCCAGCCGCTCGGCCACCTTGGCGTTCGTGCCCACCGGCACCGTGCTCTTGGTGATGACCACCCGCGCCCCTGGCCCGCCCGGCGGCAGCCCCTTTAGCGCCGCCCCGATGGCGTCGGCCACAGCGAACACGGCCGTCAGGTCGGCGTCGCCGGCGTCCGACTGCGGGGTGCCGACGGCGATGAACACCAGCCGGGCGGACCTCACCGCCGCCGCGAGGTCGGTGGTGAAGGCGAGCCGGCCCTCCTTTTTGTTGCGGAGGACGAGTTCGGCCAGCCCAGGCTCGTAGATCGGGATTCGGTTGTCGTTGAGGGTGGCGATCTTGGCCGGGTTGTTGTCGACGCAGACCACGTCATTCCCGCTCTCGGCCAGGCAGGTGCCGGTGACGAGGCCGACGTACCCGGTGCCGACGACAGCGACTTTCACGGGGGAAGCTCCGGGGGGGCGGCCGACGTTGGCCGGTGTCACGGGGTTTCAGGCGCGAGGGGAAAACTCACCCGGCGGCCACGGCCCGCCAGTAATCGAGGGTGTCCGCCAGCGTCCGGTCGATGGCGTGCCGGGGGGCCCACCCGGTCGCCCGCCGGAGCTTGCCGGCGTCCGCACGGGTCACGGCCGTGTCCGCCTTGCGGCCGGCGTCCGGGGTCTGGCGGACCTGCACCTTCACCTTCGCCATACCGACGAGCCGGTCGAGCAGTTCCTGAATGCGGACCGTCTCGCCGCGGCCGGCGTTGTACGCCTCGCCCTTCGCCCCGTTTTCGAGCAGCGACACGAAGGCGGCCACCATGTCCCGCACGTCGGTCACGTCCCGCTGGGCGGACAGGTCGCCCGTCACGATCACCGGCGGCTGGTGACCCGCCTCGGCGGCCGCGATCTGGCGGGCGAAGTTGGCCACCGCGTAGTCGGCCGACTGCCGCGGGCCGACCTGGTTGAACAGGCGGACGCGGACCACGTCGAGCCCGGCCGTCAGGCTGTACTGGTAGCTCAGCAGGTCGGCCGCCGCCTTGCTCGTGGCGTACGGGCTGGCCGGCTTCAGGGTGGTCCGCTCGTCGCACGCCGCCCCCGGCTCGTCCGGGTCGCCGTACACCAGCCCGGTGGACACGAACAACACCCGCGGCGTGACACCGGCCCGGCCGACGGCGTCGTACAGCGACCGGGTGGCGTCCAGGTTGTCGGCCCAGCAGCGGGCCGGCTCGCGGAACGACCCGCCGGTGTTGGCATACCCGGCCAGGTGGAACACCCAGTCCGGCTTCGCCGCCCGCAGCACGGCTTCCGTCGCGTCGCCGTCGTTGAGGTCGAGGGCGTGCAACTCGGCCTTGCCGTCGAAGTGGGCGAGGTCGCGGGGCCAGGCCGCCTGCCGGGCCACCCCGGTGATCTCGTGCCGACCCCCGGCGAGCAGTTGCTCGACCAGGTGCCCGCCGACGAACCCGGTGATCCCGGTGATCAGGATGCGCATGCCCGCCCCAGCAAAGGATGAAGGATGAAGGATGAGGGGTGAAGAAATACGGCGTCCGGTCCGCCTTCATCCCTCATCCTTGATCCTTCATCCTTTCGCACGCTCAGATGCCCCGCGCCTTGAAGTCGGCGGTCGACGCCCCGGCCGACTTGAGCCGGTCGAGGTCGGCCTTGACCATCATCTCGACGAGCTTGGCGAAGCTCACCTCCGGCACCCACCCGAGCTGCTTCTTGGCCTTCGTGGGGTCGCCGATGAGTAGGTCCACCTCGGCCGGGCGGACCAGGGCCGGGTCGGTCACGACGTACTTCTTCCAGTCCAGGTCGACGGCCTGGAAGGCCAGCTCCACGAGCTTCTGGACGGTGTGCGTCTCGCCGGTGGCGATCACGTAGTCGTCCGGGGTCGGCTGCTGGAGCATGAGCCACATGGCCCGGACGTAGTCGCCGGCGAAGCCCCAGTCCCGCTTGGCGTCGAGATTCCCGAGCCGCAGTTCCTTCGCCAGCCCGAGCTTGATGCGGGCCACCCCGTCCGTCACCTTGCGGGTCACGAACTCGCGGCCGCGGCGGGGGCTCTCGTGGTTGAACAGGATGCCCGACACGCAGTACATGCCGTAGCTTTCGCGGTAGTTGATCGTGATCCAGTGGCCGTACAGCTTGGCCACCCCGTACGGGCTGCGGGGGTAGAACGGCGTGTCCTCCCCCTGCGGCACGGCCTGCACCTTGCCGAACATCTCGCTCGACGACGCCTGGTAGAAGCGGATCGTGTCCTTCCCCAGGAGGTGGATCGCCTCCAGCATCCGGGTCACGCCCATCGCCGTGAACTCGGCCGTTAGCACCGGCTGCTTCCAGCTCGTCGGCACGAAGCTCTGGGCGGCGAGGTTGTACACCTCGTCCGGGTTCGACTCCTTGAGCACGTCCACGAGCGAGAGCTGGTCGAGCAGGTCGGCCTGGTGGAGGTGGATTTTGCCCGACAGGTGGTTGATCCGCTCGAACGTCTCGGTGCTGGCCCGGCGGACGACGCCGTGGACCTCGTACCCCTTCTCCAGCAGGAGTTCGGCGAGGTAACTGCCGTCCTGGCCTGTGACTCCGGTGATCAGTGCGCGTTTCATGGCGAACGGCCCCTCCTGAGGCGTGCCGGCGAGTGGCGGCCCGAGCGCGGAACGAACCCGCCCGCGGTCGGCCGTGTGGGCTGTTTTTATCGACCGGGGGCGGCTTTAGCTAGAGGTTCGGCGGCGAAGCGGGCCGGCGGGCGGCGGGTGGGCGTTACCCGATTTTACCGCTAATCGCGTATCGCTTCGAACGCAAGGCGTGGAGCAGTTTCGTGATGCGATTCCCGCTACCACATTTCCCGGTAACGCGGGAGCGTTGGGAGAGTTGCGGCCTGACGCGAATCGACAGGTTAAAGCCCACCCGTTGCGACGGGTCGGGGTGGTCACGACCCTGAAAGTCGTCTTACTTCTTCACCACCGCCGTCGGCGTCAGTGCCCCGTAATACGCCACCAGCCCGCGGTGCAGGGCCAAGTACGCCTCCTCGCTCCCCTTCGCGGCGGGGCCGAAGCGGAGTTTGTACTTGACCATGTGCTTGACGAGGTCGCCGACCGTCGCCCCCTCGGCCCACTTCGGGTTCAAGAGCCCGGCCGACTCGGGACGGGCGAACACCTTCGGGACCGCGTCGAGCTGGTTCAGGAAGCGGCGGTGGGCCAACGCGTCCTCGAACGGCAGGTCGCGGGCAACGGCCGCCGTCTGCTCGCGGGCCGCCTTCACCGTGTTCGCCAGCTTGGCGAGCTTGTCCGGGGCGACCGTCCGCCCGGTGGCCGCGGCGGTCGCCACGTCGCCGAGGTTCTTCTCGACCGCGTCCCGCACGGGCCGCAGGGCGTCGCCGTCGAACGACGCGGGAAATACCAACCGGCCGGCCGCGCGGACGGCGGTGAGGGCGTCGGCCTCCGGCGACCCGGCGAAGGTGACGAGCCCGAGGAGGTCGGGCGGCAGGACGACGGACGCCGGCCGGGCCCCCGGCTTTTCCAGCGTCAGTGCCCCGGCGAGGACGGCGGACGGGGCGGCCCCGGAAATCACTTCCGCCTCCGTCGGCGACTCCAGCGCCTTCCGCAGGGCGGCCGTCGGGGGCGCGGCCCCGGCGACCGGCTTGCCGGTCTCGTAGGCCCGCTGCTCCGCGATCTGGATGCGGGCCTCGGCGTCGGTCCGCGCCGCGGCGGCCATCTGCGACGCCCCGATCGCCGCCTGGGTCGGGCCGGCGGTCCGGTAGGGGCTGGCGATCCGCGCCTGCGGGGCGTAAGCCGTCGGGGCAATGCCGCCGCTCATGTACCCGCCCGCATACCCGCCCGAATAACCGCCGGAGGCCTGGAAGGCGACGGACGTGCCGTTCAGTGCGAACGGCAGCATGGGGATCGAGCGGGTGTACGGGGCGACTCGCCCGTAAGGGGTCACGGCGTTCACAGTGCGGCTGAACGACCCGAGCCCGAAGAACGGCTGGTAGACCTGGAACGACCCGCCCGGCCGGATCGCCCCATAGCTGTAGTACCCGGCCGCCGCGTTGTACACGCCGTAGTTGAAGCCCTGGGCCCCCGCACGGCCCGCCCCGAGCCCGAGGAGCAGCGCCGCGAGTGTGATGGGTTTGAGCATTGCTTTCCTCTGTTGATGAGCCGTTCGGGAGACAGGAAGCGGGGGTCCGATCGAACCCGGCCGTCTGATCCCCGTGTCTTGTTTTCTGACCCCCGTCTCCCGACCCCTTCACCGCCCCGGCACCGTCCCCGTTGGGATCACCTGCCGCCACGCCCGCTGGAGCTTCTCGCCGTCGGCCGGGGTGGCGGTCGGGGCGAACGGCACCGCCTTGTCCTTCGCCACCGCCCGGGCCAGGTGCCACGCCGCGAGGTTGCGGACGGCCGCCTTGTCGTGGGCGAGGTAGTCGATCAACACCTCGAAGGTCTCCGGCTGCTTCAGGTCGTCCGGCCCGTAGCCGATCAGGAGCTGGACGGCCGTGCGGGCCTGGGCCGGGGTGAAGCCGCCCTCGGACCGGAAGGCGTCGTACAGGCGAGTGTCCTGCCCCGGGCCGCGGCCGAGCCAGTGGCGGAGGACGGTGACGCCGAAGTCCCACGCCTCCGGGGTCCGGGCGGCGGCGAGTTCCTTGCCGAGCCGGGGGAGGTCGTCGGTCGCCCCGAGGGTCACGAGCCCGACCCGCTGCTCCACCGGGTCGGCCGACGCCAATAAGGCGTCCACGGCGGCGACGGGGTCGGCGGCCCGCCGGTCGCGGAACTTCTCGACGGCGTCCCGCACCTTCCGCCCGTCGGCGGACAGGGCGGCCGCGGGGTCGGCCCAATCGGGGAGCGCGTCGAGCTTCTGCGGCTGCGGGCGGGCCCCCGCGACGTTGTCCCAGCGGACGAGGGCCGGGCCGGGCGGGGCCCGCAGGCCGACGGTGAAGCCGCCCACGTTCACGTCCGCCGTGCCCTTTAAAACCAGTAGCACGAGTGCCGCCGTGGGGCCGTCGGCGGGCGTCGGGGTCGCGGGGGCGTCGGCCGCGGGCGGCTTGAAGCGGGCACCGGCGGGCCACCGGCCGCACAGTTCCAGGGCCACCCGCGAGCCGGGCGCGTCGAGCCCGATCACCCACGACTCCCCGGCGAAGCGGACGCGGACGAGGGCCTTCCCCTCGGCCTTCGTGTTCGCCACGTCGATCCGCCCGCGGTCGAGGGTGAGGTCGAAATCGACCTCCTTCGCCTCGTTCAGCACCACCGCCGTTTCGAGGATCGGCAGCGGCGAGCGGCCGTCGTAGTCGGCCAGGCACGTCACCGCCACGGAGCCGCCCTTGGCTTCGAGCGAAGCCCCCGGGAGGGCGACGAGCGTTTCCCCGGCGGCGAGGTCGGCCCCGGCGGGGAGGACGCGGTAAACGGCCTCGGCAGACGGGCGGGCGGCGAAGGTGGCGGCGGGCGACGTGGTACGGGCGACGGCGGGCGCCTGGCCGGACCCGACGCCGGGGGCGGCGGCGAACGCGGCGACGAGTGAGAGGGCCAGGCGGAGTGACATCGGGCGCTCGGGGCCGGGGGGCCGCGTCCGTGCGGGGCGTCCGTCGGCCCTATTCTAACAGACGTTCCGGGCGTGTGGGGTGGCGAAAGTCCATTTCACCCCGGCGGGAGGACCACGATCTTGCCGCTGAGGGTGCCGGCCTTGTGCAGGGTGTTGTCCTCCTGCAACTGGTGGGCGGCGGCCGCCTCCGAGAGGGGGAACACCTTGCCGACCGCCACTTTGAGCTTGCCGGCGGCCGCCCAGTGGTTGACGTAGGCGGCGCACGCCTGCTGCTCGTCGGGCGGGAAGTTGAACATGGCGAACCCGAGCAGCGACAGCCCCTTGACGTAGAACGGTCCGTTCGGCAGCACCGGCCGGGCCTGCCGGCCGGCCATCACCACGATTCGCCCGCGGGGGGCCATCAGGTCCACCGTGCGGTCGAGGTCGGTCGGCGGCTGGGTCTCGAACCAGACGTTCACCCCGGCCCCGTGGGTCGCCGCCTTCACGGCCGCGGCCACGTCGTCGGTCTTGTAGTTGAGCACCACGTCGGCCCCCAACGCCTTCACCGCCCCCGCGTTGGCCGCCGATCCCACGGTGGTGACGACCCTCGCCCCCACCGCCCGGGCCATCTGGACGACCATCGAGCCGACGCCGCCGGTCCCGCCGTTGACGAACACCCACTCGCCGCTCCTGAGCTTGGCGCACCCGAAGAGGCCGAGGTGGGCGGTGATGCCGACGAGCGCCGACGCCGCCGCGTCCCGGTCGCTGACCGTCGGCGGGGTCGGGTAGACGTACTCCTCGCCGGCCACGCAGAACTCGGCGAACGCCCCGGTCCGCCCGCCCATGCCCTGGTTCGCCCCCCACACGCGGTCGCCCACTTTGAAGCGGGTGACGGCCGGCCCGACGGCCTCCACGGTGCCGGCGAAGTCCCGCCCCGGCACCACCGGGAAGGTGCCGCCGGCCGGCGCGAGTCCGGACCGCACGTACAGGTCGATGGGGTTCACGGACGCGGCCGCGACCTTGACGCGGACCTGCCCGGCGAGCGGCTCGGGGGCCGGCAGGTCGCCGAAGCGGATCACGTCCGGCCCCCCGGTCGCGTCGAAGAAGGCGGCTTTCATGCGGGCGGCCCCGGCGGGTGGGTCGGTTCTCGCGCTGACCGCGCGGCGGTGTCCGTTTACTCTATGGGCGGGAGGACCGACCATGAGCGCGATTGCGACCCCGCCGGCCAAGCTGTGGACCCTGGACGAATTCCTCGCCCTGCCCGACGACGGCAAGGAGCGGTGGCTGATCCGCGGCCAGTTGCGTGTAAGTGGGGGGGAACGAATGACCAAGCGGAACCGGTTCCACACGAAGATCGAAGCCCGGATCGCCCAGCTCCTTGGGAACTGGCTCGACGGCCAGCCCGAGCCGCGGGGCGAGGTCCACTCGGGCGAAGTCGGGATCGTTCTCCGCCACGACCCGGAGACGACGTTCGCGGCGGACGTGGTTTACGTCCCCCACGGGGTCGTCGTGTCCCAGACCGACGAGACGACGATGATCGACGGCGTCCCGTCGCTGGCGGTCGAAATCTTGTCGCCGAGCAACACCATCGAGGAGATCGACGAAAAGGTCGACGAGTACCTCGCGGCCGGCGTCCCCCTCATCTGGACCGTCCACCCGCGAAACGAGACGGTGACGGTCCACTACCAGGACCGGCCGCCCGAGGCGTTCGATGTCCGCCAGACGCTCTCGGCCGACCCGCACCTGCCGGGGTTTACGGTGCCGGTGGCGAAGCTGTTCAGACGGTGAGCGGGTCATTGACCCAACTCCTCCGCCTTCCCCCGCAGCCGATACAGGTGGATCAGCGCCCGGTCGGCGACGCGCTCGCCGGCCCCGAGTTCGGCCGCCGCCACCGGGACCGTCGTGCCGTACCCGCCCTCGGCGACGGCCTGGATCGTCGGGAAGTATTGCTGGTAGTCGTTGCAGTAGCCGAGGAAGAAGAGGTGGTCGAGCCTCGCCCGCCGCTTCAACCCCAGCGAGTGCTCGCAGAAGAACTCGCCCGACGCCCCGACGAAGCCGACGCGGCCGTCGAGGACGGCGGCCGCGACCGTGGGCCGCACGCCGGCCGCGTACTCGGCCCGGAAGAAGCCGACGAGTTCGGGGAAGAACGCCCGCTCAAGGGCCGCCCGGGTGAAGACGTTCTCCACGTCCACCTGGGCCGCGAAACGCAACTCCTCCCGCGTCGCCGCCAGCGTGGCCCCCTTCCGCTCCTCGCACTTGATCCCGCCCGCGAGCTTCAGGACCGCGTCGGCGAGCGCCTTGCCGAAGTCGTCGGGCGTCTTACACCCCTCGGGCAACTTCGGGGACAGGTCGCCGGCCGCCCCCTGGAGGAAGAGGCACGGGACGCCGGTCGCGGCCTCCACCTTCGCGGCCATCGCCCCGGGGAAGTCGGCCGAGAACTTGAGCAAATCCGCCGGGTGCAGCGTCGGGTGGGCGGCGAAGTTGACCGCGTGGGCGACCGGCTTGCCGTCGAGCCCCTCCACGCGGAGCACCAATAACTCGCGGTCCACGGGGGCGTCCGCGCGTTTGCTCTGGCGGTTGCGGTTGAGCGGCACCCCGGCCGACGCCACGCCGTACCGCGCCGGCTTGCGGGCCGCGTCCGCCTTCGCCACGACGGCGACGAGCTTTTCTTCCAACTCGTGGACGTAAGGCTTGCCGCCCTTCGGCCAGGTGTCGAGTTCGATGACCGGCCCGTGGTGGGTGTGCGACGCGACCACGAACAACTCCGTGACGCCGAGCGGCTTGAGCCCGACCCGGACGCGGGCCATCGACGCCCGCGTCGGGGCCCGGCCCATGTCGAGGCTCACGAGGGCGATCTTGGAATCGCCCGCCTTTAGCACCAGCGCCTTGGCGAACAACGGGTCGTGGACGCCGACGGAGGGGGCGTCGTGCCGGGCGGCGTACCCCCACATCGGGTAGCCGGTGGGCGGCGTCACGTCCACCGCCGCCGCCCCCGCTTCCAGTCCCGCCGCCGGGGCCGGTTGCGCCCGCCCGCCGACCGCCGCCAGGGCCACCGCCGCGAGGATTGTGTGCCGCACGTGTGCCTCCCCTGGTAAACTCACCCGATCCCCGGAGGCCGCCCCCGTGATCCGACCGACCACGCCCGACGACTCGCCCGCCCTCGTGGCCCTCACCGCCGGCACCGGCTTCTTCAAGCCGATCGAACTCGAAGCGCTCCAGGAAGTCCTAGAAGACTACCACGCTGCCAACCACGAGATCGGGCACGCCGCCGTCACCCTCGAAGGGCCGGCCGCCGAGCCGCTGGGGTACGCCTACTACGCCCCGGCCGCGATGACCGACCGGACGTGGTACCTCTACTGGCTCGCGGTGGCGGCCGGCCTCCAGGGCCGCGGCCACGGGTCCGCCCTCCTCCGCCACGCCGAGGCCGACGTGCGGGCCGCCGGCGGCCGGCTGCTGGTGATCGAAACGTCGTCGCTGCCGCTCTACGAGCCGACCCTCCGGTTCTACCTCAAGCACGGCTACACGCAAGCCGCGACCGTGCCCGACTACTACGCCGACGGCGACGGCATGGTGGTGTTCGTGAAGCGACTGGCCGACGCACTTTAACCGCCCGTCCGACACTTCCGGGCCTTGTCCTGCCGCTTACGATGGTGGTGCGGGGCCGGCAGAATCGGCCCAGCCGGTCCCACCGGCACGCGGGCCACGGAAGGCACGTCACCACCGCTTGATGCGCATCAAGGCACACACCCCGCCGGAACGATTCAACGGGTAGACAACGCGGCTGACTCGGGGGTCGGTGTTCGGCACCCGAAGCAGAACCGCTCGAACGGTGCGAACCCCGCCGTCGGCGGGATCCGCCAGAGCCCTCCCAGGTTGACCGGTTTCGCTCAACCTTCGGAGACGCCCGGGCCGATCCCTCTTGTGTCAGGGCCCCGAACGCGGACCGCCGGCAAGGCTGCCGGCCCCGCCCGGGTCGCCCGGACCCCGGCAAGGATGCGGTTCCCCCAGGCGAGCGGACACCTAACCCAGAGTTCGACGGCGGCGGCCACCCCCGGCCCCCGGCGGCGGCTCGCCCCTGAACCCCCAGGGTGTCCGACACCGGGGTGGGACACGCCTGTCTACTCGGATGTCCGGCAACATCCGGGGCGGCGGTGCGGGGTCGAGCGAGCGAGTCATAACGGAGTACCTCGCGATGAAAAAGGTTTTCACCACCGGACAGGTCGCCAAAATCTGCAAGGTGGCCCCCCGAACCGTGTCGAAGTGGTTCGACTCGGGCCGACTCAAGGGCTACCGCATCCCCGGGAGCCAGGACCGCCGGATCCCCCGGGAGCAGCTCATCCGCTTCCTCAAAGAACACGGCATGCCGCTCGGCGAACTCGAAGAAGAGGAGTGGCACAAGGTGCTACTCATCGGAACCGAGAAGCTGTTCAACGACCGCGTCAAGGAAATCCTGCCGGAGTCGGACGACTACAAGTACCAGATGGCGAACAGCGGGTTCGAGGCCGGGATGCTGGCCGGCAACTTCCACCCGGACACGATCATCATTGACCTCGGGCTGGGCCGCAGCGAGGCGATCCAGATCGCCAACAACCTGCGGAAGGACGAGCAGAACGCCCAGACCCTGATCGTGGGCCTGGCGAGCGAGGACGAGGCGGCCCCGGAGAAGCTCGGCGAGTACGGGTTCAACGACGTGTTCAAGAAGCCGTTCGACGTGGCCCTGCTGGCGGAGAAGATTCGGAGCATCGCGGAGGCCAAGCGGGACAACTGACCGCCCCCGGCCCGCCGGCGGGCCGGTGCCCCCACCCCGCCCGCCGGCCCCCCGCCGGACGGCCCCCCCGGTCCCCCACCGGGCGAGGGCCGTCCGGCGTTTAACGTTAGCCCGACGATGGCGACTCCGACGCCGAAGTCGTCGACTTCGAGTGCGTTTGAAAACCGATCTTGGGGGAGTACCGGGCGGCGGCCCACCCCCGCGGCGGAACTTACGTCCAATCCCGCGGCCAGAAACGCACCCGGCCGACTCGACGTAAGCCCTTACGAACGACCCCACGCGGTAACGCCCGATGCGGTTACTTGGCAGTGCTTTGCGTCCAATTCCGCGGTCAACTTTCCCGCATGTTTGCTGGGCGGTTCCCGTAAGCCCCGTTCCGCACGTTCGTTGCGGCGTTTTTGAGTGCCCCGCGCTGGGAGAATGCGGTAAAGCTCGGACCCCGGTGCGAGTACGCCGGATCGACGTAACTCCGCCCCGTCGGGCGGCCCGGCTCAGCTTTCAGACACCTACTACTAAGCGGCCCTGTCCGTCACGCGGGGCGTGTGGCGAATGTGCAGGCGCGGAGGAGCGTCACCCAGGGCTCACGCCCTGGGCTACGATCACCCGCCCCCCATTCGGGGCTAACCCTTCGCCGGGAACCGATCCTGCAGCGCCGACACGGTCAGCTCCCCCGACCGCAGGCCGCGGCAGGCGTCCACGGCGGCGTAGGCGGCGGAGAGCGTCGTGATGCACGTCACCCGGTGGGACACGGCGGCGGCGCGAATCTTCCCCTCGTCGGTCGAGCTGCCGCGGCCGCTCGGGGTGTTGACGATCAGGGCGATCTGGCCGTTCTTCATGAGGTCGATCAGGTTCGGCCGGCCCTCGGCGATCTTCGGCACGTCGCCCACCGACACCCCGCCGGCCCGCAGGAGCTTGGCCGTGCCCCGGGTGGCGATCAGCTTGTAGCCCATCTCCGCGAACCCGCGGGCGATCGTCACCGCCCCCTCCTTGTCGCGGTCGGCCACCGAGAAGAAGACGGTGCCCGTCGCCGGGAGCGGGGCGTTGGCCGCCATCTGCGACTTGACGAACGCCATCGGCAGGCTGTCGTCGATCCCCATCACCTCGCCGGTCGACTTCATCTCCGGCCCCAGGATGATGTCCACCCCCGGGAACTTGCTGAACGGGAAGACGCTCTCCTTCACCGAGAAGTGTTTGGGCACCACCTCGTCGGCCACCCCCAACTCGTCGAGCGTCTTGCCCACCATCACGAGCGACGCCAGCCGGGCGAGCGGGACGCCGGTCGCCTTCGACACGAACGGCACCGTCCGGCTCGCCCGCGGGTTGGCCTCCAGCACGTAGACCACCGGCTTCTCGGTCCAGGTGCCGTCGTGCTTGAGGTTGGTGACGGCGAATTGGATGTTCATCAGCCCCTTCACCTGGAGGGCGGCGGCGAGCTTGCGGGCCTGGGCCTTGATCTCGTCCACCACCCCCTTCGGCAGGCTGTGCGGGGGGATGACGCAGGCCGAGTCGCCGCTGTGGATGCCGGCCTCCTCGATGTGCTGCATGACGCCGCCGATCACCGTCCGGTGGCCGTCCGAGAGGCAGTCCACGTCCACTTCCGTGGCGTTCTCCAAGAACTTGTCGATCAGCACCGGCTTGCCGGGCGACACGTCCACCGCCCGGCCCATGTAGCGGACGATGGCTTCCTCGGAGTAGCAAATCTCCATCGCCCGCCCGCCGAGCACGAAGCTCGGCCGGACCAGCACCGGGAAGCCGATCTTGCGGGCCGTGTGCACCGCCACCGGGATGTCCACGGCCGTGCCGTTGGCCGGCTGTTGGAGGCCGATCTCCTCGATGAGTTTGGCGAATTGTTTGCGGTCCTCGGCCACGTCGATGTTCTCGACGCTCGTGCCGATGATCGGCACCCCGTGGGCTTCGAGGGCCTTCGCCAGGTTCAGCGGCGTCTGACCGCCGAACTGGACGATCACGCCGTCCGGCTTCATCCGGTCGTAGACGTTGAGCACGTCCTCGACGGTCAGCGGCTCGAAGAAGAGGTGGTCGGAGGTGTCGTAGTCGGTGCTGACCGTCTCCGGATTGGAGTTGACCATGATGACCTCGTACCCCGCCCCCCTCAGGGCGTACGCGGCCTGACAGCAGCAGTAGTCGAACTCGATCCCCTGCCCGATCCGGTTCGGCCCGCCGCCGAGGACCATGATCCGCGGCTTGCCGGACGACGGCCGGACTTCGTCTTCAGGAGGCAGTAGGCAGGAGGCAGGAGACAGTACAGAACCGTCTTTGGATCCGCTGGCCCCCGTCCCCTGACTCCTGGTACCTGCTTCATACGTGCTGTAGTAGTAAGGCGTGTATGCCTCGAACTCGGCGGCGCAGGTGTCCACCGACTTGAACACGGCCTCGATCCCGAACCCCTTGCGGACCCGCCGGACGTCGGCTTCGGAGCAGTTCCAGACGTTGGCGATCTGCCGGTCCACGAAGCCCCACTGCTTGGCCTTCAGGATCAGCTCGGGCGTCGCCTTCTCCAGCGGCCCGCCGGCGCGTAGCTCGTCCTCGAAGGCGACCAGCTCGCGGATGTTCTCCAGGAACCACGGGTCGATCCGGCTCCGCTGGTGGATCTCCTCCAGGCTCAGGCCGGCCTTCATGGCGTACCGGACGTACCAGAGCCGCTCGCAGTTCGGGGTCGAGAGCTTGGCGACGATCTCCTCGCGGGTCGGCTGGTCGTCCCGCCCCCAGCGGTCGCCGCGGTCGCAGCCGAGGCCGAAGCGGCCCACCTCCAGACCGCGGAGGGCCTTTTGGAGCGACTCCTTGAACGTCCGGCCGATGGCCATCGTCTCGCCGACGGACTTCATCTGCGTCGTGAGGGTGGCGTTCGCCTCGGGGAACTTCTCGAACGCGAAGCGGGGGATCTTCGTCACCACGTAGTCGATGGTCGGCTCGAAGCAGGCCGGCGTCTCGCGGGTGATGTCGTTCCGCAACTCGTCCAGGGTGTACCCGACGGCCAGCTTGGCGGCGATCTTGGCGATGGGGAAGCCGGTCGCCTTGGACGCCAGGGCCGACGAGCGGGAGACGCGGGGGTTCATCTCGATGACGATCATCCGGCCGGTCGCCGGGTCGGTGGCGAACTGGATGTTCGACCCGCCCGTCTCGACGCCGATCTCGCGGATGATCGCCTTGGCGGCGTCGCGCATCCGCTGGTATTCCTTGTCGGAGAGCGTCTGGGTCGGGGCGACGGTGATGCTGTCGCCGGTGTGGACGCCCATCGGGTCGAGGTTCTCGATCGAGCAGATGATGACGACGTTGTCGGCCTTGTCCCGCATCACCTCCAGCTCGTACTCCTTCCAGCCGATCACCGATTCTTCGATCAGCACCTCGGTGGTCGGCGACATTTCGAGCCCGTGGTCCACGATGGAGATGAACTCCTCGCGGTTGTACGCGATGCCGCCGCCGGTGCCGCCCATCGTGAAGCTCGGCCGCAGGACGCACGGCAGGCCGATCTCGTCCAGGATGCCGAGGGCGTCGGCGAGCGAGTGGGCGACGCCCGATTTGGGCACGTCGAGGCCGAGCTTGAGGACGGCCGTCTTGAACTTCTGCCGGTCCTCGGCCTTGTCGATGACCTCGGCGTTGGCGGCGATCATCTCGACGCCGTACTTTTCGAGGACGCCGTGCTTGAACAGGTCCATCGCCGTGTTCAGGGCCGTCTGCCCGCCGAGGGTCGGCAGGAGGGCGTCCGGCCGCTCCTTGGCAATGATCTTCTCGACGACCTGCCAGGTGATCGGCTCGACGTAGGTCCGGTCGGCCGTCTCCGGGTCGGTCATGATGGTGGCGGGGTTGCTGTTCACCAGGATGACGGAGTAGCCCTCCTCGCGGAGGGCCTTGCACGCCTGGGTGCCGGAGTAGTCGAACTCGCAGGCCTGGCCGATGACGATGGGGCCGGAGCCGATGAGCAGGATTTTGTGGATGTCGGTGCGTTTGGGCATGGGCTCGCGGGGGTCGTGGTCGACGGTCGGGTGCAAACTCCGAATAATTTATGAACCGCCGCCGCCGGCACCAAGTGCGGGGGCGGGCACCGCGGCGATTGGGCCACGCGAACGGCGGCGCAACCCGACGGCTCCGGAACCAGCAAGGAGAGTCGGGCGGATTCCGCGCTCGCTCCCGCGGTTGGTGCCCGACGGGTAACGATCTCCCATCCCGTTGTCACCACTCGCCCTGTGGCGACCCCCACCCCGCCGATGCGGTAAAAAGCGGTAAAGCTCCCCGAAACGCTCCCGCCCGCGAGTCACGACCGGTGGCGCGTTTTTCCTTCACATCACGGTTGACACCCGCTGCCGACTTGTTATGAACCCGCCAACTTGTCGGCAGGCACGCCCCGGGGGAAACGCGGGCGGGCCGGCCGGCAACCCACAACGACTGACCGGAACGCCGAATGTCCGACGACACGACCCCGGTGGGGGCGCTCAAGGCCGTCGTCCGCGCCTTCGCGGACGAGCGGAACTGGGCCCCGTACCACTCGCCGAAGAACCTCGTCATGGCCCTGGCCAGCGAGGCGGGCGAGCTGGTCGAGCCGTTCCGGTGGCTGACCGAGGACGAGTCCCGGAGGCTCGTCCGCGACGACCCGGCGGTGCGGGTGGCGGTGGCCGACGAGATGGCCGACGTATTCACGCTGCTGTTGCAACTGAGCGTCCACACGGGGATCGACCTGGCCGACGCTTTAAGGGCGAAGGTGGTCAAGAACGCGGTGAAGTACCCGGCCCCGGAGAAGGGCTCTCCAGGCGGGGTCGGTTGACGGAAGGGCGGGTTACGGCCTGCTCATTGGAACGAAGGGCCGCGGGGGCGGCCCGGGGTTGGGGGACGGATTCACACTGTCCGTAAGGATACGGGGGGACGAACGTGCGCACTCGACCTGTCAAGCTGGGCCTGGCGGCCGCGGCGGCCGGGCTGACGGCCTTCGGGACGGCGGGGGCCCAGACCCCCCCGGCCGGGCCCAACAACTACTCCACCACGCCCTACGGCTACACCCAGCCGAAGACGGCGGCCCCGGCCTCCGGCGGGTACCCGACGGGTACCGTCCGGCCGTACTCGGACTGGACCCCGGCCGCCCCGGGGGCCGGGTACACGCCGACCCAGCCGGTGACGCCGCAGCCGGCCGGCCAGACGGCGACCCGCTACCCGTACCTGTCGCCCGGCACCGGGGCCCCGGCCGCGACCGGCGGGCAGCCCGGCGCGGTGGCGGGCCGTCCGCGGCCGACGTCCACGGCGATGACGCCGTCGGACGGCGTGAAGCCGGCGTCCTACGACATCCCGCCGCCGAACTTCGGCCCCCCGACCACCACCCGGGCGGGGTTCACCCCGCCGGCCGAGCCGCAGGCGAAGTTCCCGCCGGCCCTGCCAGAGATGCCGGCCGCGGTCATGCCGGTACCGCCGGTCAGCCCGATGCTGCCGGTCGCGCCCGTCGCCCCGCCGGCCCCGGCGTCGGTAGGGATCGTGGCCCCCGTCGCCCCGCCGCCGGGCGTCGCCCCGAAGGCGATTCCGCCGGCCACGACGGACGTGATGGCCCCGCCGGCCGCCGCGATGACGCCGCCGGCCCCGGCCGCCACGGCGACGCTGCCGACCGCCCCCGGCGGGCTGCCGGCCCGGATGGCCCCGAGCGTCGTGGTCGAGGCGTTCACCCCGGAAACGGTCAACTACGGCCAGGAGTTCAAGTACGACCTCGTGGTCAGGAACGTCGGCCCGGTGGCCGTGAAGGACGTGCGGGTCGATAACGACCTGCCGGCCGGGTCCAAGTTCGTCGGCAGCGAGCCGGCCGCGGAACTGTCCGGCGACCGCCTCGGGTGGACGATCGGTAGCCTCGACGCCGGGGCCGAGAAGCGGATCGTGGTCCGCGTCAAACCGTCGGAGGAGGGCGAGGTCCGCAGCCGGGCCACGGTGTCGTTCGCCGGGTCGGTGGACGCCCGCACCCGCGTCACGCGGCCGAAGGTCACGGTCGCCCTCACCGGCCCCGAGACGTGCCGGGCCGGCGAGGAGGCCACCTTCCTCATCAAGGTGTCGAACACCGGGACCGGGCCGGCCGCCAAGCTGGTCCTCAAGGCCAAGCTGACGGACGGGCTGTTCTGCTCCCGCGTCCAGGCGGCGGCCAACCAGATCGAGACGGTGCTGCCGAACGTGATGCCCGGCGAGACGAAGACGATCAAGCTGCCGGTCGCGGCCGCCCGGGCCGGGATGCAGGCCTGTGAAGTGTCGGCCGCCGCCGAGGGGAGCCCGGACTCGGAGGCCAAGTCGTCGGTCAACGTGGTCGAGCCGCTTCTCCAGGTGAAGCAGAGCGGGCCGGCCCACTGCCTGGTGAGGGGCGAGCCGGTCTACACGATCGAGCTGACCAACCCGGGGACCGCCAGCACCGACCCGGTCCAGGTCGTGACCGTGCTGCCGGACGGGTTCGAGTTCGTCCAGGCGAGCGACAACGGGGCGTACACCGCGACCACCCGGGCGGTGAGCTGGCGGTTGGCGTCTCTGGCCGTGGGCGGGAGCCGGCCGGTGTCGGTCAAGCTGCGGGCGGCGGCCGCCTCCGACGGCGTGCTCCGGACGGTCGCCCTGGCCGGCCCGGACGCGGCCCCGGCCCCGGCCGGCGTCGCGCAGGCGGGGATGACGTCGACCGGCGGGCGGACCCTGGAGGCCAAGGCCGAGACGGCCGTCCGGGCCGAGGGCGTGCCGGCCATCCGCTTCGAGGTGGCCGCGACCGACGGGGTGGTCGAGGTCGGCAAGGAGGCCGTCTACGAGATCCGCGTCACCAACCAGGGGACCGGGGCCTGCACGAACGTGGTCCTCGCGGCCGCCCTGGCCGACGGGATGGCGTACACCGGGTCGAGCGGCCCGACGGGGGTCAAGGCCCAGGGCCAGCAGCTCACCATCGACCCGATCCCGACGCTCGGGGTGAAGGGCGAGGCGGTCTACCGGGTCCGCGTCCGCGGCAACCAGCCGGGCGAGCAGCGGTTCCGGGTCCAGCTCACCTGCGACCAGGTGGCCAGCCCGCTGGTGAAGGAAGAATCGACGAAGTTCTACAAGGAATAGTTGGTGTTTTGGGTGAGGCCCACCCGTGGCCACGGGTGGGCTTTCGCCCCGCAATCCGCTCCGACGCTTGGCGAACGCGGTGTCATCATTGGGGGAGCCCCACCCGGGGGGTCGGGTGGGGTTGAGGGGTCCGGGGGGCGTTGCTAGTATCCGGCGGCTTCGGGGACGGGTGGGCGGCGCGGGCGGGCCTGGCGACGGAGTCGCGGGCCGCCCGACCGAACCCGACCCCCCGCCGCCGGGTGCGGAACAAGGCCGGGGTGGCGGGCGACCGCGTTCACCCGGCCGGGGGAGGAGTCCGTTGATGAGCGTGGCACGTGCGAGCAGGGACGCGGTCCGGGTCCACATCCGCTGGATGATCCGGCGGGACATGGCCGACGTCCTCAAGACCGAACTCGCCAGCTTCGAGTTCGCCTGGACGGAGGACGACTTCCTCCGGTGCCTGCGGCAGCGGAACTGCATCGGCATGGTGGCCGAGGCCGACGAAAAAGTGGTCGGGTTCATGATCTACGAGTTGCACAAGACCAAGCTCCACATCCTGAACTTCGCCGTCGCCCCGGCCGCCCGCCGCTCGGGCGTCGGCGACCAGATGGTGAGCAAGCTGGTGGCCAAGCTGTCGAGCCACCGGCGGACGAAGATCACCCTGGCCGTCCGCGAGAGCAACCTGCCGGCCCAACTGTTCTTCCGGGCCCAGGACTTCCGGGCGAACCGCGTCCTGCGGAACTACTACGAGGACAGCGGCGAGGACGCCTTCCAGATGGAGTACCGGGTGGCCGCCCCGGCCGTCACGACCACCAGCACCGCCCACCCGAGCACGCGCGCCGCCATGACGAAACCCCCGCGGGTCCGGTCAAGCACGCGGCCCGCCGGGGTGACCGGCGGGCCGCGGTGCGGTGGGTCGCCGCCGAGGGT
>JANPKP010000026.1:0-2876 GCA_031426095.1 Gemmataceae bacterium
CCGAGGCCGAGGACGCACTCGCCGGCCCCGTCGGCCGTCACCGCCCCCCGGCGGATGTCGCTCCCCTCCACCACGTCGGCCACCTGGGACAGGTAGACCGGGGTGCCGGCCCGCGCCCCGACCACGACCCTCGCCACCGCCTCCGGGCCGGCCGGCTGGTTCACCCCCTGGACCACGACCGCCTCGCCGGCCCGGCGGACGACCCCGCCGCCGGCGTTCTTGTTCCCGGCCTTGAGGGCGTCGAGGACGGCCGTCATCGTCAGCCCGTAGTGGGCCAGGCGGTCGGGGTCGACCTTCACCTGGAACTGCTTGTCGAGCCCGCCCCACGAGTTCACCTCGGCCACCCCCGGCACCGTCCGCAGGGCCGGCTTGATGACCCAGTCCTGAATCTCCCGCAACTCCCGCGGCGACTTCCCCTCGCCGACGACGGCGTAGTGCAGCACTTCCCCCAACCCGGTGGTGACGGGGCCGAGCCGGGGGCGGGGCACGCCGGGCTCCCACTCCAGGGCCGCGAGCCGCTCGGCCACCTGCTGGCGGGCGAAGTAGAGGTCGGTGCCGTCCTCGAAGGTGACGACGACCTGGGACAGCCCGGCCCGCGAGATGGAGCGGACCTCCGAGACGTGCGGCAGCCCGCCGAGGGCCTGCTCGACCGGGATCGTGATCTGCCGCTCGACCGCCTCCGACGACAGGGCCGGGGCGGCGGTGTTGATCTGGAGCTGGACCGGCGTGGTGTCCGGGAAGGCGTCGATGGGCAACGCCCCGACCGCCGCGTACCCGCCGGCCGCCACGAGGGCGAACGCGAACAGGACGAGGAGGCGGTTGCGGAGCGACCAGTCGATGATGGCGGTGAGCATGGGGGCCGTTATTCCTCCGCGTCGCCGATGCGGTCCTTGAGCAGTTCGCACTTCAACACGTGGCTGCCGGCCACCGCGATTTCCTCGCCGGCCGCGAGCCCACTGCGGACTTCGACCAGCCCCCCGGCCCGGACGCCGGGCGTGACCTTGCGGGGGCGGAAGACGACGGCCGGCTTCCCCGCCTCGGCCGGCACCTTCACGAACACGACGTGCGAGCAGCCCTCCCAGTGGACGGCCGCCTCGGGCACGGCCGGGACCGGCGTGGGCGGGCCGACGGTCAGGGTGCCGTCGCCGAACGTCCGGGCGCGGAGGGTGCCGGCGGGGTTCGGCACCCGGACCCGCACCCGGAGCGTCCGCGTCGTCTCGTCCAGGGCGGGGGCGATCCAGTCGGCGGTGCCCGCGAACGGGGCGACGCTCGGGGCCCCCTCGATGCGGAACGTCGCGGCCTGGTCGAGGGCGACCTCCGGCACGTCCTCCTGGCGGACTTCGAGGTACACGTCCACCTTCCGCGGGTCGCCGACCTCGTACACGGCTTGCAGGGCGGCCACCGGCTCGCCGGCGACCGCGAGTTGCTTCGTGACCACGCCGTCGAGCGGGCTGGTGACGGGCAGGAGGTTGGCCGTGGGCGGGCGGCCGGCGGCCTCGGCGGCGGTCAGTTCGAGGCGGGCGAAGAACGGCAGCCCCAGGAGGTGGAGCCGGCGGGCGTAGGCGTCGTCGGGCAGAGTATCGTCCGCGGCCGACGGCAGCGGCAGGCCGAGGTTCACCAGCCCCTGGCGGGCCCCGAAGAGGGCCACCCGGGCGTCCCGCAGGGCGTTATCCGCCTCGACCACGCTCCGCTCGGGGGCGACGTTCGATTGGAGCGCGTCCCGCACCCGCTGGCGGCCTTCGAGGTTGGCCCGGGCCGTCAGCAGCGCCGCCTTCGCCTTGCCCACCTCGCCGGCGTCGATGACGGCCAGGAGTTCGCCCGCGCGGACGGGGTCGCCGACCCGCTTCGCCATGCGGACGACCGCACCGCCGACGCGGGGGGCGACCCGGGCCATCGCCGTCGGGTCCTGCACCGCCTCGCCGTGGGCCGTGACCGTGCGGGCCAGCCGGTGGACGGCCACGGGGGCGGTGCGGACGCCGGCCCGGTCGGCGACGGCCTGCGACGGCAGCACGACGCGCTTCTCCTCGACCTCGCAGTGGGCCGGGTCGTGCGTCACCATCACGCCCACGTCCCCCGGCTGGGCGGCGAGGTACGGCGTGAACGGGCCGGGGTCCGGCTCGGCCGGCTTGTTGGCCGCCTTCTCCTTGTCGTCGTCGCGGTCGCCCCCGCCGAACGTCCACCCGTGGGACGCCCCGAACGCGGCCAACCCGCCGAGCGCGGCCCAGGCAAGGACGGTGGGCAGGTGGCCGGAGAGCCGGCCGAAGCGGCGGACGAGGTCGGCACGCGACATGGGCAAACTTCCCGCAATGATCGGGGAACGGGAGCGACGGCCGCCGGGATCGGGCGGTCGCGCGGCGGTACTGCCGGAGGTGAGGTCAGACGCGGGGCGGGCGGATGAGCGAGAGGGCGGGCGGGGCGGGGGACGTGGGGACGGCCTCGGTCGAGACTTCGCCGCACGCGACGGCTTCGACGCCCGCCGGGCCGGCCTCCGTGGGGGCGTAGGGCAGCGGCGTGTGGCAGCCGGTCAGTTGCCGGTCGTCGTCGTGCGTGGGCGGCGGGTCGTCGTCGGGGTTGTCGAACGGCGTGGGGTCTTCGGCAACCGGTCCGAGGTCGGCCACGAGGATGGGTAGGTGCCAGCCGCCGCACACCGGGCAGGCCCCGAGGGCGTACACCCGAACCGGCATGCTGGTGACGACCAGCAGGACGACGAGCAGCCCGGCGGTTCGGCGGCACGCGGCGGCGGACATTCCATCAGTTGTAGCGCCGGCCCGCGGGGGTGGTCAAGGCGGAAGGGGGCGTAAGGTGGGGGAATTCGGGTGGTCGTGCCGCTCTCACCAGCCGGGAGAAGTCCGGGCGAACCCCGTCCCGTCAGGGCG
>JANPKP010000027.1:0-5223 GCA_031426095.1 Gemmataceae bacterium
CGACCTGGGGAGCCTGCCGACGGCCGGGCTGGCGGCCGACGAGGACACGGTGTACGCGGTGTTGGCCATCCGCCCGGGGGGGGCCGGGAGCCAGCGGGTGGCGGCCTACGCGCTCCCCCGGCCGATCGCCCTGCCGGCCCAGGCGGCCGAGCCCGGGCGGGGCGGGGCGGCGGCCGCGGCCGTGGCCCGGGACATCCGCCAGCCCAACGCGGTCGATACCCTCGTGGCCCGCTACCCGACCCAGGGGGTGACGCGGGTGCCGGCCCCGGACGCCGGCCGCGACCCCCTGCGGGCGGTCACCCGGGGCGTCCCGGCCGGCGGGTTCACGTCGTCCCGGTCGCCGTCCCTGATCGTGGTGCCGACCCTCCACCCGCCGTACCAACTCGACAGCGGGGCCACCGCCCAGTCGCTCGACATGCTCAACTCGATGGTGCCGCCGTACACCCGCGGCGGCGCGGGGCGGGCCACGGTGCAGCGGACCCCGTCGCTGGCCGCCATCCCGCCGTCGGTCGCCGCCTCCCTGGCCCTGTCCGACCTCCGCCCCAGGACCATCAGCCCGCTCGTCCGGTGGGAAGTCGGTACCGAGAACCGGGTGCCCGTGCCGCTCCTGCTGACCGACAACCGGGTGTGGGGCGTGACCGACGCCCGCGCCATCGTGGCCGTGTCCAAGATCGACCGGGCCCGGGTCGTGACCGCCCGCACCCCGGACGTGGTGGCCGCCGCCCCCGCCCAGGCCGGCGAGGTCGGGTACTTCCCCCTGGGCGACGGCAGCCTCATGGCCGTCGACCTCGGCGGCGGCAACGTGGTCGGCGGCCTCGCCACCGTCTGGCGGGCGACCGTCGGCGGGCTGATGAACCACCCCCCGGTGGTGGCCGGCAACTCGGTCTACGTCTCCGGCGACAACTCCGGGGTGGCCCGCGTCGACCGGGCGAACGGCGAGGTGGTGTGGAAGTCGGACGCGGCGGCCGACACCTTCCTGGCCGCCAACGACGACTTCGCCTATGTCCGCGACAACTCCGGCCGGCTGCTCGTGTACGACGCCCGCCGGCCGACCGACGCCCGGGGCCGCACGTCGCGGCCGCTCACGGGGATCGACGCCGCCGGGTTCGGGGTGCCGGTCACGAACACCTCGACCGACCGCCTGTTCCTGGTGAGCGGGAACGGGCTGGTGGTGTGCCTGCGGGACGCCTCCGCGAAGTACGCCCGCCCGACCCGCCTGGCCCCCCCGCCGAAGCCCGCCGCCAAGCCGGCCCCGAAGGGCGACGCGGTGCCCCCGGCCGACCCCGCCGCCCCCCCGACCCCGCCGCCGGCCCCGCCCGCCCCGTGAGCCGGGTGACACGGACAACCGTTCTCCCCGCCCTCCTCGCCGCGGCGGTCGGCTGGCCGCTCGCGGAGGCGGCGCTCGCCCTCGCCCGCCGGCCGGACGCGGCCGCCGTCTGGCTCGACGCACCCCGCTTGCTCCCCCTCGCCGCCAACAGCGCCGCCCTTGCCGCCGGGGCCGTCGCCGTCGCCGTCCCGCTCGGGGTGGCGGCGGCCGTCGCGGTCGAACGCGGCGGGGTTGGTGGGGCTTTCATCTTGCGCGGGCTGATCGCCGTCGGCGTGTTCGTGCCGCTGCCCGTCTACGCCTCCGCGTGGCAGGCGGCGTTCGGGACGGCGGGCGAGTGGCGGCCGTGGCGGGAGGGGCTGGCGGCCGCCGTCTGGGTCCACGCGATGGCCGGGTTGCCCTGGGCCGCGGCGGTCGCGGCCGTGGTGCTGCGGACCACCGACCGCCGGCTCGAAGACGACGCCCGGCTCGCCGGCGGCCCCCGGGCCGTGCTGAGGTTCGTGCTGCTCCCGCGGCTCGTCCCCGCCGCCGCCGCCGCCGCCGCGTGCGTCGCCGTGACGGCGTGGACGGCGGTCACGGTGACGGACGTGGTGCTCGTCCGCACCTTCGCCGAGGAGGTGTACACGGAATTGATCGTCGGCCCCGCGGGAGTGCCGGCGGCCGCGGCCCTGGCCGTGCCCGGGTGGCTGTTCGCGGCAGTCGTCGGCGTGTGGCTGGCGCGTAAAAGTGGCGTTGGAGCGGCGGCCGACGTGCGACCGCCGACCACGCTGCCCCTTCCGAGATGGGTTCGCATCACCGTAACACTCGCGCTCTGGGCCGGCGTCGCCCTCGTCGTCGGCGTGCCGCTCGCGGCGCTGCTGCGGACGGCCGGGACACTCGACGCCGTCCGCACCGTCGCGGCGGTCCACGGCGGCACGCTCCTCGACAGCTTGCTCTGGGCGGCGGCCACCGGGCTCCTCGCGGCGGGGCTGGCGTGGGCCGCGTGCGTGCGGGCGGCCGGGTCGCGGCGGTGGGCGGCCGGCGTCTTCGCGCTCGCCGCCGTCGCCTGGGTGACGCCCGGCCCCGTCCTCGGCTTCGGGCTGAAGGCAGCCATCAGCCGCCTGCTGGCGGCCGAGGACTTCGCGCTCGCCGCCGTAGGCATCGACCCCGCCTTCCCGCCGCTGCGGTCGCTGCTCTACGACCAACCCTCGCCGGCCCCGGCCGTGTGGGCGGCCGTGGTGCGGTTCTTCCCCGTGGCCGTCGCGGTGATGTGGCCGGCGTTCAGGCGGGTGCCGCGGGAACTCCGCGACCTCGCCGACCTCGACGGCGGACCGGAGTGGAGGCGGCGGCTCGTCGATTGGCCGCTCACGCGGGGGGCGTTCGCCCGGGCGGCGGCGGCGGCGGCGGTCCTCGCGCTCGGCGAGGTGGACGCCGGCAAGCTCGTCCAGCCGCCCGGCCGGCAGTCGTTCGTCCAGGAGTTGTTCAACGCCATGCACTACGGCCCGGACGCGACCGTGGCCGCCCTGTCGCTGCTGCAAATCGCCGCCACCGTGGCCGCCTGCGGATTGTTGATGTCATGGAAGAGGAACTAACCACAGAGTCACAGGGGGCACCGAGGGAAGAGACACGCGAGCGGAGAGACATTGTTTTTGAACAATGCCCGGGTCCGCTCGCGTGTCTCTTCCCTCGGTGCCCCCTGTGACTCTGTGGTTGATTCTCTTTCCACCCCCGCCTTTACGCCACGGCGACCTCGACGCGGTTGGACAGCCGGCGGGCCCCCAGGGTGTGGCGGAGGGCCTCCTGGGCGAGTTGCTTCAGGTAGTAGCTCGGGACGCGGCCGGTGATGACCACCTCGGCGTCGTTCTCGGTCACGGTCAGGCGGCGGAGGTGGGCGACCGGGCTGTGCGTCAGGATCAAGCCGGCGGCGGGCGGCGGGAGGCATTGAGAGGCGGTCATCACTTCGCTCCTTGAGGATGAAACCTCGGCCGGACGGGCGCCCGCGTCGTCACCACCGGCTACGCTCGCGCGAGAGTAGGGGGGAGAGGGGTGGCGGCGGGCGTTCAAAACTTAAGGCAACGGGGCGAAGGGCAAAGTGCTTCGGGTGGCTCCGTTCCACCTTCGCCGGTCGTGGCGATCAACTCCATTCCGGCTTCATCCTAAGCAGGGGTTCTGCGGGTTGCAACGATTATTTCCGCCCTTCGCATCGCTTTCTTCCGATTCGTGCCCCCACGCCCGGGGCTTGAACCGGCCCGCCGGCCGCCGTACAACGGGGCGGCTCTCCAACCCTTTCCCCAGGCGGTGTCCGGTCATGGCCAACACGCACGAGGTTCTCGAACACGCCGAGCACGCTGGGCACCACGCGGCCGACCCGTTCGACAAGCGGGTGGCCGTCACGATGGCCGTCGTCGCGGCCGCCCTCGCGGCCATCGCCCTGGTCGGCCACAAGACGCACAACGCCGTCCTCGCACTGAAGGGCGACGCCAACCAGACGCTCACCGACGCGGCCGCCCAGGACGTGGAGAAGAGCAACCTGTTCGCCTGGTACCAGGCCAAGCGGAGCCGCCAGGACGGCGCCCGCACGTCGCTCGTGCTCACCGAACTGCTGGCCCCCGCCCCCGGCAGCGAGAAGGCCCGGGAGGCGAACCGGGCCAAGTGGGAGAAGACGGTCAAGGACTACGACACCCCGGACGACAAGCGGGAGAGCCTGCCGCAGCTCCGCGAGCGGGGCGACGAGGCCGGGAAGAAGTCGGCCGACCTGAAGGCGAAGGCCAAGGGGTTCGCGGCCGAGGCCGAACACGCCCACCACATGGCCGGCCGCTTCGACATCGCCCACCTGCTCGCCGAGGTCGGGCTGGTCCTCTGCTCGATCACGCTGCTGACCAAGAAGAAGGGATGGTGGTTCGCCGGCATCGTGGCCGTGGTGCTGGCCCTCGGCGTGACCGGCTCGGCTTACCTGATGCCGCACCACGACGCCCACGACAGCCACGCCCCGGGCGACAGCCACGACGACCACCCGCCGGCGGCGAAGGAGCCGGCGAAGGGCGACCACGCGAAGCTGCCGGCGAAGGCCGAGAAGAAGCCGGACGCGGGCCACTGAGATGCAGGTAGATCCCGTCTCATCAGTTAAACGGTGGAGGGCAACGAATGGATGATGCCAAGCCGGAAGTTCCGAAACCGGAGCCTGAGACATACTGCGTACTCCGTTGGGAGCAGGTGACAGCGGGCGTTTACCTCGCGGTTGGTGGGAGGTTCAAGATTTCGCGTCGTGGCCCTGGAAAATGGGTTTTGACCGACGAAGCTACTGGGCAGCAGATGGGGTTTGGAATCCTGCGGGACGCGCAGTCGAGAGCCGAGTGGTTGTTGAACCGCACCAAGTAACTTTTCCCGTCATTCAGACGAGGAGGCCCCTTGAGGCTTTCAGATATTTTCGATGACAAGTCCCTGAAGCCGCCTACTGTGGTGGCGACGTGCCACTGTGACCAAGGCACCATTAAACTCCATATGTCGCTGGACATTCCTCGTGGCGGGGTCGGGTTCCCGAGCATCGACTTCGCCTGGCTTCATAAGATGACGACCAAGATCAAGCTGGAAATTCTGTCCACCGACATTAACTTCGACAAACTGACGATCACATTGCCGGCCGCCGAAGCGGTGGAATTGATTGGCGGCACAAAACCCTGCACCGAGACATTTGACTGCATCCGTCAGCGAGTCTGCGAGCGCAAGCGGTATCCGATGCCCACGCCGGGAATCCCGGGCGGAGGTGAGAAATCGCTGAACGCTCAAGGCCAGACCAAGAAGCCTGGATCGCACAGTCACGACAAGCACAAGTAGCAAAACCACCGACACGGATGCCCGCCCACCCTCTTCACTGGGGGTACACATGCAAGCCTTCGGGCGAACCCCGTCCCGTCAGGGCG
>JANPKP010000028.1:0-2000 GCA_031426095.1 Gemmataceae bacterium
CAGGGCGGCCGCGACCAGGGCGGCGAGCCGGCGAACGGGGGGCATCGGAACGGCTCCGGGGGAACGGGGGTGGCAGCGGGTGATTGTAGTCCGAAGGTGAGAGGGGAAGCAATGGCACGCGGATGACGCGGATCGGGACGCGGATGTAGAGGACCGAAATCCGCGTGCCATTCTTAAATGACGGGGTCGAACCCCTCCACGTCGGCCAGCAGCCCGTGAAACCTCACCAGCAGCCCCCGCAGGCGGTCGAGGTCCACCGGCTTTTCGAGATAAAGGTGGACGCCGACGGCCCGGGCCTTGGCGTGAACCTCGGGGTCGCCGCGGCCGGTGATGGCGACCACGAACGGCTTCCGCCACGCGGCCGATTCCTGGATGTGGCGGGCGACCGCCAGGCCGGCGTCGTGCGGGGCGTCGAGGGCCAGCACCACCACGTCGGCGGCCGCGAATTGCGGGTCGGCGGCGGCCGCGGCGAGGTCGGGGACGACGACCGGGACGTGCCCGCCCTCGCGGAAGGACGCCGCCAGCGTTTCCGCGAACGCCTCCTGCGGCACGACCACGGCCACCGTCAGTCCGCGGAGCTTGAGCACGGGAACCCCCGGGACGCGAGACGGGAGCCGGCGAGTGGCGATGAGCGGCGTCATGGGAGGAATGATACCACGCCGGTAACCTTAGTCAAGATTGAGGCGATGGACCAGGCGTGGGGTGACGTGCGAGCCGAAGTCAAGCAATAAACGAAAGCACGATGGAGAAAGGCGGACGCTCCCGCTTTACCGGAAGGGGTGGGAGCGGGGGCGCGGAAGTCGCGGGCGGGCAAACAGATCGGGCGAATCGCGCCGTTTAAAAGCGGGAGAATCCGGGGGCGGCGTGGCTCACTTGGCGTTCGGGTTGCGTTCCTTCCCCTTGGCGGTGTCGCCGACGCACGCGGTCCAGAGGGCGGGCGGCTCCCACCCGCAGGCGAGCGGCGGGTGCTGCTTGATGTAGAGGTTCGGCGAATCGTCGAAGAACAGGTCGCGGGGGAAGGTGGCCGACGGGCGGGTCGTCTCCTCGTCGATCAAGCCCGCGTAGACCAGCCCTTCGAGGACGGCCTCGGCACAGAAGTACTTCCGCCCGGCCCCCCGCGGTTTGCCCACGACGTAGGTCCGGAGTGGCCCCCGGGTGCGGAACGGGGTGACCTGGCGGGCGAAGCCGACCACGTCGTACCGGCCGCCGCGGGCGAGGTCGGCGAACTCGGTGAGGCGTAGGTTCTGGCACTCGGTAAGGGGCACCGTGCGGCGGCGGACCCAGATGTGGCCGGGGTAGCTGTCGAGGCGTTCCTCGGCCGGCACGAACTTGGTCCAAAGCGTCTCGCCGATGCCGGCTTCGAGGATGCCGGGCCGGCCGTCGGGCATGCGGGCGACGATCGCCGAGTGCCCCGGCTTGCCGGTGAAGGCGATCTTGTAGAGGACGCTCCACGCCGCGTTCGAGTTGCTCATGAGCAGCACGTCGCCGGGCTGCGGGGCGTACCGGGTGGCGGGCAGGCGGGCGACGGCCTCCACGTCGCGGGCCGGGGCGTAGAGGTAGCCGGCGGGGGCGTCCGGCGAACCGCCGTACGGGTGGGCCACCGTGGCGAGCAGGAGGGCGAGGGCGGCCGGACCGAACATGGATGTGGCTCTCGGGGTGTACCGAGAACATTCCCCATGCTGCCGGCGGGCGCGGACGGGCGGGCCGAAGTCCGCGGCGGCCCGTGCGGCGACCGCCGGCCGAAGTTGCGCACATGGAAGCGGCCGCAGGACGGTCCGAACCGCTGTCGGCGGCGCGGCACGCGGAAGCGGCGGGACCGGCGGGCGAACCGACCGGCGGGTCGAATTGGAGTGAAGTCGGACGGCGCGGCGTCGAGGAGCAAGAGTCTTGTGGCCCCCGCGTCCAAGCCGGGGGGGTTAGCGCAGCACACCCCCCGCGTGGAAGACCGGGGCACCAAGTTTATTGGCCCCAAGGCCGGCCCGGGGGCGGGCCCCCCCCCC
>JANPKP010000029.1:0-6581 GCA_031426095.1 Gemmataceae bacterium
GGGGTTCGACGGGCCGGCCGAAACGATCCACGCCGTCCACTTCGCGGCCGACGGCAAGTCGCTCCTGGGCCTCACGGAGAGCGCCGCCGTGGTGCAGGTCGACGCCCGGACGGGGGCCAAGTCGGACGTGTCCGCCGCCCCCGGGCAGGGCTTCACCCCGGCCGCGCTCGCCCCCGACGGGGCGGCCGCGGCCGGGGTGGACGAGCGGGGGGCGGTCCGCGTGTGGGACGGCAAGACGGGGGAGGAGTTCGGCCCCGGCCGGCACCCGCCGCTGAAGCGCGTGTGGCTCTCGCCGGACGGCAAGACGGCCGAGTGCGTGGACGAGGGGAACGTGGTCCGCCCGTGGGACGTGGCGACGGGCAAGCCGGGACCGACGCGAAAGCTGCCGCCGACGACCGGCCCGTGGGCCTGGCAGCGGGCGGCCGGCCGGGCGGCCGTGGTGAGCGGGGACGAGGCTTCGGCCGTCGAAGTCGTCGACACCCGCACGGCGAAATCGCTCCTCCGCGTCCCGGTGCCGGCGGACAAGGGCGAGGCGACGTTCGACCTGTCGGCGGCCGACCCGGACCGCCTCGCGGTGGCTTGGCAGGGGCGGGCGGCCGTGATGGACGTCCCCACGGGCCGCACGCTGCGGACGTTCGACCTGCCGGACGACGGGCCTACGGCGGCGGTCGTCTTCTCGCCCGACGGCCGGCTGGTGGCGACGCCCACGGCCGGCCGGCTCCTGGTTTGGGAAACGAGTACGGGGCTCAAGCGGTTCGACCTGCCGGCCGACCCGATCCCCCAGGGTGCCCACTTCTCGCCGGACGGCCGCTGGCTCGCCGCCATTGGTGGCGACGGGACGGCAGTCGCCCTCATCGACGTTCGGAAGGGCACGGTCGCCCGTAAACTCCGGCCCCCGGAGGACGGCCTGGCGACCGCGGTCGGCTTCAGCCGCGACGGCCGGCGGGTGGCCGTCGGCACCACCGACGGGGCTCTTCGCGTCTTCGACACACGCTCCGGGGAATCGACGTTCGCCGCGGCGGGCCACGGCGAGGCCGTCAACGACCTGGCCTTCACCGCCGACGGCTCCAAACTGGTGAGCGCGTCGGAGGACGGCACCGCCCTCGTGTGGGACGCCACCGCCCGCGTGGAGGCGAAGCCGTCGGGCCCGCCGCCGCTCGCCGGGCCCGACGAGGCGGTAAAGTCGCTCGCCGACCCCGACGCGGCCGTTGCCGGGCGGGGCATCGCGTACCTGTGCGACCACCCTACCGAGGCGGCGAAGTTGCTGGCCGAGCGGGTGCCCGCGCCGGCGGCGGTGAAGGCGGCCGACCTCAAGCGGCTGGTGGCCGACCTGGACGGCGACTACCCGACCCGGACCGCGGCCGCGAAGGCGCTCCGGGAGATCGGCGGGCCGGCCGACGCCGCCCTGCGGGCCGCCGTCGAATCGGCCGGGAGCGCGGAGGTCCGCAAGACGGCGAACGACCTGCTCGCCCGCCGCGACGCCCCGCCGACCAGCGGCGACGAGTTGCGGGCCCTGCGGGCCGTGGAAGTCCTCGAAGCCGTGGGCACCGCCGACGCCCGCACGCTGCTGGCGAAGTGGGCCGCCGGCCCGCCCGGCCACCGCCTCACGACCGAAGCCGCGGCCGCCGTCGGCCGCCTCGCCCCCCGTTCGCCCCCGGAGTCGCCGTGAACCGCTTCCGCCTCGCCCTTCTCTCCGTCGTCTTGGCGCCCGCGTTCGTCGCGGCCGCCGACGTGACCGACCCCGCCCGGCTATTTCCGGCCGGCACCCTCGCCTACGCCGAGGTCCACAAGCCCGCTGACTTCGGGCCGGACCTGCTCGCGTTCGTGAAGGGGTCGCTGCTGGAGGACAGCCTCAAGTACGTCCACGACCGGCGGGACGCGACGAAGGACGCCCGCGACCTGACGAACAAGGACGAGTTCGGGCTCATCGGCCTCCTCGCCGCCCCCGAGATGAGCGGCGAGTTCCGCAAGCTCGGGGGGGCGGCCGTCGCCGTCACCGGGTTCAACGACCGGCACGACCCCGAGGGCGCGTTCGCCGTGCTGACCGGCGAGAGCACGGCCGTCGGGCTGGCCGTCCGCGGCTGGCTGACCGTCAACCCGCACGTCCGCCGGGTCGGCACCGCGTCCGGGGTGCCGGTGTTCCAGGTCCGCTACCCGAACATCAACACGGGGCCCAACGGCCAGCCGCTGCCGGTGGACGCGGCCGTGACGGAGGGCCCGAGCGAGCCGACGTTCGCGTACACCCCCGGGCTGTTCGTGGTCGGCACCGGCCGGCCGGCGGTCGCCGCCGTGGTCGCCCGCTTCAAGGGGGAGGGGAAGGACGCGCTCGCCGACGCCCCCGCTTTCCAGGCCGCGGCGGCGAAGGACCGGCACCCCGGGCTGTTCTGGTACGCCGCCCCGAAAGACCTGTGCGCGAAGCTCGACGCGGCCCGCAAGGCGGGCGGCGAGACCGTCGACGCGGACGCCTACGCCCTGTTCAAGCTCGCCGCCGACCCCCGCACCGTCCGCGCCGCGTCCGGGTCCGTCCGCTTCCGCGACAAGGGGTTGTCGGCGGCCGCCGCTTTCGCCCTCGAACCGGCGGCGAAGAGCCCGCTGCTCGACTTGCTCTCGAGCCCCGGCGCGACCAGCGACGGGCTGCGGCACGTCCCGGCCGGGGCGACGGGGGCCGTGTCGGTCACGCTCCGGAAGCCGCGGCGGGCGGAGGCGCTGCTGGGCCTCCTCGACGCGGTGGCCAAGGCCCAGGGAATCCTCGGCCGGCGACCGAGCGAGGCGGCGGCCGAGGCGCGGGACAAGTTCAAGGTGGAGGGGGCCGACGCCCTGCTCGCCAGGACGGCGGCCGTCACCCTCGTGGCCCCGGGGCGGCAGGACCTGCCGGCGGGGGCGGTCGCGCTGCCGCTTCTGGTGCTGCACGCCGAGGACGCCGCGACGGCTGCCGCGTGGGCGGAGGTAGCCCGAGCCGTTGCGGCGGATCTTTCGGGGGCCGCGGCCCTCCCCGACCCGACGACGGAAACGGTGGGCGGGCAGAAGGTCTTCTCCCTCCCGCCGGCCGGGTTGCCGTGGAAGGCCCCGCTGCACTACGCGGTCAACGGCCCCGTGTTCGTCGCCGGCCTCGACCGCACGCTCGTCGCCGCCGCCGCGACCGGCCGGGCGGTCACGGGCGGGCCGGTCGACCTGGCGGACGCGGTCGCGGTCGGCACCTTCTCGCTCGGCGGCTGGGTCCGCGGGCTGGCGACCGAACCGAAGGAGGCGAAGGTGGGCGAGCTGAAGCCGGCGACGAAGCCGGTGGCCCAACCGTTCCGCGGTCGCGGCCGGCGGTTCCCGCAGAACCCGGCCGCGGAGCCCGACGGCGAGCAGGTCAAACTCGAAGCGAAGGCCCTGGCCGACTGGTTCGACAGCCTCGACGGGCTGCCGGCCGCCCACGGCGTGGTCCGCCGCACGCCGGCCGAGCTGCGGGTCGAGTGGGTGCAACCGGGCGCTCACGGGCCGGCGGCGTCGAAGGCGATTGACAAGCTCCTCGGCTGGCTCGACCGGGTGAACGCCCGCCCCGGCAACCCGAACGGCGGGACCGAGCGCGAGGGGCTGTTCAACGGCATCATCACGAAGGAATGAGTTTCGGCCCGCGGTCGGTTGATTCGCCGGCCCCGGGTCCGTACACTACGCGCAGTCGATACCCGTTACCGGACCCTACGATGCGCTTCTTCCCGCCGCGACTTACGGACCTCCGACTGCTCCCGCCACGCCGGGGCCGCTCGTCCGTCCGCGTCGGTTGACCGAAACCGCGAGGCAAGCCGAGGCCCTGGGACGAGGAGTTCCAGGGCCTTTTTCGTTTCCCGGAGGCGACAGGCGATGGCCCCGACGACCGACCCGAACCGGGTGATCGTGTTCGACACCACCCTGCGAGACGGCGAGCAGAGCCCCGGGTGCAGCATGAACCCGGGCGAAAAGCTCGAAATGGCCCGGGCCCTCGCCGACCTCGGGGTGGACGTGATCGAGGCCGGCTTCCCGATCGCCTCGCCGGGCGACTTCGAGTCGGTCCGCACCATCGCCCGGGAGGTCCGCGGGCCGATCATCTGCGGGCTGGCCCGGTGCAACCCGGCCGACATCGACCGGGCCGCCGAGGCCGTCCGGGAGGCCGCCCGCCCGCGGGTCCACGTCTTCCTCGCCACCAGCGCCATCCACCGCGAGCACAAGCTCCGCATGACCCCCGAGGAGGTCGTGCGGCGGGCCGTCGAGGGCGTCAAACGGGCCCGCGACCAGGTGGCCGACGTGGAGTTCTCGCCCGAGGACGCGGCCCGTACGGAGTTGGACTTCCTCGCGGAAGTGGTCGAGAAGGCGATCGACGCCGGGGCCACCACGCTCAACATCCCGGACACCGTCGGGTACGCCGTCCCGAGCCACTACGCGGCCATCATCCGGCACCTCAGGACGCACGTCCGCGGCATCGACGGCGTGGTCCTGAGCGTCCACTGCCACAACGACCTCGGTATGGCCGTAGCGAACACCCTGGCGGCGCTGCAGGAGGGGGCCCGGCAGGTCGAGTGTACGATCAACGGCATCGGCGAGCGGGCCGGGAACACGGCCCTCGAAGAGGTGGTGATGGCGATGCGGACGCGGGCCGACTTCTTCGGCCTGCACACCGGCATCAACACGCGGAACCTGTACGGGGTGAGTCGCAAGCTGTCGCACATCACCGGCATGCAGGTGCAGCGGAACAAAGCCATCGTCGGGCAGAACGCCTTCGCCCACGAGGCCGGCATCCACCAGGACGGGATGCTCAAGGAGCGGAGCACCTACGAGATCATGAAGCCGGAGGACGTGGGTATCCCGCGGACCGAACTCGTCCTCGGCAAGCACAGCGGCCGGCACGCCCTCAAGCAGCGGGTCCAGGACCTCGGCTACCACCTGGGCGACGAGCAGCTCAACCGCCTGTTCGAGGACTTCAAGAAGCTGGCCGACCGCAAGAAGGTCGTGTACGACGCCGACATCGAGGCCCTGGCCGAGACGGCCCTGCACAGCAACGCCTCGGCCCTCTGGACGCTCGAAGCGTTCTCGTGCAACGCCGGCACCGGCACCCTCCCGTCGGCGGCCGTCGCCCTGTGGAACAAGGACGGCACCATCGTCAAGGACGCGGCCGTGGGCGACGGCCCGGTGGACGCCGTGTTCAAGGCCATCGAGCGGATCACCGGCATACCGCTGAAGCTGTGCGACTACGGGGTGCGGAGCGTGTCCGTGGGGACCGACGCCCAGGGCGAGGCGACGGTGGAGGCCGAGTACAACGGCCGGCGGATCAAGGCCCGCTCCGTGAGTACCGACATCGTGGAGGCGAGCGCCCTGGCCTTCCTCGAAGTCATCAACCGCGTGGCCCTGCGGCTGGTCCGGGAACGGCTCAAGCCGACGGACGACGTGCCGCAGGAAATGATCCCGATGATTTGAGCGGCGACGAAAGCCCGGGGACGGTCGTCCCCGAGCTTGGCATCTTGCGCCGTTCCCCGTCTATGAATGGGTCATGCCCAAACACGCCGCCCGCCGCGTCCGCAGCCTCGTCCTCGTCCTCGGCGACCAGCTCGACCCCGCCTCGGCCGCGTTCGACGGGTTCGACCCGGCGTGCGACGCCGTGTGGATGGCCGAGGTCGCCGGCGAATCGACGCACGTCTGGACGCACAAGGCCCGGATCGCCCTCTTCCTCGCGGCCATGCGGCACTTCCGCGACGGCCTCCGCGGCCGCGGCGTCGCCGTCCACTACCGTACCCTCGACGACCCCACCAACCGCGGCACGCTCGCGGCCGAACTCGAACGCACGGCCCGCGAATTGTCGCCCGAACGGCTCGTCGTGGCGGAGCCGGGCGAGTACCGCGTGCGGGAGGCGCTGCGGGCCACGGCCGCCGCGCTCGGCGTGCCGCTCGACGAGGTCGAGGACCGGCACTTCCTCTGCTCGCCCGAGGAGTTCGCCGCCCACGCCCGGGGGCGGAAGCAACTGCGGATGGAGTTCTTCTACCGCGAGGTGCGGAAGCGGACCGGCGTGCTGATGGACGGGAAGGACCCCGAGGGCGGGGAGTGGAACTTCGACACCGAGAACCGCGGCAGCTTCGGCCGCGAGGGCCCCGGCCTCCTCGTCCCCGACCCGGTGCGGTTCGAGCCGGACGCGACCACCCGGGAGGTTCTCACGCTCGTCGAGAAAACGTTCCCCGGCCACCCCGGGTCTCTCGCCCGCTTCGACTGGCCGGTGACGCCGGCCGAGGCCCGGGCGGCGCTCGCCGACTTCGTGGCCCACCGCCTGCCGGACTTCGGCCGCTACCAAGACGCGATGTGGGCCGGCCGGCCGTACCTCTACCACTCCCGCCTGTCGACCGCGATGAATTTGAAGCTGATCGACCCCCGCGAAGTCATTGCCGCCGCCGAAGGGGCCTACCGGGCCGGGGCCGTCCCGCTCGCCGCGGCCGAGGGGTTCGTGCGGCAAATCCTCGGCTGGCGGGAGTACGTCCGCGGCGTCTACTGGCGGCTCATGCCCGGCTACCTCGACCGGAACGCCCTGAACGCCACCGCCCCGCTCCCGGCCTTCTACTGGACCGGCGACACCGACA
>JANPKP010000030.1:0-1620 GCA_031426095.1 Gemmataceae bacterium
GTCGTCTCGCCGCCCTCGGCCGCCTCCAGCACCCGGACCCGGAGGTCCATCGAGTACGCCCGCATGCGGTGCCCTCCTGACACCACAACAAGTTATGGAAACCCGGCCCCACTCGCTACGCCGCTACCGAACCGACACTAAACACCTCTCGCCAGATGTGGCAGAGGGGCTGTTTCGGGAACGGCAACACGGAGGCAGAACGCATGCGTCGCGACACGACTCTAGACCCGTCGTCCGGGCCGCGGGAGGGGATCTTCTCCGACCCGGACTTCCGCCTGCCGGACGGGGGGACTGCGGTGGCGGTCCCTGGCGCGCCGGCCGAAGGCAGGTCTCCCTTCGACGAAGAACTACACCAGATGTCCGACGACGGCTGCCCGCTCGTCCCGGACCCGGCCCCCCGGTCCGACCCCGACTGGCGGGACAACCTCGGCGAGTGGGACACGTTCGCCGACGAGGTCCGCATGGGGTTCCCGACCGCGAGCCGGCACGCGGTCCAAACCCAGCAAGCCCCCGGGCACCAATCCCTGGCCACGGACCGCCGGGCTGCGCCGCTCGTTTGCCCGACTGCGGGAAGAGTTTCTCGCCGGCGGTCGGGGACCTTTCGTTCGTCCGTCTGGCGTCGGACCGCGATGGACTACGGGAGCCGGGGCACCTCACGGTAGCGTGCCACCACTGCGGCTCGTTACGGCCCGTCCACTGGGGCGAGAAAAGTCGGACCTTCGAGTAGGGGGCCGCTCGCATTCAACAGTGGCCGGTCCGCCACGCGGACACGACCGAGGAGGACGCCGTGCATGTGTTGCGACGGATCGAACACGACATCCTGGCCACGGGGAGAGTCGACAGCGACCACCTGGAGGCACTCCGGCTGGCGCTCTACGCGGGTGGGACGGCCGGCCGGCGGCCGACCGGCTGGTCGGCCTCCACAAGCGCGTCCAGCACTTGAACCCGGCCTTCGAGCACCTCTTTTACCGTGCGGTCAAGGACCACGTCCTGGTTGACGGCCGGGTCGGTGCCGGGGAGGCCGCGTGGCTGCGGCAGGTGTTGTTCGCCGACGGGTCAGTGCGGGACGAGGGGCGGAAGTTCCTCCACGAACTGAACGGCGAGGCCGGCCACGTCGGCCCGGAATTCCAGGCCCTGTTCGCGGAGGCCATGAAGATGCCCCAGGAGCGTCGGACCAGCCGGTAGGCGGTTCGTTACCGTGGGCCGTCCCTCGTGACGAACCAGAGTAATGGTGACCGTCGCAGACCCGGGTTGAAGGATGGCTAGCGGTCGACGCCCGCAACGCCCACGTCCTCAGCGACACGCGAGCTTTCGGTGTGGCACTTGGCGTCGGTCTTCCGTGGGGAGGGGTCTGTGGAGTTGACGCGGCTCACTCACCTCCTCTCTGACCCCTCCGCCTACCCGTTTACGGTGGAGAAGGTGGACGTCTGCCACACCCACATCTCCGCCGTCTTCCTGGCCGGCCCCTACGCCTACAAGATCAAGAAGCCCGTCGCCCTCGGGTTCCTCGACTTCAGCACCCTCGCCAAGCGCCGCCACTTCTGTGAAGAGGAGGTCCGCCTCAACCGCCGGCTCGCGCCGGAGGTCTACCTCGGCGTCGTCCCCGTCACGACGACCGAG
>JANPKP010000031.1:0-11640 GCA_031426095.1 Gemmataceae bacterium
CTTCGGCGTTGGAAGGCACATGCCGGGCGGCCTGCGGGATGCGTCGGACCCACCCGCGACAAGCGGGGGAATCCGGGACCGCTCACGCCCCCGGCTTGCGGTAGAAGCGGCCGGCCACCAGCCCCTCGACGGCCATCAGCAGCAGCACGCCGATGAGCAGCCACGGGAACAGATCGACCGGCTGGGTGAAGCGGCGGGCGAACAGGTCGGAGAGCTTCAAGTCCTTCTCTACCGGGATGACGGTCCCGGCCCCGGTCAGCTCCTCGACTGCCGCCGCCGGCACCTTGTCGAGCACGCCCTCCTCGGCCGGCACGTTCAGGCTGAAGCCGTCGGTCCACTTGCGGTCGGGGGTCGAGACGGTGTAGTTCCCGGGCACGTCGGTCCGCGGGGGGCCGAGGCGGAGTTCGGTCTGCCGGCCGGCCAGGGGGATTTCGGCGTCGGCCCCGGACACCCCCGGGCCGTCGAGGACGAGGCGGGCGGCCGGGCCGGTCGGGAGGTCGCCGCGGGGCAGCGGCACCGGCACCGTCTGCCCGGTCGGGTGGTTGAAGTTCGCGTCCGCCGTGTCGCCGGCCAGGGACTTCACGACGAGGCTCGGGAAGACGGCGAACCAGCTCGACCCCTCCGTCCGCCAGTAGTCGTGCCACTCCTCCTGGCCGGGCAGCGGCACGTCCATCCGCGTCGTCAGCAGCACCACCTTGCCGCCGGCCTTGCCCACGGCGCGTTCGAGCAGGGCCGGCCGCCGCTTCGCCGGGTCGTCGTTCTCGTCGTAGCGGACGACCACGCTCACGCCGGGGGCCGACACGGGCTCGACCTCCCAGAACTTGCGGGCCCGCGGCGGGTACTTGAGGAAGTCGATGTTCCCCCGCCGCTTCCACTCCTTGAACGGGGCGAGCATCGGGTGGGCGAGCGGCCGGTCGTCGCCGCCGTCGCCGACGAACCAGCTCACCCCGGCCCGCCGGTCGGGCGGCCGCGGGGCCTTCGGGTCGGCCGGCTTCGGCGGCTCGGGGAACTCGGCGGCCGCGTCCACCACCCGCTTGAGGGTGCCGGGCATGAGCAGGTTGGCGGCGTTGTCCTGGGTCGGCTTCGTGGGGTCGTACTCGGCCGGCAGGAGCGTGTCGTCGCCGCCCGGGATGATCACGAGCTTGCCGCCGTCGGAGACGTAGGGAAGCAGCTTGCCCCAGAGTGGGGCTTCGCCCGGGTGGTTGGGCCCGGCCACGCTCAGGAGGCAGACGACCTCGAACGGGGCGAACTTGAAGTCCGGGGCGACGGCCTGCTGGGGCGTGACCACTTCACACGCGAAGTCGCCCTTGAGGTTGTGGGCCAGGGCCCACCAGCGGGCGTCGTCCGGGTCGTCGCTGATGGTGAGGATGCGCCGCGGCTCGGCCACCCGGAAGGTGACGAAGCGGGTGTTGTCGAACGCGAGCCGGTCGGCCGCGTCGAGCGAGACTTCGGCTTGGTGCAGCCCCGGCTTCAACCCGTTGAAGGTGAACTCGACCGGCCGCGACTGGCCGCCGGGGACGGTCACCGCCCGCCGCTCGGCCGTGGGGGCCCCGTCGAGCCGGCAGCGGACGCCGACCTCCACGTCCGGCCCGGCCGCCGCCACCGTGACGCCGACGACGGCAGGCACGTTCCCGGGCACCACCTGGTGCGGCCGCACCTCGGCGGCGGTGATCGCCACGTTCGTCGGCGGCTCGACGCCCACGTCCACGACCGCCTGCACCGGCTTGGGGTCGGGCACGGCGTCGCGGAGCTTCTTCAGGTCGTCGGTGCGGGTGGCGTCCCACGACGCGGCCGCCCGGTCGGTGAACACGGCCACGAGCCGGGGGAGCGGCTCCGTCGCCTCCGTCTGCTCGTCCACCGTCCGCAGCAGTTGGTACGCCGTGACGAGGGCGGCCGTCACGGGCCGGCTATCGCCCTTCGGGGCCGTTAAAGCGTCGAGCCGGCGGCGGGCGTCGGCCACCGACGGGAGCCAGTCGCCGCCCGGCTCGCCCGTCTCCACCACGGCCACCCGGGAACCCGCCGGGAGGGCGTCGAGCAGCTCGAGGGCGCGGCGCTTGGCCTCCTCCAGCCGCGTCTTATTGTCGGCCACGTACCCCATGCTCGGACTGGTGTCCACGACGACGACGACGGCCAGCGGCTGTTCGCCGCGGATGTCGAGGAAGCCTTCGCTCAAGAGCGTGGGCTGGTACAGGGCGGCGGCGAACAGCGCGATGAGCAGCACGCGCATGGCGAGCAGGAGGAAGTGCCGCAGCCGCATCTTCCGCTGGTTCGTCTTGTGCTTGAGCTTGAGGAAGCGGAACGCCGGGAACGGAACCCGCTTGGGCTCCTGCTTCATGATCAGGTGGAGGAGGACCGGCAGGCCGGCGAGCAGCGCCCCGGCGAGGAGGATCGAGTGCATACGCCCATCTTAACGACGGCGGCCGCCCGGCGTTAGCTTTTGGGCCGGCCGTTCTCGTCGAGGCCGTAGCGGGCGAAGATTTCCTCGGGCGACACGGCGACGATCTGGCCGTCCCGCATCTGGGACACCGACCGCCCCATGCGGGCGTGTTCGAGCAGGGCGTCGCGGGTGGCCGCGGCGTGGGCCCGGTCGAAGGCCTCGTTCATGGCCAGCAGGTCGGCCAGCCGGTCCTGGGTGAGTTCAGCCATTGCTCGCACTCCGTTGGAAGTCGAACCACCTGTCGGCGTCGTGGACGTACTCGGCCTCGCTCCACCCCACCGCGATCAGGCTAGGGGACGCGTCGGAGTTATCATAAACCCGCCAGTGGTCCGTGACAGGCCGATAGAGTTCGAGGAAGTTCCGGACGCTCCGCGAGTAGCGCCGCCGGATCGTGTCCTCGGGGATGTGGTGCCCGCCGGCCCGGACGCGGTCCGCGACCCGGCTGACCGCCATGTCGGGGCTTCGCAGCCAGTAATAAAATAGATGTACCTCGTATCCGGTCGCCCGCAGGCCCGCGAGCCAACTGGCGTAGGTGCGGGCGGAGAGCGTCGTTTCCAGGGCGAAGCTCTCGCGGCGGGCGGCCAAGTCGTGCAACTGGTCGAGCATGATCCGCCCCGCCCGGACGGCCTCCCCTTCCGGGTTTAGGCCGTTGAGCCCGCGGGCGATGGCGTCCGCGTTCACGAACGTCGGAATGCGGAGGACGTTCGTCAGGATCGAGCGCGAGGCGGTGGTCTTCCCGGCCCCGTTGATCCCAGCTAGGACGGCGACACGCGGCGGTGGTTTGTCGGCGTTCATGGCCCCCGAGCCTACCATAGCAGTGTTCCGCCCTCCACCCCGAAGGAGTCACCCATGCGCTACCGGACGGCCCTCGCCCTCGTTCTCGCCACCGCCCCGCTCGCGGCGGCCGACGACTGGCCGCAGTGGATGGGCCCCAAGCGGGACAACGTCTGGCGCGAGACCGGGCTGCTCGATAGCTTCCCGGCGGGCGGGCCGAAGGTGCTGTGGCGGTCGCCCGTCGCCGGCGGGTACGCCGGGCCGGCGGTGGCCGGCGGGCGGGTCTTCGCCACCGACTACAAGGCCGAGAGCGACCTCGGCGAGGGGAACTTCGAGCGCAAGGAGGCCAACGGCACCGAGCGGGTGTTCGCCCTCGACGAGGCGACCGGCAAGCCGCTCTGGGAGCAGAAGTACCCCGTCCGCTACACCATCTCGTACCCCCAGGGGCCCCGCTGCACGCCCACCGTGGACGGCGACCGCGTCTACTTCCTCGGGGCCGAGGGCGCCCTGCTCTGCTGCGAGGCCGCCACCGGCAAAATCGTGTGGAAGAAGGACCTGAAGAAGGACTACGGCACGAAGGCCGCCCTGTGGGGATACGCCGCCCACCCGCTGATCGACGGCAAGAAGCTCATCACCCTCGCCGGCGGCGAGGGGAGCCACGTCGTCGCCCTCGACAAGCTCACCGGGGCCGAGCTGTGGAAGGCCGGCTCCCAGAGCGAGCAGGGGTACGTTCCCCCCAGCATCATCGAGGCCGGCGGCGTCCGCCAGCTCGTCACGGCCGGCCCGAGGGCGGTGGCCGCGTTCGACCCCGAGACCGGCAACAAGCTCTGGACGACCCCCTACGAGGCCACCAACGGCGGCGTCATCATGACCCCCGTGAAGGTCGGCGACCTCCTCTACCTCGGCGGCTACTCGGACAAGAACATCCTGCTGAAGCTCACCGCCGACAAGCCGGGGGTGGAGGTCGTGTGGCGGGACAAGAGGAAGGCCGGGGTGTCGCCGATCAACGTCCAGCCGTTCGCCGACGGCAACACCCTCTACGGGCTGGACCAGAGCGGCCACGCCTACGCCGTCGCCCTGCCGAGCGGCGAGCGGCTGTGGGAGTCGGACGACATCGTGGGCGGCACGGCGGCCAACTCGGCCACGGCGTTCATCGTCAAGAACGGCGAGCGGTTCGTCTTCTTCACCGAGAAGGGCGACCTCGTGCTGGGCAAGCTGACGCCGAAGGGGTACGAGGAGACGAGCCGGGCGAAGGTGCTGGAGGCGACCGGCCGGGCGTTCGGCCGCAAGGTGGTGTGGAGCATGCCGGCGTTCGCCAACAAGCACGCCTACGTCCGCAACGACAAGGAGCTGATCGCGGTGGACCTGAGCAAGTAGCGACGTTGATCGCTACCGCATTTTACCGCAAAAACGCGATTGGGGGTTCCCGATCTCCCGGCCCGTAAAGGGGATCGGGAACCCGCTCCCATATTTACCGGTAACGCGGGAGCGTTGAGAGAGTTCGGCGGGAACGGCGGCTCCGACGTTGCTTTGGGGTCGAAAGGCGTGGCTACGAGAGAGCTAACCATGCCATATGGCCGCTGCCCGGTTTGTGGAGCGGGTTATCACCTGAGCGTGAACCTGCCTGTGAACGAATGGTACAGGACGTATTGGCCGCGGTGCCGCTTCGGTGACGAAGTGCCCGGCTTGTGCTTCAGTTGTTGGGCAGAATTGCGAGTCGGCCATCGAGTCAAGGTCCGCACACCGCATCCTGAGTTCGACGAACATATGACGCCGAACACGCGGGGAAGGGTTATCGCCGTGGAGACAGAAGGGGAGCCGGTTTATGTGGTCGAGTTTGAAGGCGAAGAGAATCTGACGGGGCGGTTTCGCCGGGATGAGTTGAGCTACATTGTCGGACAGAAGGCTCCGCCCGAATAGCCACTTCCGGCTCGACTGCACTTCTCAATTTGCTGTCAGGCCGTTCGATTCCTGCTTGCTGCGCCTCACGCGAACCGCCGCTGCCGCAGGATGAGGTAGTCGAGCAGCGCCTTGTCGAAGCCCACGCTCGTGTCCATCGGCACGTAATCGACGTTCGCCCCGGCACACTCCCGCTTGTACTCGGCGCGGAACGCCTCCACGCCGGCCACGTAGTCGTCGCGGATGCCGCGGGCGTCCACCTCCAGCTTCTCGCCGCTCTCCACGTCCTCGAACTCCGTCAGCCCCGTGAACGGGAAGTGGACCTCCGCTTCGTCCAGGATGTGGAACAGGATCACCTCGTGCCCGGCGTACCGCAGCCGGTGCAGGCTCCGCACCACCGGCTCGGGGTCGGTCAGCAGGTCGCTGAATACCATCACCAGGCTCTTGCCCTTGAGCATCCCGGCGAGCCGCAGGAGGCTCCCGGCCACGTCCGTCTCGCCCGTCGGCTTCAGGTTCGACAGCACGGAAAGGATCGTCCCGAGCTGCGTCCGCTTGCTCTTGGGCGGGATGACGGTGCGGAGTTGGGTGTCGAAGGTGACGAGGCCGACGGGGTCCTGCTGGTGGATCATCAGGTAGCCGAGGGCGGCGGCCAGACACACGGCGTAGTCGAACTTGGTGAGTTCCTGGCGGTAGGTGTAGCCCATCGACTTCGACAGGTCCATGACGAGGTGGCCCGTCATGTTGGTCTCGGCCCGGAACTTCTTGACGAAGTACTTGCCGGTCTTGGCGTAGACGTGCCAGTCGAGGGTCTTGAGGTCGTCGCCGGGGTTGTACTTGCGGTGCTCGGAGAACTCGACCGAGAAGCCCTGGAACGGGCTGGCGTGCAGCCCGGTCAGGAACCCCTCGACGATGAACTTGGCCCGCAGGTCGAGCCGGGCGACCTGCTGGATGACCGACGGCCGGAGGTACTGCTCGGGGGTTGGCATAGTGGGGGATTTTACCACAAAGGCACCAAGATCGCACGAAGGGGCACGAAGGAAGGCGAGGAAAGAGAAAGAGGGTTTCAAGCCCTGCTGTCCATGCCTTCCTTCGTGCCTCTTCGTGGGAACTTCGTGCCTTTGTGGTGAACTCTTATCCCTCCGCCACCAGCAGCGTGCCGTCCGCCGCGAACCAGCCCCGGCCGTCGATCTGGTAGACGCCCTCGCTCGCCGCCGCGAGGACGCGGCACGCCTCCTCGATCTTCTCTCCCGTGCCCTGGAGCGTCACCAACTGTTGCGTCTGGATGACGTGGGCCATGAGGGCCGTGGCGTTCGGGTCGCCGGTCGCCTCCAACCCAGCCGCGTGGGCGTTCAGGTCGGCCCGCAGGTCGTCTTCGCTTGTTAAGTAGCGTTCGAGTTCGATCGTGGTGCCGTCGGGAAAGCGGAGCTGGCCGCCGGTCCACCCGAGGTCGTCGCCCTTGAAGTGGGGCTCGGCCGTCATGTGGGAGGCCAGAACGTGCGGCGGCACTTCGGCGGGGGAGGTTGAGAAGACGCGGTGCCACACCATTGAAGACATCTCACGCGGTGAGTCCGTATCTTACGGCGAACGCTTCAGCCGGAACAGCGGCCACCCGCCGCACCCGTCCCGCGGCTCCAGTACCAGCCCACGTGATCGCAATTCGCCCGCCACCCACCCGTTTGCCAACCCGTAGAAGCTCACCGGCTCGCCGCGGTCCACGGCCGCCGTCACCGCGTCCCAGCCGACCACGGGGGCACCGGCCGCCCACCCCAACGCCAGCGCCCCGCGTTCAACCGTGTCCTGCTTCGTCGCCCGGAAGGCGGCCGCCGGGTCGGCCACGTAGAGCGGGCGGAACGGGAGCGACGGGTTTTCGTGCCAGACGCGGGTGAAGTCGAACGCCGACTCGATCAGCACCGTTTCGCCCGCCGCGTACCGGCCCAGCCCGGCGGCCAGCTCGGCGGACGCTCGGGCGTCGGCGGCGAAGTACCGGCGGGTGCCGGTCCACTCGAAAGCCGCCCCGTGAAGGACGAACACGGCACCCGCCAGCGCCAGCGGGACACGCCCGCCGCCGACCCGGGCGACCGCGTACCCGCCGACGCCGGCCAGCCCGAGGGCCGACGGGACGGCGTACCGCAAGTGATACCCGGGCGTGACGCCGGCCCCCGCGAGCGTGACGCCCAGCACCGGCCCGAGGGCCAGCCCGACGAGCGCCGCGACTTCGTGCCCGCGGTAGTCCCACGGTCCCCCGTCGCCCTTCCGCCGGCCGACGACGGCACCGACGAACGCGGCAAGCAGCAAGCCGGCCACGAGCGGGGCGACGGCGGCGGGGTTCACGAGGTCGGTGTACGCCTTCTCCACGGCGGCCCGGCCGAGCGTCACCTTCGCCCAGAAGCCGGGGGCGTAGTCGCGGGACGCGCCGGCCCACAGCGGGGCGTAAGCCAGCACGGCGAGGACGGCGACGGCGAAGCAGGCGGCGGCGGCGCGGTCGAGCTTGCGGCGGTGGAGGGTGCGGACGGCCTCCCCGAGCCCGAGCCCGGCGACGGCGAGGGCGAAGTGGTAGTGGGCCGACACCCCGAGGGCGAACGCGGCCGCCAGCCCGGCGAGCCACCCGCCCCGCGGCCGGCCGGCGTCCCCGGCTTCCGCGGCGCGTTGCCAGCAGACGAGGGCCAGCCCGGCGAAGCCGGTCGCCAACCCATACGGGCGGCACTCGGTGAAGTAGAACCAGACGCTCGGCCCGAGGGGGACGAGGGCGGCGGCCACCCACCCGGCGGACGGCCCGCCCCGCCGGCGGGCGAACAGGTAGAGGGCGAACACGCCGACCAGCCCGCCGGCGAGCGACGGCAGGCGGACGGCCCAGAGGGTTTCGCCAAACAGGGAGACGGACGCACGGACGGCGAGGTAGCTCAGCGGCGGGTTGAGGTCGGCCCCGTTGGCGAGCAGCCGGAGGAGTTCGCGGACGGAGGCGACCCGGGCGAGGCGGACGGTGAACACCTCGTCGAACCAGAGCGGCCGCACCGCCGCGACGCGGGACAGGGCGACCGCGAGCAGGAGGAAGAACCCGCCGACGGCGACCGCCTCGACCCGCGCCGCGGACAGCCGCGGCCGGCGGACGTGGAATGCGGCCCGGAGGCGAACGGCGACGCCGCGGCCGACCGGCACCGTCCCTGGCAACAGCCCCATGCGAACGCCCCCCCGCCGGCCCGGGTGTGCGCGGACCGCCCCCCCCCGTTCCCGGGGCGGGGCTATAGCCGGCGGCGGGCCGGGGGCAAAGGCCAAGTCGGGACTCTCCCGCACTCACTCGACTTTGGCCTGGACGGAAGCCGGGAGGCGGTTGAACCCGGTCATGTACGTCTGCTCTAACGGAAGATCGACGTACACGTCGCCGTACAAGAACAAGGGGATGCCCGGCACGGGGTCGCCCACGGCCGCGTAATTCAGGTAGGCCTTCGGCGGTCCGCCCGCCCGGTATCCGGCGAACGTGAGGGGCCGGCCGGGCGGCGGCGTGCACCCCTGGGTCGCGGTTCCCAACCGCTTGCGGATGGGCGGGTGCATCCCGCCCGGGTCGAACCGGCCGGGCGGCACCAGGTCGATCACGGCCAGGTGGACGCCGCCCAGGATCAGGTCGGCCGCCTTCTGGGCGAACGCCCGGACCTTGCCGGCCCGGCTCTTATTCCCCGGGGACACGACCTCGACCACCGCTACCACCCTGTCGGGCGTGCGGACGACGACCCGCCGGTGGGGCCGCACCGCCCGCCGTGCCTTCATCACCTCCTGCCGTTCGGCGTGCGGCTCGGCGACCGCCACCCCGTTCCCGGCCGGTTGGGGCAGATTACCCTCCGCGTACGTCTGCACGTCGGGCACGTAGACCCCGGCGTGCCGCTCGGTCGCGGCGACGAACCCGGGCGGCATGCGGCCGTCGTTGAGCGCCTCCTTCAGGTGCGTGAGCCAAGTCCCGTGGAAGTCGTGGAACAGCCACCCCTCGGCCTTCGTCCAGTCGTGGATCGGCATCGCCGCCCCCGGTTAGCCCTTCTTCTTCGCCACGTACTTCGCCGGCTCCGGCTCGCTCACGGCCTTCAGGAGTTCGACGACCAAGTCGTCGCTCGTCTTGCCCTCGGCCTGGGCCTGGAAGTTCGCGCTCACCCGGTGCCGCAGGACGGGGATGGCGGCCTTCCGGATGTCGTCCAGGGCCACGCTCGGGCGGCCGTCCATCGCCGCGAACGCCTGCCCGGCCCGGACCAGGAACTGCCCGGCCCGTGGGCCCGCCCCCCAGTCCACGCACCGCTTGATGACCTCCGGGGCGGACGGGTCCTTCGGCCGCGTCGCCCGCACCAGCTTGACGATGAAGTCGATTACGAACGCCGGCACCTCGACCTTCCGCACCAGCTTCTGCCAGGCGATGATCCGATCCCCGCTGAGCACCTTCGTCATCTCCGCCTTCTCCTCCCGGGCGGTCAGCGAGACGATCTGCTTCTCCTCGTCGGACGACGGGTACTCGACCTTGATGTTGAACATGAAGCGGTCGAGCTGGGCCTCGGGGAGAGGGTACGTGCCCTCCTGCTCGATCGGGTTCTGGGTGGCGATCACGAAGAACGGCTCGGGCAGCTTCATCGTCTCCTGCCCGGCCGTCACCTGCCGCTCCTGCATGGCTTCGAGCAACGCGGCCTGCGTCTTCGGCGGCGTGCGGTTGATCTCGTCGGCGAGCACCACGTTGGCGAAGATCGGCCCGCGGACGAAGCGGAACTCCCGCTTGCCGTCGGGCGTCTCGTCGAGCACGGTGGTGCCGGTGATGTCCGACGGCATCAGGTCCGGGGTGAACTGGACCCGCTTGAAGCTCGTGGAGAGGATCTGGCTGATGCTCGACACCATGAGCGTCTTGGCCAGCCCGGGCACGCCCACGAGCAGGCAGTGGCCGCGGGTGAAGATGGCGGCCAACACCTGCTCGATCACGTCGGACTGGCCGACGACGACCTTGCGCAGTTGTTCGAGCATGAGGGCCCGGTCGGCGGCGAACTGGGCGAGGTAGTCGGTGAAGCGGTCGGTGGACACCGGGTCGGCTCCTCGGCGGCGGGGGGTGGGTCGGGGGTATTGTACGGCCGCCGCGGAACATTCCGGCCGCCCCGGTGTAACACCCCGGCGGCCGGCCCGCTTATGCCGGAGAGACGACCGAACCCTTCACCCGTTTCCTCCGGAGCCCGCCATGACCGCGTTTGCCCGAACCGCCGCCCTGCTCGCGGCCGCCCTGCTGTTCGCCGCCCCGGCCGCCGCCGCGGCCCCGGCCGTCACCTTCGACGACGTGCTGGCCCTGGTCCGCACCGGCGAGCAGCCGGGGGCGATCCTCGACAAGTGCGACACGGTGTTCACCCTCACCCCGGCCCAGCGGAAGCACCTGACCGTCGCCGGGGCACCCGCCGCCCTGGTCGCCGCCCTCGAACGGCCGCGGGTCGCCCTCAGCGACGTCCGCAACTACGCCCTGATCGTGGACTGTTCGGGGAGCATGGGGGACGAGATCGAGGCCGGGGTGACGAAGATGGACGCCGCCAAGGCCGCCCTCCGCGGGCTCGTCAGCCAGATGCCCGCCAAGGTGAAGGTGAGCCTCACGGTGTACGGCCACGACGCCGAACTGAAGTGCCAGGCGGTGAAGGTCCTCCGCCCGCTCGCAACGGCGGACGCGGCCGGGAAGAAGGACCTCGACGGGCTGCTCGCCGGCCTCCGGCCGGTCGGCCACACGCCGATCGCCCTGGCCCTAACGACGGCCGGGAAGACGCTCGCCGAGGCCGAAGGGCTCTGCCAGGTGGTGCTGGTGACGGACGGCCTGGAGACGTGCCACGGCGACCCGTCGAAGGCGGCCGAGGAGCTGGCCCTGGCGGCCAACGTGCGGGACGTGAGCGTCGTCGGGTTCGGGCTCAAGGCCGACGAGAAGGCCGGGGTGGCCGAGATCGCCCGCCGCGGCCGCGGCAAGTTCCTCGACGCCCAGTCGGCCAGGGGGCTGGCGGTGGCGGTCAAGGAAGTGGTGGAGGAGGAGCCGGCGGCCGCCGACCTCCCGCCGCGGGTGAAGGCCCTGGTCGAGCAGCTCGGGGACGACGACCACACGGCCCGCCGGGCGGCCGCCGAGGGGCTCGGGAAGATGGGGGCGAGGGCCAGGGGGGCGGCCCCGTTCCTGGCCAAGCGGGTGGCCGACGACAAGCACGGGGTGGAGTTCAACGCGGTGGTCATGTACGACAAGGACGCCGCCCTCGCCGCCCTCAAGGCCCTGGCCCCGGATCTGGTCGAGAAGGCCCTGCTGGGGGCGACGAAGTCGAAGACGCCGGCGGTCAAGGCGTGGGCCGCCGCCGCCCTCGCCGCGACCGACGCGGACGCCGGTGAGAAGAAGCCGGTCGCCGACGGCGAGCCGGCCGACGCGATCGACGCCGACCTCCCGCCGCGGGTGAAGGCCCTGGTCGAGCAGCTCGGGGACGACGACCACACGGCCCGCCGGGCGGCCGCCGAGGGGCTCGGGAAGATGGGGGCGAGGGCCAGGGGGGCGGCCCCGTTCC
>JANPKP010000032.1:0-1828 GCA_031426095.1 Gemmataceae bacterium
GAACAAGATAAGCCGGCCGGCCATCTTGTCCAGGTCGGCCCGGGGGAACGCCCCGTCCTCCAGCACGGCCCACCCACTCGCGTCGGCCCGCACCACCGTCGGCCGCGTCCGCCCCCACAAAACGCCGCCGGCGACCACCCGCCCGCCCCCTTCGGTAAATTACGTCCAAGCCCCCCGCCCACGGCCCCGGTCCGACCCCGGAGACGGCCCCCGATGCCGACGGTTTTGGACTGGACCCCCGCCACCGACCCGGCCCCGGTCGTTCAGCAGGTTCGGGACGCCCTCCTCGCCGGCCGGGCCGCCGTCCTCCCGGGCGACGCCGGGTACGTGACGCTCGTGAACCCCGCGTCCGCCCTGCCGCCCGGCCTCGCTTCGCCCCCGGCCGTGCTGGCCTACGGGCCGGACGACCCCGCCGGCCTCGGGCTGGTTGTGCCGCCGGCCGCCCGCCGGTTAATGCTCCGCGTCTGGCCCGGGCCGCTCACCCTCGCCCTGCCCGCGGCCGCCGGCTACTCGCCCCCCGGGAGTTGGGGCGACGGCGTGCGGGCGGCCGTCGCGGCCGAGGGGTTGGTCCGCTTCCGCTACCCGGACCACCCGCTGTTCGACGCCGTCGTGCCGGCCCTGGAGTTCCCCGCCCTCGTCGCCGACACCTTCCTCCCGACCTCGGCGGCGGCGGCCGAAGCCCTCGGGGACGCGGTCGGGCTGGTGGTCGACGGCGGCGATTTGAGTGGGCGGACGCGGCCGACGGTGGTGCGGGCCGACGCGAGTGGGTGGGCCGTGCTGGAGGACGGGGCGTTCCCCCGGGCCGACCTGGACAAGATGGCCGGCCGGCTTATCTTGTTCGTGTGTACAGGAAACACCTGTCGCAGCCCGATGGCCGAGGCGCTCGCCAAGCGGCTGCTGGCCGACCGCCTCGGGTGCGGGCCGGACGACCTGCCGGCCCGCGGGTTCTGGGTGATGTCGGCCGGGGTGTCGGCCTACGGGGGCGACGAGGCCACCCCGATGGCGGCGTCGATTGTGGCCGAGAGCGGGGCCGACCTGCGGGACCACCGGAGCCGGCCGGTGAACCCCGAGGTGCTGGCCGCCGCCGACGACGTGATCGCCATGACGGGCACCCACGCGGCCATGCTCGCCGCCCGCTACCCCGGGTACGGCCCCCCCGCCACGCTCCTGTGCGGGGCCGACGACCTGCCCGACCCCATCGGCGGGGACGAGGCCGTCTACCGGGAGTGTGCCGGCATCATCCGCGACCGGGTCGAGCGCCTGATTCCCCTATGGGTGGGTCCATGAAGATCGCCGTCGGCAACGACCACCGGGGGTTGGGGGTGAAGCAGCGGCTCGTCGGCCTGCTGGCCGACCTCGGGCACGAGGTCGCCGACCGCGGCACGGGCGGGACGGCGAGCGTCGACTACCCCGACTTCGGCCGGCCGGTGGCCGAGGCCGTCGGGGCCGGCGAGGCCGACCGCGGCATCCTGATCTGCGCCACCGGCCACGGCATGTGCATCGTTGCCAACAAGGTCGCCGGGGTGCGGGCGGCCAACTGCCGGGACATGATCGACGCCGAACTGAGCCGCCGGCACAACGACGCGAACGTGATGTGCCTGTCGGCCGACCTGATCGGCGACGAGCTGATCGACCGCATGGTGCGGGCGTGGCTGATCACCGACTTCGAGGGCGGCCGCCACGCCCGCCGCAACGAGAAGATCGTCGGCCTGGAGCGGGACCACGGGGCGGTCGGATGAGGGGGTGAAGGGGTGACAAGGTGAGGGGGTGACACGGTGACGAAGAAGCCGAGGTGTCGTACGTCACCGTGTCACCCCCGCCCCAAGTC
>JANPKP010000033.1:0-2100 GCA_031426095.1 Gemmataceae bacterium
GGGGCCACAGCGACTACCCGTTCCGCCGGCCGTTCCTGGCCGACCTGGAAAGTCGCCACGGGGCCGGGCTGCGGGCGGTGGACTTCAAGAACACCGACGCCACCCGCCGCGCCATCAACGACTGGGTGGCCGGCAAGACGCACGACCGCATCAAAGACCTGCTCCAGCCCGGCGACATCGACGCCACGACGCGGCTGGTGCTGACCAACGCCGTCTACTTCAAGGGGCAGTGGCCGACGCCGTTCCCGAAGTCGCTGACCAAGGACGCCCCGTTCACCCGGGCCGACGGGTCGAAGGCGACCGCCCCGCTGATGCACCGCCGCGACCGGTTCCGGTACGCCGAGGCGGACGGGGTGCAGGTGCTGGAGCTGCCGTACAAGGGGAACGAGCTGTCGATGGTGGTGGCCCTGCCCGAGAAGCCGGACGGGCTGGCCAAGCTCGAAGCCGGGCTGACGGCCGACAGCTTCGCCGGGTGGGCGAAGGCGGCCCGCCCGCTCATGGTGCGGACGGAACTGCCGCGGTTCAAGGTGGAGGCGTCGTACACCCTCAACGACCCGCTCAAGGCGCTGGGGCTGACGCGGGCGTTCGACGAGCGGAAGGCCGACTTCTCGGGCATGCACACCGGGGCGGAACAGTTCTTCATCTCGCTCGTGGTCCACAAGGCGTTCGTGGACGTGACGGAGAAGGGGACGGAGGCCGCGGCCGCGACGGGCGTGGTGATGATGACGATGGCGGCGATGATCCCCCGCGAGGAGCCGAAGGTGTTCCGGGCCGACCGGCCGTTCCTGTTCGCCATCAAGCACAACCCGACCGGCAGCGTCCTGTTCCTGGGCCGGGTGACGAACCCGAAGGGGTGAGCGATGCGCGGTCTGGCGTTACTCCTGTGCGTGGCGGCCGCCGGGTGCGGCGGCCCCGGGTCCGAGCCGGACGCGGGGCCGCCGGTGCCGTGGACGGCCGACGTGCAGGCGGCGGCGGACGGCGGCAACCGCTTCGCCCTCGACCTGTACGGCCAACTGAAGGGCGAGCCGGGGAACCTGTTCGTCTCGCCGTACAGCGTCCACGCGGCGCTCGGCATGACGGCCGTCGGGGCGAAGGGCACGACCCGCGACCAGATGGTGAAGGTGCTCCACCTGCCGGCCGACCCCGAGAAGGCCCTGGCGGTCGGCGACCTCGGCCGCTTCTACGCCGGCGGCGGGAAGAAGCCCTACGAGCTGGCGGTGGCGAACGCCCTGTGGGGTCAGAAGGGCTTCCCCTGGCGGCCCGAGTTCCTGGCCACGACGAAGGACCGCTTCGCCGCCGGCTTCCAGGAAGCCGACTTCGCCGCCGACCCCGACGGCGAGCGCAAGCGGATCAACGGCTGGGTGGCGGGGCAGACCCGCGACCGGATCAAGGACTTGCTGAAGGAAGGCACCGTCACGCCGGCCACGACGATGGTGCTGACGAACGCCATCTACTTCAAAGGGAAGTGGGCCGAGCCGTTCGACCCGAAGGAGACGACAGACCAGCCGTTCCACCTCGCCGGCGGCAAGACGGTGCCGGTGCCGCTCATGCACTTCAAGGGAGCCTGTCGGCTCGGCGTGGCCGACGCGGGCAAGTGGGGCGACGACGGGATTCAACTCCTGGAACTGCCGTACAAGGGCGGCGACCTGGCGATGGTGGTGATCTTGCCGCCAAAGAAGGGCGGGTTGGCCGAGGTCGAGAAGGGGCTGACCGCAGAGGAGTTGGCGAAGTGGCTCGCCGGGCTGCGAGAGGCGAAGGGCCACGACATCTACCTGCCGCGGTGCCGGCTGGAGCGGGAGCAGGCGTACTCGCTCGTGAAGCCGCTCCAGGCGTTGGGTATGGTGGACGCCTTCGGGCCCGCCGACTTCGGCGGGATGGCCACGACGCCCCCGGGGTTCATCACCGCCGTCGAACACAAGGCGTTCGTCGATGTGAACGAGGAAGGGACGGAGGCCGCGGCGGCGACGGCGGTTGTCATTGGCAGGAGCGCCCGAAGGCCGTTCCGGGCCGACCGGCCGTTCCTGTTCCTGATCCGCGACGTGAAGCACGGGACGATCCTCTTCATGGGCCGGGTGACGAACCCGAAGGGGTGAACCCCGG
>JANPKP010000034.1:0-1508 GCA_031426095.1 Gemmataceae bacterium
GGCCCGGGGCGGCCGCCGCCGGGGCGGCCCCTCGGGGCGACCCGACCAAACACAGTATTGGCAACCGCCGGTGGGGGGGGCGGGCGACCCCGCCCCGCCCCTCCGTTGTTTTAACACGGCTTCGTTCCGATCATCTCGACCCGCGTCCCGGTCCGCGTGCCATCACCGGCCGACTCACTTCCTCGGGGCCTTGAAGTTCGTGTCCTGGCCGAGGATGACCGCCAGCTTGACGCTCAGGTCGGCGTCGGTCGCCTTCGCGGGCGGGATTTTGCGGTCCCGCACCAGGGTCACTTCCACGACCGTGCCGGGGGTGAGGTCGTCGGTGCTGGCCAGGAACCCGGGGGCCGTGCCGGACGGGGGCTTGAAGGCGCTGACCTCGGCCGACGTGCGGGCGACCACCTTGCCGGCCTCGTTCAACTTCGGCGGCAGAACCCGGTGCCGGACGGCCGACTCGGGCAGCAGGCCGACCGTGAAGTCCTTGTCCGTCGGCTTCTTCCCCTTGCCGGCGGCGGGCTGCTTGATCCGCAGCGTGATCGTGTTGCCGACCACGGAAACGACGTCGGCCGTGAGCGTGTTCGTCACCACGTACCCGGACCAGTTCGGCTTGACGGCCGGGGCCGCCGGCACCGCCGGGGTCTCGGCCGGCTTGTCGGCCGGCTTGTCCGCGGCCGGCTTGTCGGCCGCCTTCTCCGCGGCCGGCTTCACGTCGGCGGCCGACGTGGGGGTGGCCAGCAGGCCGGCGGCCAGGGCCAGGGCGGACGCGGCCCGGGTGATCCCGTTCGTCATCGGTCGGACTCCAGCGGGTGGGAATGGGCCGCGAGGCGGGCCGGCGTCCATCATACGACCCGCCCGGCCGCGCCGGAAGCCCCCCGGCCGGCGACCCGCTACCGCCGCCACTGCATCGTGGTCGGGGCGACCGGCGTGTTGTAGCTCCGGTAGCGGGTGGACGGGTACATGCCGGGGGCCGGGAGGCCGTTCGGCTGGGTCGGGGCGACGACGGTGGTCCGCTTGCCGAGCAGGAAGTTGGTGAGGGAGACGTACTTGTTGTTGTCGGCCGTGGCGGCGGCCGCGTTCCCGGCCAGCTTGATGGCGCTCGACGCCAGGTTGGCCGCCACCGCGCTCGGCCGGCGGACCAGGGCGTCGGTGTCGATCGGCTTCGAGACGATCTCGGCCGCCGACGCCGCCCCGGCGGCCAGCAGCACGGCCGCGCAGGCCGCCACGTTCGTGAGGCGCATCCCCCGTCCCCCCTGTTCCACGCGACGCACCCCCGGCCCCCGCCGGCGGCGCTCCGCTCGTGTCGTGATCGCGGGCAAACGGGACGGGTGATACCGTCGGCCGCGGCGGCGTCAAGGGGAATCTCCGACCGACCCGTGGGGGGGGGGGGGGGGGGGGCCCGCGGGATGGGGTTTGGGGTCCGAGCGGGGGGGCGGGAAAGGGGGGAGGCGGGCCCCCGGGGGGGGGGGCGAGGAGCCCCGCGCGGCGGCCCCGGGCACCCCAACGGCCCCCCC
>JANPKP010000035.1:0-7944 GCA_031426095.1 Gemmataceae bacterium
GTCAACCGGAACCGGAAGTCGGTCCCGAGAAGAGATTTCGGCAACTGGCGGCGGCACGGGCGGCGATGGTGGCGTAAGATGGGATGAGAACTTCTCCGAGTGAGGGTAGTCCGGTGCCGGTATTCGAGGCAGTCCGGTCGGCCGCCCAGACGGACGTGGGCGTGAAACGGAGCCACAACCAGGACGCGTTCGGGTCGCAGCCGGCGACCGACGCGACCGGGTGGTCTTCGCACGGTCACGTGTTCGTCGTGGCCGACGGGATGGGCGGGCACGCCGTCGGCGAGAAGGCCAGCGCGAAGGCCGTCCGCGACATCCCGTTCCTGTTCATGAAGCACGCCCGCGACGGGGTCATCCCGGCGCTGCGGCGGGCGTTCCAGGAAACGAACGCCGGCATCTACGCGATCGGCCAGGAGAACCCCGAGTTCCGCGGCATGGGGACGACCGGCACCGCCCTCGTGCTGCGGCCCGAGGGGGCGTGGGTCGGCCACGTCGGCGACAGCCGGGCCTACCGCGTCCGCGGCGGCAAGGCCGAGCAACTCACCTTCGACCACTCGTGGGTCTGGGAGGTCGCCAAGCGGCAGGGCGTCGATCCGGACGAACTCGGCGACTTCAAGAAGAACGTCATCATCCGGTCGCTCGGGCCGGACCCCGAGGTCGAGGTGGACGTCGAAGGCCCGCACCCGGTCGAGCCGGGCGACGCCTTCCTGATGTGCAGCGACGGCCTGAGCAACCAGGTTCCGGGCGACGAGATCGGGGCCGCGGTTGCGGCGATGGCCCCGGACGAGGCGGCCAAGTTCCTGGTCGACCTGGCGAACCTCCGCGGCGGGCCGGACAACATCACGGTGGTGATCGTGAAGGTGCCCGGCGGGGCCGCCCCCGGGTCGGCCGCGGCCCCCGCCACGCCCGCCCGCAAGGCCCTCACCGCGTGGAACCGCCGGGTGCCGTGGCCGTTCACCGTCCTCGGCGGCGGTTCCATTCTGGCGCTGCTGTCGTTCGTGCTGATGTTCGCCGAAGTGCCCGGGGCGAAGGCCCTGTTCGTCGTCGCGGCGCTGGCGATGGTCGCCGGGCTCGTCGGCCTCGGGATCTACCTCAAGGGCCGCGACCCTCAGAAGGAAGCGGACGACGAGGAGGCGAGCGGCCCGCGGGTGTTGAACATCCACAAGACGTACAACTGCGAGATCACCCCGCCGCTGATCGACCGCATGGCGAAGCTCGAAGACACGCTCGTGGAGACGATGAAGGCCCAGGAGATCCCGGCCGACTGGCCCGCCCACGCGAAGCTCTCGAAGGCCGCCGACGCCGAGGCCGCGAGGGCGGCGACCCCGGCCGCGTTCCGGGCCCGCTGCCTGTCGCTCGGCCTGTTGGCCCAGAGCTTCAACAAGGCCCGCCACAAGGAAGAAGGCTTCAAGCCGAAGTGGTAGTGCCATCGATGGCGAAAGCCGAGGGATCGCCACCCCTCGGCTTCCTGCGTTAGCGTACTCACCCCAGAATCAGAAAAACAACCTCGCCACCTCCACCGCCCCGTTCCGGGCGGCCAGCGGCACCGCCGTCGCCCCGGGCTTGAGCGTCGTGAGCGTGGCATACCCGTGGCCAAACTCCTGCGTGGCGTCCGGCTGCGGGTCGCGGCGGATTTCGAGCTGCCGGTCGGGGATGTTCACGATCCAATAATCCTTCACCCCGCTCGCCGCGTACAGGCTGGCCTTCGCCGTCCGGTCGTACGTGAGCCGCGAATCACTTACCTCGACGACGAGTAAAGCACCCGTCGGAATGTCCGCCCCCGGCGTGCGGCGGTCGCCGGGGATCACAGCGATGTCGGGGTCGGGCACGCCGTGGGGGGCCAAGTTGAGCGTGTACTGAGACCGGACCCAATACCCCGGGCCGAAGGCGGCGATGAGCAGTTCTCGAACCTCATCAATCGTCGCCGCGTGTGCGTTGCCTTGCGCCGGCATCTCGATGATCTCCCCACCGATGAGTTCGACCCGCCTGTCTCCGAGGATGCCGGATTCGGACAGCTTGAAATAGTCATCGACCGTGAACCTCAACGGGCCGCCCTTGATGAGCGGCGGCCGGATCGGCATGTTCATCGTCGCGCCCCCGTTGTTGACCACGAATCGCCTCACCCCCCGCACCCCGTCCGCCCGTCGGCCTCGCCGCCGACGGCCTCGGCCATCACGCGGAGCTGCACCACGCTCCGCTCCTGCTCCTTCTCCAGGTACGCCCGCCCCTTCTTCACGTTGACGTGGTCCCACGGCAGCTTCTCGGTCGTCGGCCGTTGGCGGTGGGCGTAGAAGTCCACGTCGATGCCCTTGTCCTTGAAGGCCCCCCACCAGAGGTCCGCCTTGAAGCACTCCCGCCAGCCGTCGAACCTCGCGCCCCGCTTCCAGGCTTCGTACAGGCCCGGCGACACGCGGCGGTCGCCGCGGGTGAGGATGCCTTCGAGCAGGCTCGTCTCCACGTCGTGCTGCTTGATCCGCACGCTCTTGAGCCGCTTGCGGCGGTGCAGGTAGTCGCCCGCCCAGCGGAAGTACTCGCGGCTCTGCATGCCGTTCCACTGGTACGGCGTGTGAGGCTTGGGCACGAAGTTCGACACGCTCGCGGTCACGTCCTTGTACCGACCCGTCACCTCCCGGCCGATGCTGCTGATCCGCTCGGCCAGATCGACGATACCGTCGAGGTCGGCCTCCCGCTCGCCGGGGAGGCCGCAGAGGAAATAGAGCTTCACCTGTCCCATCCCCTCCTTGAACGCCTCGCGGCAGCCCTCGAACAGGTCGTCGTTCTTGATCGGCTTGCGGATCTGCGTCCGCATGTCGTCGCGGGCCACCTCGGGGGCGAGCGTCAGCCCGGCGTTCCGCCAGCCGCGCATCAGCTTCGGCACGCTCCGGAGTTGGTGGTTCACCCGGAGACTCGGGAGCGAGACGTTCACGCCGAGCGGGGCGAACGTCTCGTGCATCCGCCGCACCAGCTCCTCGAAGTGCGGGTAGTCGCTGCTGGAGAGCGAGAGCAGGCTGATCTCGTTCGTGCCGGTGTTGCGGTAGCTTTCGAGGGCGGCGCTCACGATCGTCTCGACCGACCGCACCCGCAGCGGCCGCTTGATGACGGTGCTCTGGCAGAAGCGGCACTGCCACGGGCAGCCCCGCATGATCTCGATTGCGATGCGGTCGTGCGGCGTCTGGATGAACGGCACCACCGGCTTCGTCGGCAGCGGGATGTCGTCGAGGTTCTGCTTGATCGTGCAGGCGGTCACATCGACGGGCACGTCCGAGCGGGTGCGGTTGACGGCCGCGATGGTGCCGTCGGCGTGGTACTCCGGCTCGTAGAAGATCGGGGCGTAGGCCCACGTCGTGCGGCCGGCGAGTTCGGCGAGCATGTCGAGACGGCGGCGGGGGGAGATGTCGCCGTCGCGGAGGGCCTTCTCCTTCAGTTCCATCCACACGTCCATGACCCAGGGCAGGCTCTCCTCGCCGTCGCCGATCACGAACAGGTCGACGACCGGTGCGAGCAGTTCCGGGTTCTGCGCCCCCGGCCCGCCGGCGATCACGAGCGGGTCGGCGACCGTGCGCCCGGTGTTGAAGTGAGGGATGCCGCCGAGGTCGAGCATGGTCAGGACGTTCGTGTAGCAGACCTCGTACTGGAGGCTGAACCCGACCACGTCGAAGGCGTGCAGGGGCGTGAAGGTCTCCAGCCCGTAGAGCGGCAGGCGGGCGGAGCGGAACGCGGCCTCGGCGTCGAGCCAGGGGGTGAAGGCCCGCTCGCACGCCCACCGCGGGTCGGCGTTGAGGAGGGTGTAAAGGACTTGCAGTCCGTGGTGGCTCATGCCGAGCGTGTACGCGTCCGGGAAGCAGAGGCAGACGGTGCCGCGGACCTGCCGGTGGTCCTTGGCGACCGAGTTCAGCTCCCCGCCCATGTACTGGGCCGGCGTCGTGAGCCGGGGGAGGAGCCGCATCACGGCGTCCTTCAAGGCGGTGTTCATCATCGTCGCGGTCTCCTTGCCGGGCCGACGGCGGGGGCCGTGCGGTTCTCCCCATTATGCCTAGGGCGGGGGCCGTTGTCCGCGTCGGATCAAGCTCTGTGGCGGGAATCGGGGCAGAAATGGCGAACGCTCCCACTTTCCCAGGGGGGGTGGGAGCGGGAGCAAGCAAGTCGTTCGCCGGCCGCGGGATCGGGCCAAACGCGCCGTTTAAAAGCGGGAGAAGGCGGGAACGCTCAGCCCGGCCCGAGGCGGTAGAGGAGGCGGGCGGTCTCCTCGAACACGAGGTCGTGGCAGTCGCCCGGGAAGGCCTGGCAGACGAAGTCGCGGTACGACGGCATCGGGGCGAGCGGCCAGTCGGTGCCGTACAGGAAGCGGTTCGGCCGCTCGGCGTACCGGAACACCTTCCGCAGGTCGGCCGACAGGTCGGCGATCCGCTCCTTGGCGGCGTCGGACGCGAAATCGCCCTCGTCGCCGACCACGAGGCCGGACAGGTCGCACCAGACGTTCATGTTTTTGTAGACGACCTCCGCGGCGTCCGTGAGCCACGGGTTGCCGGCGTGGGCCATGACGAACCGCGTCTCCGGGTGGTCCACCGCCACCTCGTCGACGCCGAGCGGGTGGGCGTACTTGAGCTTGGCCATCGGCGAGTAGGTGTCGCCGGTGTGGAACACGACCGGCACGCGGTACCGGCCGGCGAGTTCGTAGTACCGGCGGTAGTGGGGGTGGGCCGGCTCGAAGTGGAGGTAGCCGAGGTACGCCTTGAGGGCGACCACGGCACCCGCCTTCAGCAGTTCCTCGACGCGAAGGAAGTGGGCGTCGTCGGTGCGGGTCGGGTCGGCGAGGCCGATGGGCTTGAGGCCGGGGACCATCTCGGCGACGCGGAGGGTGCCGGCGGTGCCCAGCGGGTCGGCGTCGGTGGCCGGCCACGCGGGCATGCCGAAGGCGTGGGCGGTGCCGCTCGTCCGCATCTGGGCGCGGAGGGCGCGGGCGACGGCGTCCGGGGGCGAGCGGAGGATGGGGCAGAGCGACCCGGTGCCCGGGAGGGCGGGCGGCACGACGTGGACGTGCGTGTCGATCATGGCGGGCCCGCGACGGACGCAATGGGGGTGGCTCCCGGATATCGTAAGCAACGCCAAAGCCCGCGGACCGGGGTCCGCGGGCTTTTTGCATCGAATTCAACGGCCAGCCGTCACGGGCTGATGGGAGTCGTCGGCAGCGGGATGGGGGCCGGCGGCAGGGGGACGGGCACCGTCACGGCCGGGAGCGGCGGCAGTGCGCTCATCGCGGGCTTCGGGTCGGGCAGCGGCTTGGGCTCCGGCATCAGCTTCGGCTCCGCGGCCGGCGACTTCGGCTCGGGCGGGGGCACGGTGGCCCCGACGGGGACGGTGCCGCTCCCGGGGCCCGGCGGCGCACCCGCGGCGGGGCCGGCCGGCGGGGCGGCCTGGCGGAACGTCGTCTGGTCGTGCCGGCGGATGACCACGGTGCCGCCGTTCTGGCCGGGGCCCATCGTGTAGACGCCGAACTTGCCGGTCGTCGTCTCGGCCACGTACAGGGCCGACTGGCCCTGCGTCACGTACCCGGACGTCATCATAAAGTGGACGTCCTGGCGGGGGGCGATGGCGAACTCGGTGGTGAGGTCGACTTCGGCCCAGCCGACGATCTTGCCGGCGTTGCGGTCGATCACCGTGCCGAGGAGCTTGCCGCAGCGGTAGTCGAGGAGCCAGACGCCGTCGGTCTGGACCTTCGGGTTGATGCTGACGGCCCCGGTGCACATGACGTAGTCGCCGTAGCGGTCGTTCGACGCCGCCCCGGCCGGCCGCGGCTGGCCGAGGTAGAACAGGGCGGCGACGACGCCCAGCCCGGCCCCCGCCGCCACCCCCAACAGCCCGCTGGAGACCTTCATCACACGCCCTCCCGGACCCGGGCACCGCCCGGCCTGCGAACCGCCCTTGCGAACTCAGGCCCGGGTCATAGCGTCGTGCCGCAGCTTGTCCAGCCGAATCGCCCGCCCGCCGCCCCCGGGCCTTCCCCCGCCGCCGCGGGTTGGTAAGCTCTCCTCACCCCCGCCCCCGACGGCCCTCCCCCGGTGAGCCATGCCCCGGAAGCCCAGTCCCCTGAACGAGGAGAACGCCCGCTTCCTCCTCCGCACCTTCCGGGCACTGCCGTCCGCCCTCCAGATCGGCCTCGTTGTTGTGGCCTTGATCGGGGCGGGTCTCTACTTCGGCGGGGCCTTCAAGGCGAGGGGGCCGGGCGAGCCGGGCACGCCGGCCGGTCCGACCGCCACGGTGCCGGCGGGCGACTACCTGTTCTGCTTCTGGAACGTGGAGAACCTGTTCGACGACCGCGACGACGGCCGCAACTCGACCGACGAGCCTTACGACAACTGGTTCTCCAAGGACGCGGCCAGCCGGCAACTCAAGTACGACCACCTCGCCGAGCGGATCGTGGCGATGAACGGCGGCCGCGGGCCGGACGTCCTCGGCTGTTGCGAGGTCGAGAGCGTCCGCGCCGCCGAGTTGCTGCGGGACGCCCTGAACGCCCGCCTGCCGCCGGACGCCCCGCGGTACACGCGTGTGGCGATGGTCGAACTCAAGGGGAACGCCGGCCGGTTCATCGCCCCGTGCCTCATCACGCGGTTGGAGATCGACGCCGCGGCCACCAAATTGGCCGGTACCCGGAACCTCCGCGTCCTCGAAACCCGCCTGACGGCCAACGGCCACGCCCTCACCCTGGTCGTCTCACACTGGCGGTCCCAACTCAAGCAGGGGGCCGACGACGGCTCGGCCAGCCGGATGAATTACGCCAAGACCATTTACGGCATTTTGGAGAACCGGACGCGGGCTGACCCGGCAGCCGACTTTCTGGTGTGCGGAGACTTTAACGACCCGCCCGACGCCCCGTCGGTCGTTGACGGCCTAAGGATGACCGCCGACCGCACACTCGTGACCGCGATGGACGCGAACCCGCGGCTGCTCGGCCTGATGTGCGGCAAGCCGGTCGATCGCTTCAGCACCATCTATTACGAGCAGGAGAAGCGGCCCCAAATCTTCGACCAGATCGGCGTTTCGGCCGGGATGCTCGACGTGGCCGGCTGGGGGTGCGACCCGGACTCGGTCCGCACCGTGACCGACGGGCTGATCCGGCCTGCGATCCGGGGCGAGCCGGTCCGCCGGCCGTGGGTGTTCGGCAACCAAGGCAACAAGCTCGCCCGCGGCTACTCGGACCACTTCCCGGTGACGGTGACGCTCAAGGTCGCGGGGCCGGCGCAACCGTAACCCCGCGGCGGAAAAACCGCCGGGTTCGCTTGCCGGGGTTCGCTCGCGGCGGATATGATGTCACCAGCCTCGCGGGCAATCGTTTCCGGGTCGGGTTACCTTCAACCTCCTCCCGTCCGTGTCACTCCCGACCCCGACGCACTCACGCTGAGGAGGAATCTGCCATGTTGGGCTCGATCGGCGCGCCAGAAATCATCGTGTTACTCACCCTCGGCATCCTCTTGTTCGGCCGCAAACTGCCGGACATCGGCCGCTCGCTCGGCAAGACGATGGTCGAGTTCAAAAAAGGCATGAAGGGCATCGAGGACGAAGTGTCCGAGAGCGGCAACACTACCACGCGGCAGGCGATCGAGCCTGAGCCGGTCAAGCCGCCGACGCGGGTCACGCCGTCGGCTGCCCCCCGGTTCGAGGACGCGGCCCCGTCCACGCTTCCGCCGAAGGTGTGAACCTTGACGGCGGGGGGCTTCTCCCTTATCACGAACATCACGTCGTTAACCCGGCCCACAAGTGGGCCGGGCATCACTCGGGCGCTTAACTCAGCGGTAGAGTGCCATCCTCACACGGTGGAAGTCACTGGTTCGAATCCAGTAGCGCCCACTCGCCGACGCACGACGAAACGCCGGGGCCACCACCCCGGCGTTTCGTCGTTTTCCCGTGTCTAGTACGGTTATGAGGTTGGTGTAGCGGGTGTATCAACCC